>CAYUFW010000239.1:3710-12663 GCA_964443915.1 uncultured Pirellulaceae bacterium
CCCGTCGCTTGCCCGAGCTTATTGAGGTCGTATGCGCTGGACGGCGACGGCAATCCCGCGCCGGCGGACCAGTCCGTAGAGGCCGAGCAAGCCGAGGCCAGCGAAGCCGCGGCCGAACCGGCCCTCGCGTCGCAGCCCGCCCGCGAAGAGTCACTCGGCAAACGCCAGAGCATGGCTCAATCGCTGGAACAGGCTGCGGCGGCCGAGAAGCCGTTGGTCGCGGGTGACATTGCAGGCCCGATCCGCCACGACTTCGTCCCCGTCCGCATCTACGCTCACCAGGTCCGCAGCAACCGCCAACCCGGCGAACGGGCCGACTTTACGGAAACGCTCTTCTGGCACGCCGGGATTCGCACCGGTCAGGAGGGCACAGCGACGATCGAGTTCGGCTTGAACGATGCCGTGACCAGCTTCCGCGTGTTTGCCGACGCCTTCGGCACCGACGGCGCGCTGGGCAGCCAAACGCTGCAAATCGAGTCCGTCGAACCGTTCTACTTGGAGCCCAAGCTGCCGTTGGAGGTCACGATGGACGACGTGATCCGGGCACCGATCGGCGTCGTGAACGCCACCAACACGCCGCTGGACGGCACGGCGATCCGCATCACGGCTCAGGCGTCGCAGAAGATTGAATCGGCACTCCCGCCATTCGCCGTCCAGCCGAACGAGCGGGTTCGGCGGATGATGCGCGTCCGCGTCGGCAACTTCAACGGCCGGGCCGAATTCACGCTTTCGGCCAACGCCGGTCCGTATCGCGACGAGGTGACTCGCTCTGTGATCGTCAAGCCGCTGGGCTTCCCGATCGAGGCCGGCGCCGGCGGCTTGCTCCGCCCCGGCGACACGGTGTCCCACGAGTTCACCATTCCGGCGGACCTGGTGCCGGGCAGCCTCGCGGCACGGGCCGTCGTCTATCCCACGCCGCTGGCCAGCCTGACCGAGGCTTTGGAGCGGCTGATTCAGGAGCCGTACGGCTGCTTTGAACAGACCAGTTCGACCGTCTATCCGCTGGTGATGGCCCAACAGTACTTTCTGTCCCATCACGGCGTCGACCCGTCGCTGGTCGAGCGCAGCGGCGACATTCTGACCAAGGGCTACGAGCGGCTGTTGGGGTTCGAGTCCCCCAGCGGCGGCTTCGAGTGGTTCGGCAACGATCCCGGCCACGACGCGCTGACCGCCTACGGCCTGCTGGAGTTCACGGACATGGCCACGGTCCGGCACGTCGATCCGGCGATGCTGCAGCGCACCCGCACGTGGTTGCTTGCTCAACGCGACGGCAAAGGCGGATACGCCCGCAAGACGCACACGCTGCACACGTGGCTGGCCGAGCCCGAAGTGGCCAACAGCTACAACACCTGGTCGTTGCTGGAGGCCAAGGTCGAAGGCGATCTGGCGGCGGAAGTCGCCTGGGTCCGAGACGCGGCCGAGCGGACGCAGAACACCTACGTCATGGCCCTGGGCGCGAACGTCCTGTTGTTGGGTGGGGAGAAAGACGGGGCCAATCGCCTGCTGGACAAACTGGCCGGCAAGCAGACCGAAGACGGATCGTTGACCGGCGCCACGATGTCGGTCGTCGGCAGCGGGGGCCACGCGCTGATGATCGAGACGACCGCGCTGGCCGTCCTGGCCTGGCTCAAGAGCCCGGACTACGCCGAGAACTTGGAAAAGTCGATCAAGTACCTGGCCGAAAGCTGCAAGGCCGGACGGTTCGGCTCGACGCAATCCACCGTCTTGGCGCTGCGGGCCATCGTGGCCTACGACCAGTCGCGGGCCAAGCCCAAAGCGCCGGGGACGCTGCGTTTGACCGTCGACGGATCGCCCCTGGGCAAACCTGTGGAATTCACCGCCGACACGCAAGGGGCCATCGAATTGCCGGACGCGACCGCATCGTTGCCGCCCGGCAAGCATCAGGTTCAGATCCAGATGACGGGCGGCTCGCAGATGCCGTACTCAGCCACGCTGAAGTACCATCGCCTGAAGCCCGATTCGTCGGAAGCGTGCAAGGTCAACTTGGAAGTTGCCCTGCGCGACCAGACGGTAGAGGAAGGCGGCGTGACGGAAGCGACGGTGGCCGTCGTCAATCGCACCGGCGAGACGATTCCCATGCCGGTCGCAATCATCGGCGTGCCGGGCGGCTTGGAAGTCCGTCACGACCAGCTCAAGGAACTCGTCAAGGCCGGCAAGATGGCGGCGTACGAGGTCTTGGGACGCGACGTGGTCCTGTACTGGCGGGCGCTGAAACCGGAGGAACGCGTCGAATTGCCGATCAGCCTGCTCGCCGCCGTCCCCGGCACCTACACCAGCCCGGCCAGCCGTGCGTACCTCTACTACACCGACGAGCACAAGCACTGGGTCGAGGGGCTGAAGGTAGAGATCCGAGATAAGAACTAGCATCCCAGAGGCCGGCGCAGCAACCGATGTTCGCGTTTTTGTTCAACCCGGCAGGACGTGTCAAACGCTGACCACGCGAGTCGATGCGTAGCGGTTCCTCGGCCGACGTGGGCGGACGACGATCTCCACATCTTGGCCAAGGGCATTCAGGAAGCGGAAGAGCCGGTCCGTGGAGAATCCGTCCAGCTTCCCACGGATCAGGGCGGACACTTTCGGTTGGTCGATGCCGAGGACGGTCGCCGCCTGTGCCTGGGTCAGCTCCCGAGCCGAGAGGATGGCGCTGACTCGCCGGGCCAACTCTGCCTTGGCCAGTGCCGTTTCGGCGTCCGGCACGTCCAGGTCGGCGAACACGTTGCCGCTACTCGCCTCGACTTCCCGCACGGGACTCGTCGCCCTTTTCCGGTTCTTGGCTGCCGCGCCATTCCCCATAATGCTCCTCCGCAACTCTGAGACGCTTGCGTATCAAGTCCACCCAAAACAGCGGCTTTGGTCGTTTGCCATTACTCATTGTATGCTAGTTTCGGCATACCTGCGAGGGATCGTCCAGACCGCTTTGCTGGCTTCTGCGCCAAAGCCGGGCTTCTGGTGCGCGCAAGAAAACGGCCAAACCGGCACGGGGCCGGCTTGGCCGATCCATCGAGGAGAGTCAGACAGACACAACCCGTTCAATCCTTCCTCGCTCGCTTGGCAGGACGCACTCTCAGTCCCTCGCGTCGGCGGGCGTCACACGCTATTTCCTGCGGATCGTCATCGTCTTGTGGCTGGCCGGTATGGCCTTGACCGTCTTGACCGCACGCTTGACGGACGCTTGCTTCGCTTGCTCCGGTTCCGCGTCCGGCTTGGGCGCTGGCAGCTTTTCCTCGACCTTTTCCTCTGCCTCTTCCAGGTACATCTCCTCCGGCATTTCGGTGTCGTATGATTCCATACAGCTGTCGCAGCCGTCCACGAAGCCGGCGTCGCAGCCGATGTCGCAGCCGCCCGCGGCGTACCGGTAGCCCCACAGGTGCGCCAGTCCACGCAAGGGGTTCCAGCACCCGTAGTAGCATCCGCCGCAACTGGCGTCGCCGCAGCTATCGCACGGATCGCCACACGCCGGCGGGTCGCTCATCCACTCGCCGCAATACACGTCCCCGCAGCCGGCGCCGCAGGTGAGCGCGTTCCTCGCACCGGTCCACAGCCACGGATGATGGCATAAGCCCGGCTGGCATTCGCCGCAGGTGCCGCCGCCGACGGCCACGTCGCCACAGCTGTCGCAGCCCACTCCGGCACCGAAGCCACCATACGGGGCCATACAGCAACCACCGCTCGACAAGAGCCCGCCAGCCAGGAGCAGGAAGCCGCACGCAAATCTCTTGAACATGGTTCCTTCCTTTCGATTCCCGTCGTTGATTCCCATGGACCCTGGGAACTGCAAGAGCATTTATCGGCCACAAATCCGCTGGAATCGAGAAAATCGCTACAACTGACAAAGTTTTCCCAGAAGGCCAAGTCAGCCAAGCCGCCGCGCAGTTCGCTTGCCCGATACCCGTGCCAGCATCTGCCAAAGATCGCACGAAGGTGCCTCTAATTCGTCTTCCGATTGGCATTTACGTTGAGTTGTGTTCGTCGAAGTCAGAGGCTAAGATAGCGCCCTCACTTGACCACCAGGACTCAGGATCGCTACCCATGAGACCACGATTTCCGTCTCGCCGCGAGTTTCTGAAGGCTTCTTCACTGACCGTCGCCGGTGCCGCGTTGGCTGCTGGCACGAGTGCAGTCGGCTTGGCTCACGCGGCAGGCAACGACGACATCCGCGTGGCCGTGATCGGCTGCGGCGGCCGGGGTGCCGGGGCGGCGGCCAATTGTCTGGAAGCGGATCCGGCCGTGAAGATCGTGGCGTTGGCGGACGCGTTCCAAGACCGCATCGATAGCGCGCTGAAGATGCTCAAGGGCAAGTTCGGCGAGCGGCTGGACGTCCCCCCGGAGCGTCGATTCGTCGGTTTGGACGCCTACCGGCAGGCGATGTCGGCGGACGTACACTTGGTCGTCCTGGCCACCCCGCCCGGCTTCCGGCCCGCCCAGTACGCGGCGGCCGTCCAGGCCGGCAGGCACGTGTTCATGGAGAAGCCCTTGTGCGTCGATGCGCCCGGCTTCCGCTCGCTGATGGACACCAACAAGCTGGCCGACGAGAAGGGACTGAAAGTGGTCGTGGGCCTGCAGCGTCATCACCAGAGCCGCTATGTGGAAGGAATGCACCGCATCCACGACGGCGCGATCGGCGACATCGAGTTCCTGCGCGTGTACTGGAACGGCGGCCCGATTTGGATCAAGCCGCGTCAGGAAGGCTGGACGGAGATGGAGTACCAGATCCGCAACTGGAACGTCTTTCGCTGGCTGTCCGGCGATCACATCTGCGAACAGCACGTCCACAACATCGACGTGGGCCTGTGGGCGATGGGCGGTCAGCACCCGGTCGAAGCCAACGGCATGGGCGGACGCGAGAAGCGTAAGGGCAAGGACCAGGGCCACATCTTCGACCATCATGCGGTCGAGTTCACGTTCGCCGACGGGACCAAGATGTTCAGCCAATGCCGCCAGATGTCAGGCGTGATGACCAACGTTTCCGAATCGGTCCACGGTTCCAAGGGCGTGTGGAACAGCAACGACCAGCGGGACGACGGGAACAACCCGTACGTTCAAGAGCACATCGACTTGATCGGCGCGATCCGCTCCGGCGTCAAGCTGAACGAAGGCTGGCACGGCGCGGTCAGCACCATGACCGCCATCCTGGGCCGCATGGCGACCTACAGCGGCCAGGTCGTCCGGTGGGATGACGCAGTGCAGAAGGGCCCGCGGGAAACGCCCGAAGTGCTGGCCCTGGACGCCGACCCGCCGGTCCTGCCCGACGCCAACGGCCTGTACGACTACGCCGCGCCCGTGCCCGGCGAATATCGCCCGTTCCCCTGAAGGAACGCGGCGACGGAAAGCACAACGAGTTCAAATACCGGGGACGCGCCCCCCAACACTGGCTGCGGACGGCCCAGGTGCCGCCCGCCCAGCCGCTGAGCCGTTCCCGCCCGCCCCGCTGGCTCCCAGAAGCGCAGCCTCGATCAGCGAGCGGCGCACCAGAGTCATCGGCTCCGCAAGGAATGCCTGTCCTTGTCGTGTTCCGTATCACGTGCCCGCGATCTTCGGCTCATACTCGGCGACACCAGCCTTGATCTGATCGAGAGCCGCCAGGTCACTGTCGCACGCTGCGAACGCCTTCTGAATTCGCTTGGCCATTTCCACGCTGGTCCGCGCGTAGCCGACGCTTTCGACCTGCTTCTTGCCCAAGTTGTAGTCGGCATTGAGCCGGTCGGCGTACAGATCCGCCATAAACCGCCCCGCCTCGACCGCCAGTGGGTATCCGCAGTTCATGAGCCGATGCTGGATGAACACGTGGACGTTCGCATTCCGCGGTGGGCGTATTTCCAGTCGGTCGAACAGCGCTTTCGCCAGGTGAAACGCGCCGTAGTACGCTCGGCTGATCGCCGAACGACAACTGGCTGCCTCGGCGTAGGTGGCGGCGAGCTTGGCCGCGAAGGTGATGTAGTCCGGGCCGGTCATTCTTGATAGTCCAACGTCAGTCGCAAAGCCGCGCAAGAAGGAGATAGTCGCACGACACGCCTGTGCCATTCCGCCCGGCGGTCCACGACGTCGACCACATTGCCGCTCGCCTGGGCCTCAATCACGGTGAAGCGGTCCTGCGGGTACTCTGGATCAGTCATGACATGGACCGAGACGTGCCCCGGAAACAACTCTTGGGTGACACGCGTCACGTCAGCCAAAAGGCTGGAAACGTCGGCAGGCATTTCCCTGTCGGAACGATTCGGTTCCAGCCGCTCTTCCAACGCCCGGACTCGTCCCTCCAGCCGCCTCACAACACCTTCCAGCGGGACTGGCAACTCGGCGTTCGACACGGTCATGGTTGATCTTTCTCCCTGGAACGAGTTGGATCGCGCAACGCTGTTAGTATACGCTCGCCAGACACACACGGCCAGACGGCCATCACGCCAGCCGCGTACGCCCCTCCCCTGCGGACAGACCCTCCAGTCTGGACCAGGGGTCGGGTGTCTTTTGGGCTCACGTTGAAAGCGAGCGCATTGGACACGGAAGTGAAGAGCCGCTTCTTTCATCTGCCGCGATATCTTGCCATGCCGACAATTCGCCGTCACCGGCTCAGGACGACGATGGCCAGATCGGCATTCAGGTTGGGGTCGTCGGTCACGCGGCGGCGGGCTTCGGTGTCCAGGAACACGCGGTCGTGGATGCGGATGCCTTCGTCGCGGCAGAACTCGTCGAAATCGGCGATGGTCAGGAAGCGGACGTTCCACGTGTCGTACCAGCGGCTGCCGCCGCCCAGCGAGACCAGCGGCGCGCGGCCTTCCTCGGCCAACTGCCGCCGCAGCTTGTGGTAGCCCAGGTTGGGAAAGCTGACGATCGCCCGCCGCCCGACGCGGAGCATTTCCTTGACCACGCGCCGCACGTCGATAATCGTCTGCAACGTCTGCGACAGGGCCACCACGTCGAACTGGCCGTCGGCGAACAGCGACAGGCCTTGGTTCAAGTCGGCTTGCAGCACGTCCAACCCGCGCTCGACGCAAGCCACCACGGCCGCCTCGTCCAACTCGATGCCCACCAGCCGGGCATGGTCGCGTTGCCGCAACTGCGACAGCAGTTCGCCGCTGCCGCAGCCCAAGTCCAGCACGCTGGCGCCGGCCGGGATCAGTTCCAAGATCGAATCATAGTCCAGCCGCTGCGGGTCGTGGAAAATGCTGGTCGGATTGTGCGCGGCGTGTTCGCGGGGCAGATGTTGGACGGCCTCCGAGGCGTCCGTTCCGGCCGATTCGGTGAAACGCTGATTCGGCTGGACCGGCGCGGTCTCCGCCTCCGCCGCCCCGTTCAGATTGGCCAGGAAGCCGGAAATCAGCGTTCCGTAGCTCGCCAATTCGTTGGGCAGCAGGAACGCGTCGTGGCCGCACGGACTCTCGACGTTGCAGTAGCTGACCGCCTTCTCCTCGGCGACCAGCGCGTCGACGATCTGCTGGGATTGGAAGGGTGGAAACAGCCAATCGGACGTGTAACTGATCACCAGCCAGCGGCACGTCGACGGCCGCAGCGACTCGGCCAATGCTTCCGGCGTCGCGCCCAGGTCGAACAGGTCCATGGCCATCGACAGCGTGATGTAGCTGTTGGCGTCGAACCGCTCGCCGAAGCGGTCACCCTGGTAGGCCAGGTACGAGCCGACCGAGAACTTGGTCTCGAACTGCGTCGCAATGTCGCGCGGGGAGAGGCGATTCGCGTCGAACTTCCGCATCATCGACTCGCGGGACAAGTACGTGATGTGCCCCAACATGCGGGCGATGGCCAAGCCGACTTTGGGCCCCGGTCCGTGGTCGTAGTACCGCCCGGCATGATAGCCGGGATCGTGCAGGATGGCGTTGCGGCCGACGACGTCGAAGGCCAGCGCCTGGCTGGTCAGCCGCGGGCTGGTGGCGATCGCCGCACACCCGGCCAGTTCGTCCGGATATCGCGTGGCCCAGGTCAAGGCCATGTGGCCGCCCAGCGAACCGCCGACGACGGCCCACAGCCGTTCGATGCCCAAGTGCTTCACCAGTTGCCGCTGCAGCTTGACGATGTCCCCGATGGTCACCAGCGGGAAATCCGGGCCGTAGGCGCGGCTCGTAGCCGGATTGGTGCTGATCGGCCCCGTCGTCCCGCGGCAGCCGCCCAGGATGTTGGGGCAGATCACGAAGTAGCGGTCGGTATCGATGGCCTTGCCGGGCCCCACGGCGATGTCCCACCAGCCGGGATCGTCCTGCGCGTCGTGCCGCGCCACGTGCGAGTCGCCGGAGATGGCGTGGCAGAGCAGCACCGCGTTGTCCCGCGCCGGGCTGAGCGTGCCGTAGGTCTCGTAGGCCACGGTCACCGACGGCAGGTGGCGGCCGCATTCCAGGTGGAACGGCCCGTCGAAGGTGACGTGCTGGGCGTGCTGCAGCGGCTTGGCATGCCGCACACTGTCACTGCTGTCGAACACATTCTTGTCGCTCATGGTTGTTGAGAAGCCTGCAGCGCCTGATCCAGGTCCGCCAGGATGTCGTCGAGATCTTCCAAGCCGACGCTCATCCGCACATAATCCTCGGTGATGCCGGCCGCCTTCAGTTCGTCGGCGGTCTGTTGGCTGTGGGTGGTCGAGGCGGGGTGGATGACCAGCGTCTTGGCGTCGCCGATATTGGCCAGGTGAGAGGCCATCTTCACCGACTCGATGAGTTTCTGCGACGCTTGCCGGCCGCCCTTGACGCCAAAGCCCAGGATCGCGCCGCAGCCCTTGGGCAGGTACCGTTTGGCCAAAGCGTGGTTCGGATGGGAAGGCAAGCCCGGATAATTGACCCACGTCACCAGCGGATGCGCCGCCAGGTGTTCCGCCACGGCCTGTGCGTTTTCGCAGTGGCGCGGCATCCGCAGGTGCAGCGTCTCCAAACCCTGCAGGAACAAAAACGCGTTGAAGGGGCTCATGGCCCCGCCCAAGCCTCGCAGCCAGTGCGTG
>CAYUFW010000239.1:12763-13001 GCA_964443915.1 uncultured Pirellulaceae bacterium
CACGGCGCCGTGGTACGACGCGTCAGGCTGCGTGAACTGCGGCCACTTGTCCGGCTCCTGCGCCCAATCAAACCGGCCGCTGTCCACGATGCAGCCGCCGATGCTGGTCCCGTGACCGCCGATGAACTTGGTGGCGCTGTACACGCAGATGTCGATCCCGTGTTCGAAGGGCCGCAGCAGGACCGGCGTGAGCACGGTGTTGTCGCAAACCACCGGCACCCCGCGCTGATGCGCCACG
>CAYUFW010000240.1:0-12863 GCA_964443915.1 uncultured Pirellulaceae bacterium
GAAGACGCGGGTGCTGAGCTTTGGCCGGTATGAGCGGCAGAATGCCCAGCGGCAGCACCGCCGGGCGAACACCTTCGACTTCCTGGGCTTCACGCACTTCTGTGCGGCAAGCCGCCGCGGGAAGTTTATTGTCGGACGCCAGACCAGCCGGAAGAAGTTCCGCAAGAAATGCCAGGAGCTACGCCTGTGGCTCAAGAAGGTGCGGAGCCAGGTCCCGGTGAAGGCCTGGTGGCCGGTGCTGAAGGCCAAACTCCAAGGCCACTACCAGTACTACGGCGTGAGCGGGAACATGCGGGGTCTGACCCGCTACACCGTTACACGACGCGAATGGTGCACAAGTGGCGTAACCGCCGTAGTCAACGGCGCTTGTTTTCCTGGGAGCGGTTCCTGACCTACCTGGGTCATTACCCGTTGCCCACGCCGCGCATTGTTCATGATTTATACACACTGTCGCCCGTGCGGTGAGCTTACCTGAAGAGCCGGATGTGGGAAATTCACAAGTCCGGTTCTGTGAGGGGCGTTGAAGTCGCCTTCCAGGGTTGAATACTGTGACGCTCTTCAGATCGAAAGAGAAGAGCAACAGGGAATACAAAGCATACCTACCGAAGGAGACCATATTATGCCTACTCGACAATGGATCGTCAGATGGATACTCGTGTTACTGGTTTGCGTGCTTGGACTAGGTTTTGCCCGGGGCTGGTTCACCGTCTCGAAGACTTCCGACACGGAAAGCAACAAGGTCAACATTAACGTGACGGTCGATCCGGACAAGGTCAAAGAGGACGCGGAAAAGGTGAGGGACCTGCCGACCGAACTCCAGACAGACGCAGACAAGTCCAGCAAATCGGAAGACGAAAAAACGCCCGATTCTCAATAGAGAGGTGTGGCGAGTTGAGCGGTAGCTGAGCAAGGAAAAGGAACGCGCCGATGAAATGGAGCTTTGCCGCGAAGAAGAACTGGGGGATGTTCCTGCTGGCCATCTGGCTGGTCATGACAGGGCTCCAGCCGTTCGTCAATCTGACCTTTCTCAATCTGAGCCTGATCTCAGCCCTGCTCGCCATCGCGGCCGGCGTTTTGATCCTGCTGGGCCGCTAGGTAGGCGTCTCGGCAGACGACTGCCCCACCGGCGCGGGGCCGGTGCGGACCGTGAGAACTCGCAACATCGCAGACTGCTGTAAGCAAGGCGATCTAGCCCTGTGGATCGACCACGCACAGGTACGTCATCCTTGTGCGCCGGTCCAGGCCGGCGTAAAATGCGTCCTGTTTTTGGCAGAGACGGTTCGCGGTGACGGTTCGCTTTGCGGGGAGATCGGAATCCATGTTGCGAGATGGTTTGCGTGTGAGCTTGATCGTCGCGATCGCTGTTGGGACGGCCTCGTCGGCGCTGGCCGCGGAGGTTGCCGATGCCGGTCGCGACTGGCCCTTGTTCCGCGGGGACTCGCGTTCGACCGGCGTGGCGCGGACTACGCTGCCGGACCAGCCCGCCTTGCTGTGGAAGTACCAGGTGCCCAAGGGCAGCTTCGAGGGCACGCCGGCCGTCGTCGACGGCGTGGTGTACATCGGCGATCTGGACGGAACGGTCCACGCTTTGGAACTGGCCACGGGGAAACCGAAGTGGACCTTCAAGACCGACAGCGGTTTCATGGCTTCACCGGCCGTGCAGAATGGACTCCTGTACTTGGGCGACATGGACGGTCGTTTTCGCTGTTTGGAGGCCGCTACGGGCAGGCTGGTCTGGGAGTTTGAAAGCGACGCAGAAATTGACTCGTGCGCCAACTTCTTTCGCGACACCGTGCTGTTCGGCTCGCAAGACGCCACGCTGTACTGCCTGGACGCCAAGGGCGGCAAGCTGGTCTGGAAGTACACCACGGGGGATCAGATCCGTTGCACGCCGACGGTGGTCGAGGACCGCTGCTTCGTCGCCGGCTGCGACGGCCGGCTGCACATCATCGACTTGAACCGGGGACAAGAGACCGCCGGCGTCGATATCGGCGGCCCCACGGGCGTGACGCCCGCCGTGATGGGCGACCGCGCGTATTTCGGCACCGAAGGCGGCGCGTTTCTGTGCATCGACTGGAAGCAGGCCAAGCAGGTCTGGACGTACGAGGATCCGGATCGCAGCCAAGCGTACCGCAGCTCTCCCGCCGCGACGGAGCAAGTCGTGGTCGTCGGCGGACGTGACAAACGCATCCGGGCCTTCGACCCCGGCACGGGCAAGCAGCTGTGGTCGTTCGCCGCCAAGAGGCGCGTGGACGCCTCGCCGGTGATCGTCGGACCACGCGTGTTCGCCGCCGCGGCCGACGGGCGGCTGTACACACTAGACCTGCAGACCGGCAAGTTGCTTTGGGAGCACGAGGCCGGAGGAGGCTTTGCCGGCTCGCCCGCCGTCGCCGCCGGCCGATTGGTCATTGCCAGCGATGAAGGAATGGTCTATTGTTTCGGTAAGGGGTAGCGGTAAGACGACGTCTGTTTCCACTTCACAACCGAAGTTCCGATCATGAGCTTAGTTGCGGATCATCTGTTGACCATCGAAGAGTACGCTCGGTTGCCCGATACGGGGCGGCCGACCGAGTTGGTGCGTGGGAGGATCGTGGAGATGAGCTTACCTACCCCTCGCCACGGCGAGATTTGTGCCGAAGTTTCCCGTTTGCTGGGAAACCACGCCCGGAATGCACAACTCGGCAGGGTGACGACCAACGATTCGGGCATCATCACGGAACGGAATCCCGACACGATGCGCGGCGCGGACGTGGCCTTTTACACCAAGGCCCGCGTTGGGAAGGGGCAACTCCCTGACGGCTATCTCGAGACCGTTCCGGACCTCGTCTTCGAGATCTTTTCCGAGTCCGACCGCTGGTCGGCGCTGTTGGCCAAGGTCGCCGAGTACCTCGCTGCCGGCGTGAGGGCTGTTTGCATCCTCGATCCCTCGGACGAAACCGCTTACTTGTACCACGGCGATCAGCCTGTGCGGATTCTGACCTCCACGCAAGACCTCACGCTGCCCGAACTGCTGGGCGAGTTTCGCGTGCAAGTCGCCGAGTTCTTCCGTTAGCTGCGGCCGGCTGACCACCAGCCCTGGATTCGGGCACGCAACCCATGAGCACCGCTTTGATCTTCCGGATGGGCCAGTACGAAGCCGAGTTTCCCACCGACCGGCAGTACGCCCGAAACCACATGTGGGCCCAGCGGCGCGGCGACGTGATCCGCTTCGGCTTTACGGCGTACGCGGTGCGGCTGTTGCAGGATGTGTACTTCCTGGATTGGACGGTCACTCCGGGGATGGCGCTGCAGGAGCGTCAGGAGATCGGCTCGATCGAAAGCAAGAAGGCGGAAAGTGCCTTGTTCGCGCCCATCGCGGGCACCTTGACGGCGTGCAACGAGCAGCTGTTGGACGATCCCTCCGCGATCAACGTCGACAAGTACGGCGAAGGCTGGCTGCTGGAGATCCGCGGCGCGGGAGACGGCTTGCTGACTCCTGAGCAGTACCTGGAACATCTGGCCGACGTGTGGCCTGTGGCGCAGAGAAAAATCAAAGGGCAATTGAACGAATCATGACGCGGCGTTTTTCCCTGGTCCTGTCTCAGGGCCAGACCCTCCATCCCGATCGGCAGGCTCTGGAAGAGCAATTGGCGGCCCGCCTGGCCCAAGACGGCCGGTGCGACGTCCTGATCGTACCGCACGTGTCCGACCTGGACGCCGCCGGGCCGAGTCTGGCGGCACTGCGGGAACTCAGCGGCGACTTGATCGTGCTGGCTTGGCTGTACCCCCGTGCCACCCACTGGATCCTGGACCGGTACGGCGTCCGCGGGCGGCGGGGACGGACGCCTCTGGACGAAAAGGAGAACGCCGCGGCGAACGATGGCCAAGCCGCGGCTGGTGAGCGCGCCGAGCGAGTCGTCGCGACGCGCGAGTTGCCGGACCGCACGATCTACTGCCTCGACCTCCGCCTTCACGAGTCGCCGGAACCGTACCTGGAAGCGATCCAGCAGATCGTGCCGGGCGTCGTCCGCGCGGCCACCCAAGGACACCAAACGGTCCGCCGCGTCGACGAGCCGGTTCGCCGCCGCTGGTATCCCGTGATCGATTTCAGCCGCTGCACCAACTGTATGGAGTGCATCGACTTTTGTCTGTTCGGTGTCTACGGCGTGGACGAGGCCGAAAACCTCTTGGTGGAACTGCCGGACAATTGCCGCAAAGGCTGCCCGGCCTGCGCCCGCGTGTGCCCCGAGAACGCGATCATGTTCCCGCAGCACAAGACGCCGGCCATCGCCGGGGGGATGCAGGAGCCCGGCGGCTTGAAGCTCGATCTGTCGACCCTGTTCGGCGCCGCGGAAGGCCTCTTAAAGGAACGGGATGTCGCCGCCCGGGAACGCGACGAACATCTGTTGCTCGCGGGTCAGCGGCCGACGGGGGCGGCGGCCCCCGTGCCCGCGCCGGATTCCGGCGAGACGGCCGAGCCGCGAGACAAACTGGACGCGTTGATCGATCAACTCGATGCCATGGATCTGTAGCGGGACGCGGAAGACCAAAGGAGTAACGATGACTATGGAAACGATCCACTTGACGGATGCCGCCAGTGGGGCCGAGGCGACGATCCTGCCGGGCTTTGGGTTCAACTGTTACCGGTTTCGCGTCGTTTTCGACAATCGTCCGATCGACGTGGTCTGGTCGGAGCCGGAGTTTGAGACCGGCCAGAAGCGGGCTTCGGGCAGCGGGATTCCGCTGCTGTTTCCCTACGCCGGGCGGATTCGCGGCCAGACGCTGCACTGGAACGGACTCCAGTGGCCTTTGGAGGGCGACGACCGGCGCGGCAACGCCATTCACGGTTACGTGCTGAATCGGCCGTGGCGCGTGCTGGAGCAGTCCGCTTGCCGCGTGACGGGCCAATTTCAGGCCTCGATCGACGATCCGTCGCTGCTGGCCAAGTGGCCCGCCGACTTCCGCATCACGGCCACGTACGAATTGTCCGCAACGGCGTTGTCGTCCTGGTTCCTGATCGAGAATCCGGACGTGTGCCCGTTGCCGTTCGGGTTCGGCACGCATCCTTATTTCTGCGTGCCGCTGGGCGGCAGCCGCGCGGAGGCGTGCCGCGTGGAATTGCCCGTCCGCCAACGCTGGGAACTGGTCGAGATGCTGGCGACCGGACGGCGGCTGCCGGTCGAGTCCCCCGAGGCGTATCGCGCCGGTCTGCCGTTTGGAGAGATGAACTTCGACGATGCGTTGACCGATCTGCAATTCGACGGCGGACTGTGCCGCTGCGGGATTGCCGACCCGGACAGCGGCCGGCGGCTGGCCGTCGAGTTCGGCCGCGAGTTCCGGGAGTGCGTGGTCTACAATCCGCCGCACCGGCAAGCCGTCTGCATCGAGCCGCTGACGTGGTGCCCGAACGGATTTGAACTCGCCGAGCAAGGTATCGACGCCGGGCTGAGGATTCTGCAGCCGGGCGAGTCGCTGCGGTGCGGCGTCGTCATGCGGGTCGAGTGAGCATAACCTTTCGCCCTAACGGGGGCTTCCACGCGGCGCGACTCTACGACTCACAGGTTTGTTCCGCAATCGCGCCGGCCGGCGTCACGCCCGGCAGATCCTCCGCGTACCAGCGGTCCAGGACGGCATCCCAGTCGTGGCGCGAGCGGATCTTGACAAAGGCATCCCGCACTTGCTCGTGGTGCGGGTGCAGCATCGAGTACTTGATGCCGAATTTTCTCATCAGCGGGCCGCAGAGTTTTTCGCCGTACAGCTCTTCGGCCAGCCGATAGTGCTCCCGGATCACCTCCCGCTGCTGGTGCAGCGTGGGCGGCGGAGGCAACGGGCGGCCCGCGGCCAGTTCCCGAGCTTGCTGGAAGATCCACGGATTGCCGATCGCTCCGCGGGCCACGGTCACGCCGTCCACGTTGGTTTGCCGCATCATCTCCAGGCAATCCGGCGCGGAGAACAAATCGCCGCTGCCCAAGACCGTCCGGCTGCCCGCGTGCCGTTTCACCTCGGCCAGGAACGGCCACTGGCTGGAACCTTCGTAGCGTTGACGCACGGTCCGGGCGTGGACCGTCACGGCCGCCACGCCGGCCTGATAAGCGCCGTCCATGATCGCGAAGAACTTGTCCCGGCTCTCCGGCGTATCGTCGATGCCGCGCCGCATTTTGACCGTCACGGGGATGCCAGGCGGTACGGCGTCGCGGGTGCGGCGAACGATCTCCAGGGCCACGTCCGGCTGGCTCAAGTGAAACCCGCCCCGCGCGCGGCCCACGACCTTTCTGACCGGGCAGCCGAAGTTGATGTCGATCACGTCAAAGCCGGCGTCCACCAGCCGCCTGGCGCCCGCGGCAAACTGCTCCGGCTCGGCCCCCATCAGCTGGCCGCCCACCGGGTGCTCGTCGTCCGTCAGGTACAGGAAGTGCCGCGTCCGCCGCCGCAGCTTGACCGTCAGCAGGAACTGGTCCAGCATCACTTCGCACAGCGTGTACGACGCCCCCAAGCGCCGCGCCATGACGCGCATCGGCCAGTCGCTGTACCCGGACAGCGCCGCCTGCACGACGGGAAACCCGATTTCGACGTTGCCAATCCGCAAGCCGGTGGAAATCATACTTGGGAAGCTGGGGCTGAGAACTTGGAGCTTTGACCTTGGACCCTGGAATTCCTCACCCGCACGGCCGAACGCGAGGGCACTAGATCAGCGACTGCAAGCTCGTCAGGCCCACGGGCTCGCGGCTCGTGAACGGTTCTCCGTACGCCGTGCCGATCGTCTTGCCCCAGTAGGCCGCCTCGTCGCGCAGCCGATCCAGGAACGTCGGCGGCCCGTCGGGCTGCCCCTCGACGAACTGGCTGTGATAGCAGCGGACGGCGGCCAGCTTGCGCTCCCAATGCGCGCTGATATCCAGGACGAACGCAGGCTGCGGGGCCAGCTTCAGGTGGACGCAGTAGTAGTGATAAACCCGCTGCGGGTGATGCGGCTGGCCGGCCAGATCGCATTTGGTCAGCTTGGCCCAGAAGCGGGCCGCCTCGATCAACTGGGTCGCCGCCACGTGGTCCGGATGGGCATCGACCCAATATGGGGCGAACAGCCAGCGCGGCCGGACCTGGCGAATCACTTCGGCCAACTGCCGGCGGGCGTCCAGCGTCGGCTCCAGGCTGCGATTGGGCAGGCCCAGATTCTGCCGCCAGTCGAGCCCCAGGACTTCCGTGGCCGCCGCCGTCTCGCGAGCCCGCTTTTCCGGCGACCCGAACGGAGTCGGCTCGCCGTCCGTCAGATCCAGGACCCCTACGCGCCGCCCTTCCGCCCGCAGCTTCAAAATGGCGCGCCCAACTCGGCGTCATCCGGGTGCGGGGCAATCACCAACACGTCCAGCAAGAAGGGGGACGGTGCGTTGTCCGTGACGGTCGTCGGCGAAGCGGGGGTTGGGTCTGGATTCATTGCTGGCATTGTCTTCAAACGAACGAATACGGAATACGGAGCGAAGAACACGGAAGTCCGCAACAGGTCGCGGAGGCATATCATCCCCGCACTTGCCGTTTCGATCAACTGGCCTGGACTTGACCGCCCAGTTTTGCGACAGTCCAAGCGCGGCCTGCAGCCTCAGTCATCACGAACGATGCTAGCAGACCGTATCCTGCTTCCGGTCAGACCAACTGCCATGTTCCCGCAAATCGCCATTCTGGTCCGTAGGTTCTTTCCGTTCGCGTTGGTGACGCTGTGTCTGGGGCTGGCGAGCTGCGCGTCGCTGGGACAAAAGCCCGAGACGGAGAAAGCCGACTCGGAGCCCAGTATCGGCGACGCCTTCCGCAAACCGGGCCCGCCCGGCCAGCTGCTCGGCATCGACGACCGGGCTCGCGAAATCGAGCGCAATCTGGGGGTTCGCTGACGATTCCAGGTCCGCTATAGTTCTCCAGCGGATTAGGCGTTCACGCAAGCCGGCTCGGCGCGCCTGCTGCGAGAATTGGCATCTTCCACCGGGGCCTATCCATGTCGAATCGCCTCGCTCTCGAAACCAGTCCCTACCTGCTCCAACACAAGGACAACGCCGTCGATTGGTATCCGTGGGGGACCGAGGCGTTGGCGCGGGCCCGGGCCGAACAGAAGCCGATCTTCTTGTCGATCGGCTATGCCGCCTGCCACTGGTGCCACGTGATGGAGCACGAGAGCTTCGACAACCCGGAGATCGGGGCTTTCTTGAATGCCCGCTTCATCTGCATCAAAGTCGATCGCGAGGAGCGGCCCGATCTGGACCAGATCTACATGACGGCGGTCCAAGTCATGACTCGGCACGGCGGCTGGCCGATGTCCGTGTTTCTGACACCGGACCTGCAGCCGTTCTACGGCGGGACGTACTGGCCGCCGTACCCGCGGATGGGCATGCCGGGGTTCATTCAGGTCATCCAGGGCGTCGACGAACTGTGGCGCACGCGGCGAAACGAGGCCGTCCAACAGGCGGCACGGCTGACGCAGCTCCTGCAACAGCCCGGCGCGCCGGAAACGGACGATGCCGTCATCGGCCAGCAGTTGCTGCAGGAGGCGGTCACCCAGCTCGGTCGCGAATTCGATACGGTCCACGGCGGGTTCGGTTTCAAGCCCAAGTTCCCGCACGCGATGGCACTGCAGTTCTTGCTGCGGATGTGGCGGCGGACCGGACGCGACGGCCTGCTGAAGATGGTGCGGCTGAACCTGGACAAAATGGCTGGCGGCGGGATCTACGATCACTTGGGCGGCGGCTTCGCCCGCTATTCCGTGGACGAGCGCTGGCTGGTGCCGCACTTCGAAAAGATGCTCTACGACAACGGCCTGCTGGCCGGCACGTACCTGGACGCCTACCTGGCCACCGGCGATGCCGAGTACCGCCGCGTGGTTCAGGAAACGTTGGACTACGCCCTGAACTACATGACCGATGCGGCCGGCGGGTTTCACAGTTCCGAAGACGCCGACAGCGAAGGCGAGGAGGGCAAGTTCTACGTCTGGACTCCGGCCGAGATCCGGCAGGTTCTGGGCAGCGAGCGCGGCGAACGGTTCTGTTATGTGTACGACGTGACGGAGGCCGGCAATTTCGAGGGTCGCAACGTCCTCAACCTTCCCAAGACGATCCGGCAGTGCGCTCAATTGAAGGGCTGGGACCCGGACGAACTGCACGCGGAGTTGGCCGAGTCCCGGCGGCGGCTGTTGGAGGTCCGCGATCGCCGCGTGCGGCCGGGCAAGGACGACAAAGTGCTGCTCAGCTGGAACGCGCTGATGATCGAACCGCTGGCGCGGGCCGCGGGCGCGTTCGACGAACCGCGGTACTGGAACGCGGCGGTCCGAGCGGTCGATTTCATTCTGCACGAGATGCGGCGCTCGGACGGCCGCCTGCTGCACACCTGGCGCGGCGGCCAAGCCAAGTTGGACGCCTACCTGGACGACTATGCGTTCCTGATCCAAGCTCTGGTGACGATGTACGAGTCGCAGTTCGACGAGCGTTGGATCGACGAGGCCGTGCGGCTGGCGGATCTGGTTCTGGAACACTTCGCGGACCCGCAGGCGGCCGGTTTCTTCTACACGGCGGACGACCACGAGCAGCTGATCGCACGGAACAAGGACTTCTACGAAAGCAGCATCCCAAGCGGCAATGCGGTCGCGGCCATGGCGCTGCTGCGGCTGGGCAAGCTGTGCGGCCGCAGCGATTACCTGCAGGCGGCCGACCGGATCGTCACCGCGGCGGCCGAGCTCATGGCACGCGTGCCGTCGGCCGTGGGCCAGATGCTGGCGGCGGCGGACATGCTGCTGGGGCCCCTGCCGGAGATTGCGATCATCGGCGATCCGGCGCGCGGAGACACGGCGGCCGTGCTGAGCGATTTGCGCCGCCGTTATCTGCCGAACCGAGTCGTGGCATGCCGCGCCCCCGGACGCGACGGAGGCTCGCAGCACTTGGCGCCGTTGTTCCAGGGCAAGTCGCTCTGCGGGGCGGAGCCGACGGTTTACGTGTGCGAGAATTTTGCCTGCCAGGCGCCGGTCTCCGGCCGCCAAGCCGTCATCGGCTTGTGGGACCGATTGGGGCGAGCGGAAAGCGTTTGAGCGGGAATGGGAATGGCTGGCAGGAAAATGGGGGCAGGAAAATTCCGAAGAAGTCTTTCATTTTTCTGCCCCAATCTTTCTGCCAGCCCCGTTCCCAAAACGAGTCCGCTACTGCCGGTCGAAGACGAACTTGACTTGGCCGTCGATCAGCTTGAGCTGCGCTGAGAACGGTTTGCCGGCCTTGGATTGAAAGCCTTCCAGCCGCGGCGTCTCACCGTGGTCGAGCAGCGTCTTGGCGGTGCGGGCCGTGATCCGCTTGCCGGCGATCGTCTTCCAGATCACGAACCGGCACTGCCCGCCGCTGCAACTGAACGACTTCGGCCGCTCGGCCACCTTCGCTCCACACAGGGGACATTTTCCCAAAACCGCGGGCGAATCGGCTTCCGGCCCGGTGTCGGCGGCACCCGCCGCGGGCTCAGCCTGTGCCCGTCCCCGCCCCGACTTTGAGCGGCCGCGGAAGGAGTTCTGCCTCGACCGCGGCCGCCGGCCCCCCGTCTGTTGCGACTTGCTCGGCAGGGCGATCTCGGACAACTGGCCTGAAGCGGTCAGCGTCAGGATCACCTCGCCGCCCTCGATGCGCACGGGCCGCATCAGCACGCGCTGCTGGAGCAACTGCCGGATGTCCGCGACGCTGAGCGTCTGGTCTTTGTACTCCGGCCAGAGGACGAACGGGCAGCCGTCGCGCCAGCCGGAGCAGCCGAAGCCCCGTTTGCCTTGGATCACCGGCTTGCCGCAGCGCGGACACTGGCCGAACTGGGATTCGTCCACCGCCGGACCGCCTTCGCGGGAGACGATCCGCCGCGTGTACTCGGCGATCTCGGCCATGAACCGCTGCGGATCCAGCCGGCCGGACTCGATCTCGCGGAGCTGGCCTTCCCACTGGCCGGTCAACTCGGGCGACTTGAGTTCCGGGTTTTCCACCACGGCGATCAGGTAGCGGCCCAGGTCGGTGGCGGTCAGCGTTTTCTTCCGGCGTTCGATGTACTTCCGTTTGAGTAGCGTTTCGATGATCGCCGCCCGCGTGGCCGGTGTGCCGAGGCCTTTTTCCTTGAGCGTTTCCCGGAGTTGTTCGTCGTCGACCAGTTTGCCGGCGGTTTCCATCGCGCCCAGCAGGGTGTTCTCCGTGTACGGCTTGGGCGGCGTCGTTTCGCCGCGTTTGATCGACGGCTCGTGCGGGCCACATTCGCCCGGCGTGAACGGCGGCAGGGCCTGTGATTGGTCGTCCTCGCCGTTCTCCTGGTCTTGCTTGCCGCGCGGATACAAAGCGGTCCAGCCCGGTTCGATCACGCGGTAGCCCTTGGCCCGGAACGGCACCTTGTTGCTCGCGGCGTGGACCGTCGTCACTTCTTTTTCGCACGCCGGATAGAACGCGGCGATCAGTCGCGTGACCACGGCGTCGAAGACCTTCTGCTCCGCGGGGCCGAGTCCGCCGGGAAGACTGCCGGTCGGAATGATCGCGTGGTGGTCGCTCACTTTGCGGTCGTCGATGATCCGGCCGGTGAACCGCAGCGACGACAGGTCCAAGCGGTCGATGTCCTCCTGGCGGATGGCCCGCAGGCTGCGCAGGATTTCGGGCAGTTCCCGCTTCATGTCGCTGCCCAGATAGCGCGAGTCGGTGCGCGGGTAGGTGATCAGCTTTTTCTCGTACAGCGACTGGGCCGCGGCCAGCGTGTCGGCGGCGGACAGGCCGTAGCGGCGGTTCATGTCCCGCTGGAGTTCCGTCAGGTCGTACAGCTGCGGCGGCTGCGAACGTTCTCGCTGGCGGTCGATCTTGGTGACCGTCAGCAACTGGCCCAGCACCTGGGCCAACACCTTCTGGGCCGCCGCTTCCTCCTTGAACCGCTCGCCCGCGAACTGGAACAGCGTCTCGCGGTACTTGGTGAGCAATTCCCAGAACGGTTCCGGCCGGAAGCTGCGGATTTCGTCGTCGCGCCGGACGATCAGGGCCAGCACCGGAGTCTGCACGCGGCCCACGCTCCACAGGATGCCGTCCGCGCCGAAGCGAACGGTGTAGTTCCGCGTGCCGTTCATCCCCACGATCCAATCCGCCTCGCTGCGGCACTTGGCCGCGGCGTACAGGTGGTCGTAGTCGCGGCCCGGCTTCAGCTGCCGGAAGGCGTCGTCGATCGCGCGGCGGGTGAGCGAACTGAGCCACAGCCGCCGGAAGGGCTTGCGCTCGCAGCCGGTCATCGTCAGCACGTAGCGGAAGATCAACTCGCCCTCGCGTCCGGCATCCGTCGCACAGATGATCTCGCTGGCCGCGCGGAACAACTGCTTCACGACCGCGAATTGCTGGCGGGCCCGCTTGTCCGGCACCAGCTTCAGTTCGAACCGCTCGGGGATGAAAGGCAGCGGTTCCAGCGCCCATTTCTTCAGCGCCGCGTCGTATTCGTCGGGTTCCTTCAACGTGACCAGATGGCCCAGCGCCCAAGTCACCTGGTAGCCGTTGCCTTCGAAATAGCCGTCGTGGCGCGACTTGGCGCTCAGGAAATCCGCGATTTCCCGCGCCACCGATGGTTTTTCTGCCAGGACGACTTTCACCGGACCGTTTCCTTTTCTGGGCGTGGCAAACGAAACGAATATAGCTCTCTTCTTGGCGACAATCGACCGGCAGGCGAGAATTCCGTTGCGACCCTCCCCTCGTCCCCGTGCTTTCTGCCGACACTTGCTCGCCGTCGATTGCGGCTCACGGCTTCCAATGGTAGCATCATGCCGCGCTTCTTGTTTGAGGCGAACCCGTAACCCACCGTAGGCCGCTCGCTCCGCGAGCGGAACCCCGCTCGCGGAGCGAGCGGCCTACGGTAAGGCGCGCATGATATGGACTGAGACC
>CAYUFW010000241.1:0-12733 GCA_964443915.1 uncultured Pirellulaceae bacterium
GTCGGACGTGCGCACTGCACGCCCGTCGTAAAACTCCAACAGCGGCGGCAGGCCGGCGAAGGTCCGCAAGGCCTGGAAGTCGGGGCGGGGAACAGCGAACCGCGTCTGCCACTCAGTGAACATGGGCGTCGGCGCGGCCAGCATGCGATCGGGATCCGGCGGCGCGGCGATCGAGCGGCCGGAGAAAGAAGCGAGGACCACGCCAAAAGCGACGAACAGCCTGCATTTCATAGAAATCTCCTTCTCTGCGGAGCGGTAATGGCCCTACCAGCTTAACACAGCAAGGCGGCCATTTCCATCGCCGCCCCGAGCGTGCCCCGAGCGCGCCGGCCCCTCGCCGTCGGCCGCGCGATATCCCGGCCGACCCGACCTGCTGGCCGCCTCTTTCCACCCCGTTGACAACCGTCCTCCGCCAACGGCAGCTACGTGCGGCAGCGCGAGGGGCGTAACTCGCGGCGATATTCGTCGCTGTTCGTCTCGCCGGGCGTGATGATCGACTACTCGGTGACCGGACGGAAGGGCCTCGAATGGGCGGGGATTGCCCCCGCGGTGATCGACCATCTGCTGATCACCCATTCGCACGGCGACCACTGCGACCCGGCGGCGGTGACGCCCAGCGGTTGGCGGAGGAGTTCCGCGACAAATACCAGGAGGCGACGGCCGACAGTCGCTTCCCGGTCGAGGTCCGCCGGCGTAGCGAATGCCCGCCAGTTGTGGACGTGCAGGAAGACCAGCACGAAGATGTCCCGAAGGCCCTTGGGTGTCAGCCCTTCTTCGAGAAGAAATCGCATTGCCACAGCGTGCCCGCCGGAATCTTGAGGAACTCGTCCCAGGTGCCCTTCCCACGCCGCGAGCCCGGGTTCAGGCCGTTCTTTTTCAGAATCTCCTTGACGGCTCGCCTTCCCCGGAAGCGCTTCGTCTGCGGGAAAGTTGACCGCCGAGGGGCGATGCGAGATACTGTGGCCTACGTGCTTCCGGATTTCGCCCGGCAGCTGAGCCCGAGGCCAAACCGCCTCCCGCAACGCCGGATGCGACCGGGACGATCAACCCGCAGACCCGTCGTGAGTGAGGCACCACCGTGACCTACCGGCCATCCACCCCAGGGTACGCGTCCAACCGCGGTTTGCCCCGCCAATTGCTTGGTAGCGTAGCGACACCAACTCTTGCCGCTGCCGCCGCGTTCTTGTCCCTATTCGTGGCAGGACGCGGGGAATCATCCGAGCGTGGAAGCCCAACAGACGCTGGTCATCTTCACCAGCGACAACGGCGGCGTGTTCCGGCCGGAGAACACCACCAGTCTGCAAACGAAGGCATTCCAAGCGGGCTTGCGCGTCAACGGCCCCCTGCGCGGCGGCAAGCATTCCGTGTGGGAGGGCGGCTTCAAGGTGCCGTTTCTGGTCCGCTGGCCGGGCCGAGTTCCCGCCGGCACGACGTGCAGTGAGATGGTCAGTCTGGCCGACTTGCTGGCCACCACGGCCGCCATCGTTGGCGAGAGACCGCCGGCTGCAGAGAAGGCCGCCGAAGACAGCTACAACATCCTGCCGGCGATGCTCGGCGAGGCCGGTGCGAAGCCCGCGCGCAGCGACATGATCGTCCACAGCGCCGACGGCGTTTTCGCCATTCGCCAAGGGCCCTGGAAATGGATCGAGGGCGTCCCGGTTGACGACATCAAGCCGGGCGCCCGCAAGACCCGCGCCGCAGAGTTCCGCGCCCAACTCTACAACCTGCAGGACGATCCCGCGGAAACCCGCGACGTGTCCGTCGAACATCCCGATGTGGCGCAGAAGCTGTCCGCGCTGCTGGACCGTTACCGCGACGGCGGCTACAGCCGCGAACTGCCGCCGGTGATATCTCGGCCGAACGTCCAAGCCGTGGAATTGCCGCCGCTGGACGGAGCGATAGTGTTCCAGGACCCGTTGAATGCCATCCCCGCAAAGCCCTGGGCCGCCCTTCGTGGCGTGTGGACGGTCCGGGACGAAGCCGTGTGGGGCGAGCAGAAGAGGGGCGACCAGCAACCCGCCACGCTCCGCCGCACGCTGCCGATCACCGATGGCACGCTGCAATACGAGATCAACTTTGGCGGCGCCGACCGCCACTCGTTGCGGATCCACACGGCGGACAACCAGCACTCGTTCCGCATCGTCGTTTCGCCGTCGCAGATCGAGATCGCGAAGAACCCGAGCGCAGGGGAAGGACAGGACCAGGTGGTCCCGCTGGCCCGCGAGCGTCTCCGGCTGAAGCGAGCCGAGTGGTACACCCTTCGCGCGGCATTCAAGGGCCCGGAAGCCGTCGCGCAGATCGCCGGCGTCACCGCCAAAGCCTCGCATCCCGTCCTCGGCCATCCCAAGGAGCAGATGAACCTGCTGGTCTTCGAGGGCGATGCCGGTTTTCGGAAGCTGATCGTGGTTCGATAAGGTGTTTCCGCGACGCCGACCTCGGGTTTGAACATCCGGGCACCCGCGAAGTACCGGGCCACTTCGAGTGGATCACGAGCCGAGTCCGGCTTGTGCATCCGCTTCCAACGGCCTGGCTCTGAGCTACAATGCAGGCGGGAGGTCTCGATATGTCCACGGTGATGAAGTCCATGCTTTCGTCCGAAGAGTACCTGGCTCGAGAGCGGCGTGCGGAGTGGCGCAGCGAATTTTACCGCGGCGAGATGTTCGCCATGGCAGGAGCCAGTTGGGAACACACGCTGATCAAGGACAACTTGGCTCGCGAGGCGGGAAACCGCTTCAAGGGCGGCCCGTGCCACGTCGCGACCAGCGACCTGCGCGTCAAGATCAGCGTCACGGGCTTGTACACCTACCCCGATGTGGTCGTCGTCTGCGACGAGCCGCTTTTCGAGGATCAGGTCCAGGACACCCTGCTCAATCCACGCGTGATCGTGGAAGTGCTTTCCGACTCCACCGAGAAGTATGATCGGGGAACCAAGTTCGCCCACTATCGGCGATTGCCGTCGCTGCAAGAGTACGTGCTGGTCGCTCAGGATCGACCGCTTGTCGAGCGGTTCATCCGCCAGGCGGACGACAGCTGGGTGCTGACGGCGTTTAGCGATTTGAGCGGGACCTTCGACTTCGGCTCCATCGCCGCAGCGATCCCCATGGCGGAAATCTATCGCGGCGTGCAGTTCCCGGAGAACCCGAGCCGCTAAACGGCCTTGCGCGATTCTGGGACCGCCGGTTATGCTGCGGTCTCCCGACCGCAGCACGGGCCCGAGCGCAGATCTTCCAGAATCGCCGGGATCGGCGGTCGGCGGTTTCGGCAAGGTCGGGAGACGTGCGCTGAACCTCGATGAATGCACGCAGTCCAGAAAGTAGGCCGGAACAAGTCCGCGCAGTTCCGGCAGTAACTCCGGCGATTTTCGGCTGGTCGGTCGTGCCGGAACTGCGCGGACTTGTTCCGGCCTACGCGTCGCCCATCCGGATCCGGGGGAGTCACGAACTGGAAACGGCCTCGGAGATTTGCACCCGCCGGTGAGGCACGCTAAGATGCTTGGCAATCCCGCCGAAGCGCGGCGGCAAGCGAGCGAGTCGAGTAGCGACGCATGAAATCGATCCCGGTGATCTTGAATTTTCTGACGAATCCGCAGCGGCGCCGCAATCTGCTGGTGCTGGCCCGGCTGGTGGGGATGTTCGCGTTGCTGGTCTTCGTTTTCGCCGTCGCGTTCCACTACATCATGGCCTGGGAAGGCCGGCAGTACAGCTGGACCACCGCCGTGTACTGGGTGCTGGTGGTGATGTCGACGCTGGGGTTCGGCGACATTACGTTCGAATCCGATCTGGGGCGGTTTTTCTCGGTCGTGGTGCTGTTGTCGGGCACCGTCTTCATGCTGGTGCTGTTGCCGTTCATGTTCATCCAGTTCTTCTACGTGCCCTGGATGGAAGCCCAGGCGGCCGCGCGGGCGCCGCGATCGCTGTCTCCTAAGACCCGCGGGCACGTGATCCTGACGGGGCTGGGTGCGGTCGAGGCCGCGTTAATCCGACTGCTGGACCGCTCGCAACATGCGTATGCCGTGTTGGTCGGGGAACTGGCCGAGGCCCTGCGGCTGCACGACGAGGGGTACCACGTGATGCTGGGCGATCTGGACGACCCCGAAACGTACCGCCGCGCGCGGGCCTCCCAGGCGGCGTTGGTCGTGACCGCCCGCTCGGACACCGCCAATACCAACGTGGCGTTCACCGTGCGGGAGATTTCGGAGTCGGTCGCGATCGTCGCCACCGCGTCCTCGGCGGCGTCGCTCGACATCCTCCACCTAGCAGGCTGCAACCAGGTGCTGCAATTCGGCGAGATGCTGGGCCAGGCTCTGGCCAGGCGGGTCGTCGGACGCGACGCCAAGACCCACGTCATCGGGCAGTTCGGCGAGCTGTTGATCGCCGAGGCCGCCGCGCTGAACACGCCGCTGGTCGGCCGCAGCCTGCGGGACATCCGCCTCCGCGATCATGCCAACGTGAACGTGGTGGGCGTCTGGGACCGCGGCCGGTTCCAGATCGCCGGGCCGGAGACCCGGATCCAAGCCGCGTCCGTCCTGGTGCTCGCCGGCTCACGCGAACAGTTGGACGCCTACGACGAGCTGTTTTGCATCTACGAGCGGAGCGACAAGCCGGTCGTGATCATCGGGGCCGGGAGCGTGGGATCGTCCGTCGCAGCCACACTGCAGGGCGAGGGTATCGATTATCGGATGATCGATCGCCAGCCGGAGCACGCGCCCGATCCCGCCAAAGTCATTGCCGGGGATGCGGCGGAACTGGAGGTCCTGCAGCGGGCCGGGATCATGGAAACCGCCACGGTCGTGATTACGACGCACGACGACGACATGAACGTCTACCTGACGATCTACTGCCGGCGGCTGCGGCCGAACGTCCAAATCCTGAGCCGTGCGAACGTCGAGCGGAACATCTCGACGCTGCACCGGGCCGGGGCCGACTTCGTCATGTCCTACGCGACCATGGGCGCGAATGTGTTGTTCAATCTGTTGAAACGCGCCGACATCCTGCTGCTGGCCGAAGGTCTGGATGTGTTCCGGATTCCCGTGCCCGCGGCCTTGGTGGGACGATCGCTGGCGGACAGCAAGGTGCGCGCCGACACGGGCTGCAACGTCGTGGCGGTGGTGCAGGGCGACCGTTTCTACGTGAATCCAAACGCCCAGCAACCGCTGCCCGCCGGCGCCGAAATGGTGGTCATCGGCGACGTCGAATCGGAGACGCGTTTCTTCAGCCGATTCGATCTGTAAAACGCGGGACCGCCGTCGTCGCGCCGGGCGGCCTCTCCGGCTACCCCGCGGCTGAGTCGCGGGATTTACTCCGCCCCGCTCCGCTCGATCGCGCCCGCCGGGACGCAGGCGGTCGAGACGGGCGCGTAGTTGCAGGTACACCCGCCCGTGAGATTGGGGATGTTCAGCACGCCGTTGGCCGGGTACAGGTTGTTGTTCACCGAGCAGCCCGGACGGATTCCCAAAAACGGCGTGATCTGTCGGCTGTCCAGATCGATCCAGGCCGCATTGCCGCAGTAGCGCGTGGTCAGCAGGTGCGTGCTGGCCCGCGTGCCCGTGCAGCCCCGGCGAACCCACTTCAGCGGCGCGCCGACCGGTTGGGCCGAGGGCAGGTCGAACATGACCAGCACGTCGTCGCCACCGGCCAGCAGCTTCTGCCCGGCAATGCGTGCCGGCAGTCCCGTCTTCGGCAATCCGCCGCCCAGGATGACCAGCCGCGTCCCCGGCGAATCGGAGCGCTGCGCCACCGGTTCCCCGTCGGCGCCGCGATAGAAGCTGGCGGGCGTCACGACGAGGTCCAGTGCCGCGCTGTAGCGCAATATGGCGCCGCCCGGCCGCTGCCACAGGCGCTCGCCCGTCGCGATGTTCACAGCAAAGATGCTGCCATCGCGAGTATCGTCTTCGCCGCGTTGCGGGTTGGCCAGTTCGGCGCAAAACACCTTGCCCCCGCCCACAGCCAAGTACAGGGCGGGACGGGACGCCTCGATTCGCCACAACAACTGGCCCGTGCGGCGATTCACGCCCAGCACGTACCGGCCGCTGGTGCCCACCAGATAATCGTCGCTGACGCGGAGGTTCGCCCAAGGCGTTTGGATGTCTTCGGGAAGCGCAATGCGTCCACTCGACTTGCCCGTGGCCGGATCGAACACCAAGCAACTGGTGCCGTTGCCAAGGTAGATCGCGTCCTGGACGACCACCAACTCGGTTGTCGGCGCCAAGCTGGGAGGTGGTCCCCATTGACGGTGCCGCGTGTAACGGATGCCCCGACGGTCCAGCGGTTCGTCGGATAGCTCGACCTCCCACAGCTTGCGGCCTGTGTACACATCCGAGGCCCGCAGCAGGGCCTGTTCGAGCAGCACGACACGTCCGCCGACCACGCGGACCTGGTTCTGCCCCGGGTACTTGTGCCAACGCTGCGCCGCGTCGAACCACAGCAGGGACGCGGGCGAACGGAGTTGATCTTCCGACGCCCCGGTGCTGGCGGCGTTCGCTTCCGCATGGGACCAGTCCGCCGCGCCCGGCAGCGGACCTGAACGGGCCAGCAGGACGAACTCGCCGGCCTGCCGCACGCTCGCACCGGGAAACCCCTCGCCTTGCACGATCTCCTCGATGCCGCCGCGGTCAGCCAACAGGCCCCACACGCAGGCCAGGCCGCCGTACGGACGCAGGGTGTGAAACACCGCTTCCGCCAGCGCCCGGTGCCCCGCCGGCTCCAAGTCGTCGGGCCTCTCGGAAACGACCAGGCTGGCCAGGTACGGCGGAAACGGAAACGTCACGGGATCTCCGGCCAGCACGCTGGCCCGCGTGCCGTACAGCCCCGCAAGGTACAGCCGCTGGCGGAGCGCGGCGACCTTGGCGGCGTCTTCATCGACGGCGATCAAATGCAGGTTCGACTGCCGCACAAGTTCTTCAACCAGGCGGCCCTGGTCGATCCCCAACACCAGGGCGTAACCGTCGCGAACGCCCGTCGCTTGCAGAATCGCATTGGCCTTTTGAGTCCACTCGTCGGCCGCAGGCGGCGGGACTTCCGACGCCACGTGCCGCGCGACGTCGCCGGCCCCTGGAGCGGCGAAGGCCAGGATGCTCCCCTCGGCCGTGACGACGAACAGCTTCTCGTCGGCGGCCAGCATTCTTGTCGGCGTTCCCTGGATCTCCGCGCGCCACACGGACTTCGGTGGCTGATCGCCGCCCGTGTCGATGGCTTCCACGACTCCGGCTGCGCCGGCATACAGGCGGTTTCCGGCCTTGATGTGAAGTTGCAGCTTCGACGGGAACTGCCAAATCTGACGGAGCAGGCCGCCCGTGTTGTCCGGAATCTCGTCCTTCTGGCGGTGCGGAGGCATCTTGTCCAGGGTTCGCTGTTGAAGCGTGACTTGCGTCAGATCGCGGGCCACGATGCTCCCGTCGCTCTCATACATCACCCCGGGCGTCAACACCGGCTGGCGAAAGGAATCGAGTTCCCGTTGGTTGGCCCGCTCGATGTCCAGCCGCGTCCAACCGCCGGGGTACAGCATGGGCTTGTAATTCGGCGTGTCGGGCTTCGCATCGGGGAACCGTTCGTCGCTGGGACGGGTGATGTCGTACACGTCGCCGGCGTGACTGAGGTACTTGTCGATGGCGGCCACGAACCAGCAGCCCTTCGGCAATCCGACGCGGCCTCCCCAGCCCGTCGTGTAGGGATGACGCTGGCCCGTTTTCCGATCGAGAAAAGCGGGCAGTTGCGTGCCGCACGGGACGATCAGCCGGTCCCCGGCAATCGTCAGATACCCTTGCGGCGTCAAGCCCGCCTCAACTCCGATGCCGTGGTCCCAGTTGCTCTTGGGAATGCGGTTGCTGTCGGTGTTCGACCAGACGGCCTTGCCGGACTCGGCGTCCAGCGCGTGGACGAACACACCTTCCGTGGGCCAGAGTCCCGCGGCGAAATAGACCACGCCGTCGGCCAACACGGGTCCGCCGCGGGCGGGGAACAACGAAACCAGCCGCCCGTTTCCCAGCACCCACCGGTCCCGCCGGTCTGCGGGCAGACCGCGGAACTTCCAGCGCAGCGAACCATCGTCGGCGTTCACACAGTACAAGCTGCCGTCGTCGGAGACGAAGTAGACTTTGGCTTCCCAGGCGACCGGCGCAAAACGGACCGGCCCGCCCGTGATGAACTGCCAACGTTCGGCGCCCGTCTCGGTGTCCAACGCCGTCACGCTGTCGGCGACCATCGACGGGACGAACATCGTGCGGCCGAGCACCACGGGCTCGTAGGACGCGTCGTAGCCCAGCCGGACTTCATGGGGAAACGCCGGGCGGGGCGTGGCAAGCGTGCGCGTCCAGCGCAGCTGGAGTTCGGCGGGCAACTCGTGCGGCGCTGCGGCCGTGCGGCCCGCGTCGTAACGGAACTGCGGCCAGTCGCCGCCCGGCAACGGAGCTGTCAACAACAAAACAACGAACGCCAACGTCAGTGGGGAATGCCACTTCATGCACCTGCTCCTAACACGTCTCAAGTCAAAGCGGGGCCGCAATGCGCCGGCTCTCCCGAGGTAAGCGCTTACTGCGCATCGCGGGCATCATCGTAGGCCGCTCGCTCCGCGAGCGGAACCCCCGCTCGCGGAGCGAGCGGCCTACGATGAGTTGCGACCGATCGTCTGAACGAACCGTACCAAGATCGTGCGACGCGTGCAAGGCGGCGCGGTTGGCCGTGACCCCGTGGCTGAACGCGCACGAATTCGGCCACGCGCAACTTCGAAGACTTTCATCTCTCTCCGGGTTGACAACCAGCCGTGTGCCAGTCGGCCGGCAGCTCACGTCCGCCCGTGCTGAACAATCTGGAAGATTTGCCTTTTCTTAATACTCGCAGAATTGGGAGCCTGACGATTCAAACAGAAGCCGCGATTCCCTCCCGCCTCCGGTTCGTAAGCATTCAAGGGCCGACGCCATGTCACGCCGTTTTGCCCAACTTGCCCTGCTGGCCTTTCTGGTTTTTTCCGCACCGCTTGCCCAAGCACAACAGGTCGAGTATCCACTTCCAGGCGTCGGTCAGCCGGCCGGTGCCATGCCAACCGAAGCCGATGGGGCGAACTCACCGTCACCCGCCCAAATGCTCCAGCAGCTGAACGAAGCCGAGGCCACGATCGCGGCGCTCCGGGCTCAACTTCAGCCGGAGCCCGGCGGCGAGTCGGAAAACGTGTTCGGCTTTCTGGGCGAGCGTTGGAAGACCCTGGGCGACCCGGAACTGGAGTTGATCAACTACAGCACGTACTCCGCGATGCTCGCCGATCCGGCGCAGAAGAAGTGGTACGACAAGTACTCCCTGCGGGGCTACACGCAGTTCCGCATCAACCAGTCGATATGGGAGGACGACGATTCCGCGCCTCCGCATCACTTGGGGGACCGGTCGGTCAGTCCGAACCAGAACTTCCTCATTCGCCGAGCGCGTCTCGTTCTCGCCGGAGACGTCTCCGAGCACATGTACATCTATTTGCAGCCCGATTTCGCGACGACGACTCCGGGCAGTTCCGACCGCACGCACTTCGTGCAGATCCGCGACTGGTACACGGACCTGTACATCGACACCTGCAAAGTCTATCGGATCCGCCTCGGACAATCCAAAGTGCCCTACGGCTGGGAGAACATGCAATCCAGCTCGAACCGCATCCCGCTGGACCGCGACGACGCCCTCAACAGCGCGGTGCGCAACGAACGTGACTTGGGCGTCTTCTTCTACTGGACACCCGAGTTCGCGCAGGACTTCTTCAAGGAAGTTCTCGACCAGGGTCTGAAGGGATCGGGCAACTATGGCGTGTTCGGCATTGGCTGCTATAACGGGCAGGGCGGTTCGTGCCTGGAACAGAACGACAACCTGCACGTGGTCACCCGCCTGACACTGCCCCTCACCTTTGCCGACGGCCAGCACCTGGAAATCGGTGCCCAGGCCTACACCGGCAAGTACACCGTGCTGTCCTCCAAGATTTCGGCGTTGGGCGTGGGGGAACTGATCGATCCCGCCGGCACGCTGGCCGCGGGCAACGCCGCCGGCATCCGCGACGAACGCGTCGGCGGGACGTTCGTCTGGTATCCCCAGCCGCTGGGCTTCCAGGCCGAATGGAACGTGGGCCGCGGCCCGGCGCTGAACGACCCGCAGACGGCGGTGGTCGAGCAGTCCTTGACGGGCGGCTACGCGATGACGATGGTTCACCTGGAAGGACCTTGGGGCGGCGATCTGTTTCCATTCCTGCGGTGGGTCTACTACGAAGGCGGCTACAAGGCCGAACGAAACGCGCCCTACGCCGAGATCGACGAATGGGAATTGGGGTGCGAATGGCAGATCAACCCGCAGATGGAATTCACGGCCATGTACACGATCACCGACCGGACGAACACGACGGCGATCAGCAAGGAGGACGCCTTGTCGTACAGACAGTACGACGGTCAGATCTTGCGGTTCCAGTTCCAAGTCAATTACTAGAACCCGTTTTCCGGCGGTGCGCGAGTGAGCCGTGCCACGCGCGCAGGGCCACGCCCGTCACTCGCAACGAGACGGGCAAGAAGATCGCCGCCAGCCTCGGCGTGCCGGTCAATGATCTCTACGGCCTCGCGATCGCCGACCGCGAAAAGCTGCGAGGTTTCGCCAGCCTGCACTTCACCCCCGCCGGCCCGCAGCTCATCGCCGCGCGGATTCTGGAGTCCCTTAGCCAGCAGCCGTCTCCCGAAAAACACGAGGCACACGTGACGGAAAGGGCCCCCGTCCGGTCTCCCCTTTTCCGGTCCTGGGAGGTCCGTGTCGCTGCATTCCCTCCTTTGCACGACCGCTATGGGTGGTACAATGCGACGGATTGGAGAAACGCCAGGCACTTCGGACGGGTTTTCGACATGGCAGCACAACTTCAGTATCCCGGCGAGTACAGCGTTGAGGGCGTATTCGCGCTTGATGCGAACGATCTGCGAGAACTTGACGGATTGCTGAATGACGCCAAGAGGGCATTTGATAAGCGTGCCCGTGAGGAACTAAACCGGCAAGTGAACAAGCGGCTTAGAGACCAGGAAGTCAAGGAGGAAGACAAGGACAAGGCAAGAGCGGAGATCCGTAATGGTCTAAAACGGTGGCACCCATACACTACTGATGAGCGGAGCGTATCCGTTGATTGCCGCTCGAAGAACAAGATCGCGGGCACAAGTTTTGCAGAGATCATCGATAGGCATGGTCTGGAGCATGAACATCCGACGGAAGCAGAAGTGCTCATCCGGAGGGCGGACTACCAACTCCGAATCGAGATCTTCTCGCGGTTCAGTAGCTTGCGGTTCAGTAGAGAGGACATCCACGTAACCGTCTCACCAAACGACGATTTGGCGATTGGGATTGCCCGTGGAATCCGGGATTGGGCGGAGGCGAGGCGACAGGTTCCTTGGTGGCCGAAGTTCAACTTTCTTTTCGGGGTCGCTGGATACTGGTGTTTGGCCTTATCTTTTTTATGGCTGCCCTATGGAGTATTCACCGGGGTGACCGTGAAGTCGCCCGTGCAGGAACGTGCAACGCAACTAACGACAGACGGAGTAAACAGCGAAAATCAGGCGGAGGCAATCGGATTGTTGCTCAGATTGCATACCGAGAACGTAGCAGCAAAGACACAGTATACACTGGAGGTGAAACTTTGGTACGTTGTCCTCCTCTCGAGCGGGATTATTCTGGTGACGGCCGCAGTGTGCCGCCCAAAGTCCACGCTTGGCCTGGGGCGTTCGGTGAGACGAATGAAGTTCGATCGTTGGGTTATACGCCATGTAAAGGTCACCTTATGGATTTGGTTGGGGGCGATCACCTGTTCAATTATTGGAAGTGCCGTTTACGACTGGGTTCTTCGAACGTCTGGCAATCATCCCTAGTTGTTCGAGTCGTTGTCCCCCTCGCCACCTGACCGCTCGCGAACCGCGTTTGGTGCTTCGCCAGAGAGGTTCTCGGGCAATCAGGTGGGCAAGAACCAGACACCCACGCTCTCCGAAACCGAAAACGGACAAGGGAATCGGGTATCGAGTACGGCGGATCGTTTCGCGGTGAAGCGGCGCGGCAGGCTTTGCAGAAAATACGTGTTGGGGTGCGGCATGAATTGCGCGAGCAGCCGGTTCCAGGTCTCGATGAGCTGCCATTGACGGGCGTGGCCCTGGTCGGTGTGGCACGGCTCACTTCGTCAGCCGTGCGTGCAGTGCGGACGAAGCCTGCCATCGTACGACCTGCCGCCGAGGCGGGTTCCTTGCACTGCTCGGTGCGCCAGAGGCCCCATTGCGATCCTCGCTGCCTGCCGATGACCACGGCCAACAAGGCCGTGCCACGCTGGCGGCGCCGCTAGGCGGTCCGTTGCCGCGTCCCCGCGGTAGCAAACCTGAACAGGTCGCAATGGTGACCGTTCCGCCCACGTCCCGTCAGCTTCGCCCTATCGCGTTGCGAAAGGCGTCCAGGTCGGCGCAGGAAGCGGCCAACCGCACGAGGCGCCTCAGTTGCTTCGCGTCGTCGACCGACTCGATTTCTTCAACGATGTCTCGCGGAACGTCGCCAAATCGGACTTCCAGGAACGCGACGATGTCCTGTTGAGCTGTCTCGCAAGCCGTCGCGCGGGCTGTCTCGCGAGTCTTTTCCATGACGATTTCATCAAGAAAGGGTATTTCGAGCATGGTTCTTTACCTCCCAAGGCTGTCAGCATGGCCAAATCATTATACCGCAAGACGGGCGTGGCCCTGGTCGGTGTGGCACGGCTCACTTTGTCAGCC
>CAYUFW010000242.1:0-3695 GCA_964443915.1 uncultured Pirellulaceae bacterium
GCCCGCCGCCCGATTTCCTCGGACACGTCCGTCCGCACGGTCTCGAACGGCTTCAGCACGGCGGGCGACACGCCGCGCGATTCCAGCAGCCGTCGCACGACCGCTTCTCGCCACCGTGACAGGACCCGCTCGACGCGCTCCGCCGCAATCCGCGAGGAGTCGCTGGCCTGGTCGAAGAGGATTTCGGGTTGAGGCACCGGCGGCAGATCAACGCCACGTCCCTGGACGCCGGTTCTCGCCGGTGCCACGGCGACGGACGGCAATTCTGCCAGCCTCGCCGCGAAATCTGCGGGAAACAGCACAACCGCGTCGTAGCCGTCGCGGCGGATCTCCCCGCGGGCGATTTCGCGAAAAGCTTCGTGTTCCTGGGGCTCCGGCACCGAATCCCGGAAGGTCAATTGCAGCAGCTTGGCCTCATCCTTGGGGCAAAACTCCGCAGCCAAGCGGCCTTGCGCGAACAGCGCCGGTTCGCCGCTCAACCCCGCCGCCCCCACGACCCAAATCCGCGTCGGCTGCTGCTGCATGAACTGGGTCATCCTCAGAAATAACATGCCCAGCAGCGGATACAGCAGCAGCGGCAGCACGGCGATCATGAACACCGTCCGCCCGTCCCGCAACTGATCGCGGACTTCGCGAAACCAGATTAGACGGACGTTGGGCCAGGACACGGGGGGCAGGGGAGAAGTGAAAAAGTGAAAAAGTTGAAAAGTGAAAGAGTAAAGAAGCCTGGTGCTACGTTTTCAGGTGGGTTCGGAGGGCTTCTATCCCGGCCGCAAGCTGTTTGAGCTTCTCCCGGCGCTCGATGGCCGAGGCTGCGGCGGCGTAGCCCAGATCCTCGGCCGTGTAGAACATGCTTCGCACTTCGCCACAGGAGCCTCTAGAGATGCGGAGGAAGTTCGCGAAATCGGCGTTTGATCCTCGTTCAAAACCCTCGGCGATGTTGTTCATGACCGACATGGCCGCGCGGCGAATCTGATTCTGGAATGCAAAATCACGTCCCGTAAGGCTCTCGCCTCCGAAATCCGAATAGACGTCCTTCACCAAAACTCTGGCCGTTTGCCAAATCCACAGATCCTCAAATGACCGCGCAGCCGACATAGTCCCCTCCGCAACTCATCAGGAGTGCCCGAACGCACACAGTAACACGACAATCCTATTTTCGCACTTCTCTGCCCGCCTCCGCCACTGGCGATCTTTTCCACTTTTCCACTTTTTCACTTTTCAACTCTTTCGACTCTTTCACTCTTCCACTTTTTCACTCTTCCACCCCTCTCCCGTCCGCTCGATCAGCCGGAAGAACAGTTCTTCGAGGTCGTGTTCGTCGTGCCGATCGCGGAGTTCGGTCAGGGTTCCGGCGTCCAGGATTCGGCCTCGCGAGATGATGGCAATCTGGTCGCACAGTCGCTCGGCTTCGCGCATGATGTGCGTCGAGAAGATGACGCATTTGCCCTGGTCGCGAAGCTGCCGGATCGTGTCCAGCAGCGAGCGGGCCACCAGCACGTCCAGTCCCAGCGTGGGCTCGTCGAAGATCAGCACCGGCGGGTCGTGGACCAGCGCCCGGGCGATGGACACCTTCTGCCGCATGCCGGTCGACATCTTGGCGCCCAGTACGTCGCGGAACTCATCCATCTTGAGCCGCTGAAAAAGGTCTTCCATGCGGGGCGTCAGCGATTCCGTCGTCAAGCCGTACAAGCGGCCGAAATGCTCGACCATTTCCCACGCGGACATGCGGTCGTAAACGCCCGTGCTGGCCGACACGTAACCGATCTGCCGCCGCACCAGGTCGGGCTGGGCGGCGACGTCACAGCCGTTGACGGAAGCCGTGCCGCTGGTCGGCCGCAACATCGTGCTCAGAATTCGCAGCGTGGTTGTCTTGCCGGCGCCGTTGGGTCCCAGCAGGCCAAAGACCTGGCCGGGGACCGCGTCGAACGAAATCCCGTCCAGGGCCACCACCCGCCCTTGCCGCAGATCATCGTAGTGTTTGGTAAGCTGCTGGACGTGAATCACGGGAGGGAGGAAAGGGAAAGAGGGAGGGAGTTGAGAAGTTGAAAAGTCAAAAAGTGAAAAAGCCGAACAACAGCATGGACAGACGCGACAGCCGAATTATGGGAAACCGCTCGCCCCAGTGCAAACGCATTGCTTCACAACAGCGGAGCACCTCCTTCCCCCTGAACTCTTCCACTTTTTCACTCTTTCACTTTTCCACTTTTCCACTCTGCCACTCTTCCGCTTTTTCACTTCCCCGGACCTCCGGCAGTTGGTACCGCTGACTCTCGTTCGCCACAAACACTTCGTCGAATTCGGTCTGGTCGACGTCCCGGCGCAAAAGCAGGTAGACGGCTGCGGCCAGGCACCAAAAGAGGCTGTACCCGAACCCGGCCGCGATGCTGCGCACGAACCCCGAGCCCAGATCCATCAGCAGCCCGCCGTAGCGCGTCAGGCCCCCGCCCAGCGAGGGATCGCCCCGGAGCTGCACGATGTCGGCCCAGCGCTCCGAGCCGGCCCCTAAGGCGGCGGCCCATTCGGCGAAGCGGATGATGGATTCCGCGAAATGGTAGACCAGCAGCCACGCCAACGCGCCGTAGACGGTCGCGAGGACCGCATAGAACAGGTAGTGCAGCGGCCGTTGGAACGCGTACGAATAACTGCGGCTGAACGCCTCGAACACGTCGCCCCGCTCCTCGGCGCTGATCGTGCCCCACATCAAGGGCCAGCCGAACAGCAGCCCCAGCAGCAGCACGGCGATCACCAGCCCGCCCAACAGGGCCGGGATCCAGACGATGCCGGCAGCCAACAAACCCCCGTCCCAGCGGGCCAGCAGGCCCAGGCCGCAGATGGGCAGGGCGACCAGGACGACGCCCGCCATGGGAAATAGCGGCGCGCCGCAGTAAGCTCCCAGTCTGACGCCCGCGTGCCGGACGGCGTCACCCAACCCAAGCCGCTCCTCGCGACCCAGTTGCACGACAGCCACCCGGGTGATGGCCCCGCCGAAAAACGCCCACACGGCCAACATCCAGAGCAGACCGAACGCCCAGTAGGCGGCTTGGGTGAGCGTGAGCGGTGCATCGAGCAGCCGTGCCAGCGGATCGACGAAACGCAAATAGATCGGCTCCAACGTGTTCGGCTTAGTGACGACGATTTCTTGGACCGAGCGGGGAAGGCGCCCATCGTTGGGAACCGGGATCGCGCTCCGCTGGAACGGCCACTGCCGGTTCTGTTCCAGCAAGCGGGCGAACGGGGCATCCTGCTCGACGAGTTGATCGGACACGAAAAGCGCTTCGCCCAGACGCCAGCCCACGGGCGTCAGCAAGACGCCGAACGTCGCGAGGAACAACAGCGACAGAGATCTCGCCAGCCGAAACGTGCGAAAAATGACCAGCCAGGGAAGGATCTCCCGCCACGCGATCTCGCGAACGACAATCCGATCACTCGCCATGTCATGCGCCCTGTTCCAGAAACGGGTTGCGGGATGCGGGTTGCGGGATGCGGGAAGCGGGATTGTTGAGTACCGCCATCTCACCCCGTTTCACGGCAGTAAACTAAGGTGTCCGAGTTCTTCGTCCTTCATCTCTCATCCCTCATCCTTCATCTCTTCCTCCTCCGGCTCCACGGGCAAAGCGGCTCCGATGGCGGCTTCCTCGTCGGCCCGGGCCGCCGCCGCGACCACCTCGTTCGCGCCGAGCTCCTCGGGGAGC
>CAYUFW010000242.1:3705-5886 GCA_964443915.1 uncultured Pirellulaceae bacterium
CTTCGTTCAGCCAGCGGCCCAAGTCGATCCAGCGGCATCGCTCGCTGCAGAACGGCATCGTCTTCGCCGCCTCGGACTCGAACTGCTGCCCGCAGGTTGGACAAAACACCAAAGCCATGTTCCGCCCTCACGCACATCTTAAGGCGCACAACTTCAGCGGCCCGCCTACTCACAAACAGACGGGCATTCGTGCCCGGCGCATCGGCACGCGGGCCTTCAAACTCAGGCGACCGCCGCCTTCTTGCGGTGGCGTTTGCCGTTGTCCGCGCCGCCGCCCGACGCCTTGCTGTCCGACGCCTTGCTGTCCGCGATCTTACTGTCCGCGATCTTACTGTCCGATGCCTTACTGTCCGACGCCTTGCTTCCGGAACCGGAGTCGGCGGATTTTTTCTCTGCCTCGACGCCTTTTTTGTAGGATTCGCTGCGGTAGTCGGTCTGATAGAAGCCAGAACCCTTGAACAAGATCGCGGCGCCGGTCCCGAAGAGACGCCGCAGGGACTTTCGGCCGCAACGCGGGCACTTTCGCTTGACGGGCTCGGTAATGGACTGGAACAGTTCGAACGAATGCTCGCACGAATCGCACTCGTAGTCATACGTCGGCATGGTGGGCGCTCCTATGTTAATTCTCGTTTGCCTCGTCTTCCGCCGCGGGGGGCGCTGCGGGCGGACGGGCCGCGACCAGGACCTGGGCCGGTCTGACGATGCGGTCGTGCAGTAGGTATCCGGTCAGCGCCACGTCCGCGACCGTCCCCGCCGGCAGTTCCGGGCTGGGGATCTGCGTGATCGCTTCATGAACGTGGGGATCAAAAGGCTGCCCCTTGGCTTCGATCCGCTTGCAGTGGTGCCGCTCCAACACCGAGTGCAGCTGCTGGGCGACCATCTTAACACCCTCTAACAGTCCAGCGGAACCCCCACTCTGTTCAGCCGCCTGAATCGCCCGCTCCAGGTTGTCCACCACGGGCAACAGGTCCCGCATCAGCGGCAAGGGAGCGTACTTGATCTCCTCCTGCAAGAGCCGGTTGGCACGCTTCCGGTAATTGTCCAACTCGGCGTAAGCCCGCAACACACGTTGTTCCGCCTCCGCCAGGCGGCCCTGCAACTGCTCGATTTGCGACGGTCCTTGATCCGCTGCAGCAGACTCCGCCGCCACCTCGCTGATCGCTTCGCCCAGGACGTCCGTCCCGGTCGCGTTGCCGTCCGCAGGAGGCTCGCCGGCCGCCGTCTCCGCGGCGTCCACCGGCCGACCGTCCGGATCGGCGTCTTGGGGTTCCGTCGGCTGCCATGAAGTGTTCTTATTCATCGCTGGCTAATTCAGAAATCTGAATCTCCCCCTCACAATTCTAAGAAGCACCTTCCCCCGTAAAGTAGCTGGTCAGTTTGTCCAAGAAGCTCTTGCGTTGCGGCGATACGTGCGAGTTTTCCACCTCGGCCAATTCCCGCAGCAACTCTTCCTGGCGCGGCGTCAGTTTCTTCGGGACTTCGATGTAGGTCTGGACGACCAAGTCCCCCATCGCGCCGCCACGCACGTTGGGCATGCCGCGCGACCGCAGGCGGAACAATTCGCCCGACTGCGTGCCGGGGGGAATCTCCAATTCCGCCCGCCCCGTGAGCGTGGGAACTTCGATCTTCGCGCCCAAGGCCGCTTGGCTGTAAGTCACCGGCAACCGCAAGAGCAGATGGTCTCCGTCCCGCTGGAACAGCCTGTGCGGCCGAACGGTGACGAAGCAGTAGCAGTCTCCGCGCGGGCCTCCGTCCGGACTAGGCTCGCCTTCGCCCGCCAAGCGGACGCGCATGGAGTCGTCGATCCCGGCCGGAATGGCGACGTCGAGTTGGACGCGCTGTTTCACATAGCCGTTGCCGCGGCAGTCGCCGCAGGGATCGGTAATCACCGATCCCGCCCCGTGGCAATACGGGCACGTGGTCTGGACCCGCAGGATGCCCGCGGCTTGCACGACTTGCCCCCGCCCGCCGCAACGGCAGGTCTCCGGCTGGGAACCCGGCTTGCTGCCCGTTCCCTGGCACGTTTCGCAGCGGGCACTGCGTGAGAATTCAACGGTCTTGGAGACTCCCTTGGCGGCCTCTTCCAGGTCCAGCGTCACGTCGCAGCGAACGTCGGCGCCGCGGCGCTGCCGCTGCCGCCGCCGGCTACCTCCCCCGCCGAAGAATCCGCCGAAGCCGAAC
>CAYUFW010000242.1:5952-12694 GCA_964443915.1 uncultured Pirellulaceae bacterium
GACGTCGGTGAAGTGAGGAGCGGCGCCGCCCGCCTCCAAGCCGGCGTGCCCGTACTGATCGTACAGCGTCCGCTTGTCGGAGTCGCTGAGGACTTCGTACGCCTCGGCGGCCTCCTTGAACTTCTCCGTCGCGTCGGCATCGCCGGGGTGGCTGTCCGGATGGTACCGAATGGCCAGCTTGCGGTACGCGGCGGCGATCTCCTTCTCGGTCGCGCTGCGCGACACGCCGAGCACTTCGTAGTAGTCTCGCTTGGCGGCCATAGTCGGCATGGCTCACAGACCTCGTGACGAGAAACCGTCCCTAGTGAAAAACGGGCCACCCCGCACGGAAGTGGCCCGTTTGATCGCTCCCGGATGCCCAGGGCTGCGTCCCGACCAGTTCCGAACGGATGGTAAGTCCGTTCTTCTTGGGCGGCGGCCGCAACCAGCGTCAGGCGACGCTGCCCTCGACTCGGGCCTTCTTCTTGTCCTCCTTGTCGAAGGTCGTGACCAGGGCTTCCGTGGTCAGCATCAGGCTGGCGATGCTGGCCGCATTGCCCAGCGCCGTCCGCACAACTTTCACCGGGTCGATGATGCCGGCCTTGAACATGTCGACGTACTCGTTCGTGTTGGCGTCGTAGCCGACGTTCACGTCCTTCTCGCGGACTTCCTCGGCCACCACCGAACCGTCCAGACCGCCGTTGGAAACGATCGTCCGAATCGGCGTATCCAACGCACCCAGCACGATGTCGACGCCGATTTTCTCGTCGCCGCGGGCCGAACCGCGGGCCTTCTCCACCGCCTCGCGGCAGCGGAGCAGAGCCACGCCTCCGCCCGGCACGATGCCCTCTTCGACGGCCGCTCGCGTCGCGTGCAGGGCGTCCTCAATGCGGGCTTTCTTCTGCTTCATGTCCGCCTCGGTTTCGGCCCCCACGGAGATTACGGCCACGCCGCCCGACAGCTTGGCCAGGCGTTCCTGCAGCTTCTCGCGGTCGTACTCGCTGTCCGTCTCCTCGATCTGGTGATTCAGCTGCGCCAGTCGCTTGTCGATGTCGGCCCGCTTGCCGGCGCCCTCGACGATCGTCGTGCTGTCCTTGTCGACCGTGACTTTCTTGGCCCGGCCCAGGTGCGAGACCTCCAGGTTCTCCAGTTGCAGCCCCAGGTCCTCGCTGATCAGCGTCCCGCCGGTCAGGATCGCGATGTCGCCCAACATGGCCTTGCGGCGGTCGCCGAATCCGGGCGCCTTGACGGCGCACACGTTCAGCACGCCGCGCAACTTGTTGACCACCAGCAGCGTCAACGCTTCGGCGTCCACGTCCTCGGCGATGATCAACAACGGCTTGCCCGTCTGAGCCACCTTTTCCAGGATCGGCACCAGGTCCCGCAGATTGCTGACCTTCTTTTCGTGGAGCAGGATGAAGCAGTCCTCCAGCAGGCAGTCCATGTCGGACGTGCGGTTGATGAAGTAGGGCGAAATGTAGCCCTTGTCGAACTGCATCCCGTCCACGAATTCGACCTGCGTTTCGGTCGTCTTCCCTTCCTCGACGGTGATCACCCCGTCCTTGCCCACCCGTTCCAGCGCGTCGGCCAACTGCTGGCCGATCGCCATGTCGTTGTTGGCGGAAATGGCGCCCACGTGGGCCACTTCGTCCTTGCTGGTGACCGGCTTGGCGATCTTGAACAGGTGTTCGACGGCGGCGTCGACGCCCTTGTCGATGCCTCGCCGAATGGCCATCGGGTTGCTGCCGGCCACGATGTTCCGCAACCCTTCACGGAGAATCGCGCGGGCCAGCACGGTGGCCGTGGTGGTGCCGTCGCCGGCAATGTCGGACGTCTTCTGGGCCACTTCCACGACCAGCTTCGCGCCCATGTTCTCGAAGCGGTCCTCCAGTTCGACCTCCTTGGCCACCGTCACGCCGTCCTTGGTGACGGTCGGACCGCCGAACGATTTGTTGATGATCACGTTTCGGCCGGTCGGTCCCATCGTGATGGCGACCGCCTTGGCCAGCTTGTCGACGCCCTCCATCATCCTGGCTCGGGCGTGATCCTCAAACAGCAATTGCTTCGCCACTTTCCAAAACCCCTATACGAGAGTATGTGCGTTGAACCGTTTCGCGAGCCGGCCCCACAGAGGCCGGCCCGCACCCGCGACGGGCCGGGCCCGCTCAGTCGACGACCTTGGCCAGAATGTCGCTCTCCCGGAGGATCTTGACTTCTTCGCCATTGACCTCGATGTCCGTCCCGCCGTACTTGCCATAGATGACCTCGTCGCCGACCGCGACCGACATTTCGGCCCGCTGGCCGTTGTCCAACAGCTTGCCGGGACCCACGGCCACGACCTTGCCGCGCTGCGGCTTCTCCTTGGCCGTGTCCGGCAGCACGATCCCGCCCGCCGTCATCTCTTCGGCCTCCATCGGCTCCACAACCACGCGATCGTCCAGGGGGCGAATCTTCAGCTTTGCCATTGTTGAATTCCTTCCTCTTGAGTTGTTCTTTGGTTTGTCCGCAGGGAAAATCCGTCAATGCTTGTCGCCGTTGGGCTCCCAGCGCCGGACAGCACCGCGAGCCAGCGGCGAGGCTTACATCATGCCGTTCATGCCACCCATTCCACCCATGCCGCCCATGCCGCCCATGCCGTGGTCGTCGTGATGGCCGCCGCCGGCGGGCTCTTCTTCCTTGGGAATGTCGGTCACCAGGGCCTCTGTCGTCAGCAGCAAGCTGGCGACGCTGGCCGCGTTCTGCAGGGCCGTCCGGACGACCTTGGCCGGGTCGATCACGCCGGCTTCGATCAGGTCGCAGTAAGCATCCTTGTCCGCGTCGTAGCCTTCGTTCTTGCCCTTCATCCGACGGACCTTGCTGACGACCACCGCGCCGTCCTTGCCGGCATTGTCGGCGATACAGCGGAGTGGATAGTCGAGAACGTTGCGGATGATCTTCACGCCCACGGCCTCATCGCCGGTGGCCTCGACTTTGTCCAACGCCTTCTCCGCGCGAATCAGCGCCATGCCGCCGCCGGGCACGACGCCTTCTTCCAGAGCCGCCTGGGTGGCCGCCTTGGCGTCCTCCAGCAGCATCTTCCGCTCCTTCATCTCCGTCTCGGTCGCCGCCCCGCAGCTGATCTGCGCGACGCCGCCGGCCAGCTTCGCCAGCCGCTCCTGCAGCTTCTCGCGGTCGTAATCACTGTCGGTCCTTTCGATTTCCTTGCGGATCTGCTCCGCCCGGCCTTCGATGGCGTCCTTCTTGCCGGCGCCGCCGACGATCACGGTCTCGTCCGCCGTGATCTTGATCTTCTTGGCCCGGCCCAGGTCGCTCAGCTTGACGCTCTCCAGATCGATGCCCAGATCCTTGAAGATGGGCGTCGCGCCGGCCAGCACGCCGATGTCGCCCATCATCGCCTTGCGGCGGTCTCCGTAGCCCGGCGCCTTGACCGCACAGACGCTCAAGATGCCCCGCATTTTGTTCACGACCAGCGTCGCCAGCGCTTCGCCTTCGACGTCCTCGGCGATCACCAGCAGCGGCTTCTTCGCGCGGCTGATCGCCTCCAGCAGCGGAATCAGCTTCTTGTTGGAGGAGATTTTTTCCTCGTAAATGAGCAAGTAACAATCGTCCAACTCGACGGCCACGTCGTCCTCGTTGGTGACGAAGTGGGGCGACAGGAACCCGCGGTCGAACTGCATGCCCTCGACCACCTCGACCGTCGTCTCGCTGCCGCGGCCCTCTTCGACGGTGATCACGCCGTTCTTGCCGACCTTGACAAAGGCGTCCGCCAACACGGCCCCGATCGTCGGGTCGTTGTTGCCGGCAATCGTGGCGACCTGCTGAATTTCACGCTTGTTTTTTTCGTCGATCGGGGACGCCATCTTCTTGACCGATTCGACGACGGCGTCCGTCCCCTTGGCGATGCCTCGCGAGAGGGCCATCGGGTCGTAGCCGGCGGCGATCATCTTCAAGCCTTCACGGTAGATCGCCTCGGCCAGAATCGTCGCCGTCGTGGTGCCGTCGCCAGCCACGTCGTTCGTCTTGCTGGCGACCTCCTTGACGAGCTTGGCGCCCAGGTTTTCGTTCGGGTCATCCAGGTCGATGTCCTCGGCGACGGTAACCCCGTCCTTGGTGATCTTCGGCGAGCCCCAACCTTTGTCCAGAACGGCGTTGCGACCGCGGGGTCCCAACGTACTGCGAACCGCCTTCGCCAGTTTGGACACACCGGCCATTAGCGATTGTCGCGCATCGTCCTCGTAGACCATTTGCTTTGCCACGTCCGGAATCCTCCTATTGCTGACACAAATGAAAAATCGGGAGCCGCCTTTGGCGGATGCCTTCACGCCTTGTCCGTCGGCGGCAAGCACCGTCCGCGCGGGCGGCGACAGTTTCTAAGCGGCAGGCAGACTGTTTCTGTAATGGCAGACTGACTTACGGAACGTTCCTGAGAGCAAGCCTTGTGCCAAGCGTCGCCACCGGGATGCAACCCGATTAACGGCAATAGCTTAGGATTTGTCCCCGCCATGTCACAGCCGCCGATCGCGACGCTGATCGACATGCTCGTGCCATTTTGGCAGGCACCGTCCCACCAGATTCCTGACTGCTTTCGAGTCTTCTCGGTTTTCCGGGGAGGATTGCCTCGACTCCTGCGTCACCATGGTGGCGTGTCGTCCGGCGATTCACGTAGCCGTGTCTCTCCGAGACGCGGATGCCGGTCTCGGAGAGACCCAGCTACGTGGCTGCGTCTCTCCGAGACGCGGATGCCGGTCTCGGAGAGACCGAGCTACGTGGGGGGCGGGCCGCGGCGGACACGGTCTGCCGTTCCTTCTCAGCGCTCGGAACCGGACTCCCGCAACGACAATTTCATGTTGTCCACGTGCATCACGGTCTTGTCGGATGCCACGCTGACCAGCCCAAGCCATTCGAGGCGATTAAACTTCGGATTGCCGCAGGCGAGCGACGGGAACGTCTTCGGCTGCTGACCCGGAAGCGTCATCACCAAGTCCCAAGTTCCCGAGGCCTGCTGGCCCAGACCGCAGGTAATCTCCAGCCGGACCCATGTTCCGGTCGGGACGTCCGTCAGCGGCTTGCCGCCCACCGAAAGCTTGCCTGAGTCGATCCGGAGCGAGGGGCCGACCCGGTAGGGGCGGGCCGAGTCGCGCCATTCGTGGCCCAACACGGCACCGGTTTCCATCCGCACGTCGAAGCTCAACACGGCCTGTCCGTGTCGGAAGCGGGGCGTGTAGAACAGGTGCGGGTTGAAGACGTGCTCCAGGCCGGCTGCATCCGTGAACTTCAGGCAGTGCTTGCCGCCCGCCGCTATCTCGTCGGTGACGCGAATCCCGTCGCCGCGGTTCTCCTCCAGCACCTGGGCCAGCGCCGGTCGCTCGCCGAGGAGCGTCTGCTCGAAACCATCGTCGACCGAAATCGGTTGCGGCGGAGGCGGCAGCACGGTGGCGGGAAACGTCGCCTGCTTGGGCAGCGCCACCCACTCCGGCGGACCGAACAGCCCGTTCCGGCTCGTGTCGATGGGTTGAAATCCCAGCTGTATCGCCGGCGATCCGGGCTGGAGGCGGAAGTCGAACCGGGCGGGATCGACAAACTGCGGGTCCGCGACCAGCGAGTGCTGATCTACTCCCTTGGTCTGCCAATCCTGGAACGTCTGGCCGTAGAAGAGAAGGGGCTCGCCGTCGGTGCGCCAGTACAGGTTGTGGTCCCAGCGGGTGCGGAAATCGCTGGCCCCGTCGTCCTCGTGGAACAGTTCGCCTTGCGTCAGGTAGAAGATGTTGCGTTCCACCACGCTGGGCGGATCCTTGGTCCAGCTGTAACGCCAGGCCGCCTCTTGACCGCTCAGGGCAAAGATGTTGTTGCGGACGACGTTTCCGGTCATCCCCGTGTTCATGATCCCGCCGGTCAGCGTGTGGTACACGATGTTGTTCTCCACGAGCAATTCGCTGGCGCCGGAGTCAAAGTAGATCCCCCAAGCCATCGCCGGTCTGCCCGGATACGGGAAGACGTCGTGAAAGATGTTATTGCGGACCACCGTGCCGGTCTGGATGCCGAGCATGTAGATCCCGCCGGCGTCGCTCAACATGCCGCGGACCACGTGGTGGACATGGTTGTGCTCGATGCGGTTGTGATGCGTGCGGTTCGGCTGGAAGCCCCAGTTCCAGCCGATCGACATGCCGGAATAGTCGAAGCTGTGGATCTCGTTGTGCGAGATCTCGTTGTGGCTGCTCTGAGCGAGCCACAGGCCGACCGCGCCCGCGTAGACGCAACCGCCGTCGTGCAGGTAGTTGTTGGAGACCAGGTTCGCGCTCGACTCGGCCACGTCGCTGGCGGCCATCGCCGGTTCGCCGATCCGCACGCCGCCGGCGCCCAGATCGTGGATGTGGTTCTGCACGATCCGGTTGTCCTTGCAGCCGCGGCTGAACCAGGCGCCGTACGTGCCGACGTGGGCGATCTCGCACTGTTCGACGGCACAGAACCGCGCCCCCTTGGCGGAAGCACCGGGGCGATGACCTCGGCGCTGCGCATGTCCTCGCCGGCCAACGGCCAGTAGGAGACCACGCCCGTTTCCCGGTCCAAGTACCATTCGCCCGGCGCGTCCAACAGCTCCCGCGCATTCTCCACGTAGTACCGTTGCTCCGGGTCCCACGCCAGCGGCCGGAAGACCGTCGGCCCCGTGAACGTGACGATCGCCTGCGTCTTGTCGACCGACGCGATGCGAACCCGCGACGTGTTCCACGAGTGAAACACGATGACCTCGACATTGCCGAGGTCG
>CAYUFW010000243.1:0-475 GCA_964443915.1 uncultured Pirellulaceae bacterium
GTGGACAGCATGAACTTGATCTTCGTGGGCGGCATCGCCCTGGCTTTGGGACGGCAGGTCAAGTGGAATCCGATCACGGAGCAATTTCCCGGCGACGATCAGGCCAACCGGCTGCTCGCCTACACGCCGCGTCCGCCGTGGCGGCTGTGAGCGAAACCGCGAGTCCACCGAATCGACGATCTTCCCCGCGACGGAAAGGTAAGCCCATGACTATGCAGCCCTCGAATCGGATCCGAACGCGGCCGACGACCGCAACCCAACCATCGTCCAACAGCAAGCCGAATGCGTCCGCGTCGGAAGGGCAGCCCAACCTGCGCCTTCGGCCGCAACCGAGATTTGGAGTGCGGTGCCTTGTCACCGCTTTGGTGAAAAGCATCCGTCACTCCTACCGTTTGTGTTCAGGTCGATGCGATCGTCAAACACCCGAGGCTATGTTGGCCGTCGTCCAAAGCGGTGACAAGGCACCGCACTCCAA
>CAYUFW010000243.1:485-12634 GCA_964443915.1 uncultured Pirellulaceae bacterium
CAGGATTGGGTTCAGGAGGCGTCGGAACACAACGCGGCGGTCGTTGCGTCGCCGTCGAGCCAAAGCGGCGACAAGGCGCCGCACTCCAAAACGCGCGCAAGAAAACAGGAGATCGGACATGGGCAATGCGAACGACGTTCGTCGCTTGTCTGATCGCCCTGGTCAGCGCCGCCGTTCGGGCCGACGAGGAGCAAGACCTTATCGCCACGCTACAATCGACGGTTGGCGTGCCTCAGAAGTGCGCCGCGTGCCAGAAGTTGAGGATCAGCGGGACGGAGCGCGCCGTGCCCGCGCTGGCCGCGCTGCTCGGCGAGGAACGCACCTCGCACGCCGCGCGGTACGCCCTGGAAGGGATGCCCTGTGCCGAAGCGGGGACTGCCCTACGCGAAGCCGCGGGCAAGAGTTCCGGGGCGATCAAGGCCGGCCTGATCGACTCGCTCGGATGGCGCCGCGATCCGCAGGCGGTGCCACTGCTGGTGCCGCTGCTGGCCGATGCGGACCTGACGGTCGCCTCCGCCGCGGCGTCCGCGTTGGGACGGATCGGCGGTCAGGACGCGATCGGCGCGCTGTCCGCCGCGTGGGACAAGGGACCACCGGTTCTGCAGCCTGTCGTGCTCGAGGGCCTGATGCGATGCGCCGAACGGCTGCAGGCGGACGACGACGCGCCGGGCGCGGCGGCCCTGTATCGAGGTCTGCTCGGCAGGCAACTCCCGGCGCACTTCCGCGCAGCGGCGTGGCGTGGCTTGGTCCTAGCTGATGCAGGTCAGCGTAGCGAACTGATGACGAAAGCCCTCTCCGGCGACGACGGCCCGATCCGGACAGTGGCACTGCAATTGGTCCGCGAGTTGGCCGACCCTCAGGTGATCGCGGCGTGCCTGGCCCAGTGGGCGTCGCTGCCGGCTGAATCACAATTGGCCGTGATGGATGCGCATCTCAAGTGTGGCGCCGAGGCGCTGCCAGCCGTGCGCGCCGCGTCCGAGAGTCCGCACCCTGCGGTGCGCGTGGCCGCCTGGCGCGCGCTGGCCGAACTTAACGACCCGGCAACCATCCCGACGCTGGCCCAGGCGGCCGCCAGCGGCGAGCCGGCCGAGCGCGATGCCGCCCGCGATACGCTGGCTCGAATCCACGGCCCCGGCGTGCGCGAAGCCCTGCTCCGCGCGATCGACAAGTCGGACTCGCCGGCGAAATCCGAATTGCTGCGCGTGCTGGGCGAGCGCGGCGAGTCCGACGCCGTGAGCGTGCTGCTGCAGAACGCCTCCGCCGACGCGGAACCGGTCCGGCTCGCCGCGCTCGAATCGCTCCGCAAGCTGGCTGCGGAGGAAGCCCTCAGCCCGCTGCTGGAACTGGCCGAGAAGCAGAAACCCGATATCGATCGCGAGCCGCTGCTGAAGGCCCTCTACGCCGTCTGTCAAGCCAGCCGCAACAAGGATCAGGCCGCCCGACGGGTGATCGACGCGATCCACAGTGCTCCCGCTGACCGACGTCGTCCGTTGCTGACGCTGCTGAGCGCGCTGGGCACGGCCGACGCCCTGAGCACCGCCCAGTCGGCGGCCCAAGACAAAGACGTCGAGCTGGCGAAAGAAGCCGTGCGCGCGTTGTCGGATTGGCCCAGCGCGGCACCCGCCCCACAACTGCTGGACTTGGCCCGCACGAGCACGGACGCCACTCTGCACGCCCTGGCCCTGCGCGGCTTTGTGCAGCTGGCCGGGCAAGCGGCGGACCCGGCCCAGCGTGTCGCGCTGCTTTCTCAGGCGTTGACCGCGGCCCGGCGCGTCGAAGAAAAGCGGCAGGCCCTGGGCCAATTGGGCCAGATTCCGACGCTGCCCGCGCTGGAGGCGGTGCTGCCGCACCTGACCGACGCCGGTCTGGTGAACGAAGCGGGCATGGCCGCGGTGAGCATCGCGGAAAAGCTGGTCGACTCGCACCCGCAAGTTGTGTCAGACGCCGCGGCCAAGATCCTGGCCAACTGCAAGAGTGACGACATCGTCGGGCGCGCTGCGGCGCTACGCGGTAAACCCCAGCGTGGCCCCTTCCTCCGCGACTGGCTGGTCTGCGGTCCGTACCGCCAGGCCGGTGTGACCGGCGCGGAGAAGCTGTTCCCCATCGAGTTCGGTCCCGAAAAGCAGGGCGACGAAGTGTCCTGGCGTCCCGTGCCGTCCGGCGACATGGTGAACCTGTGGGTCGTGTTTCCCGGACAGACCGACTGCGTGGCGTATCTGAAGACGCAAGTCATCGCGCCGCACGATTGCGACGCCCTCCTCCTGCTCGGCAGCGACGACGGCGTCAAGGCGTGGTTGAACGGCGCCGTGGTCCACGCGAACAACATCGACCGCGGCGCCGTGCCCGACCAGGACACCGCCCCGATCAAACTCAAGAAGGGGGCCAATCTGCTGATGCTCAAAATCACCCAAGGCGGAGGCGGCTGGGTGGCCTGTGCCCGCATCGTCGGCCTGGACGGCGCGCCCATCGCGGGCCTGGCCACGGACCTGACCTTCAGCAAAACGTCCGAGAGCAGCGCCCCTTGATGGACGGCGCGTCCGAAGAACGGCTACGCCGTCGGATGCCCGTGATTCCCATCCCGCTCGTGGCCCCGCACCCCGATGCCCGGCTCGATCTCAAACAGATCCTGGATCGTGTTTACGACGCGGCCGGCTACGAGGACTACATTTACGACGGTGCCCCCCGGCCGCCCCTGGCCGGGGAGGACGCGACTTGGGCTCGGCAATGGATACCGTGAGTCTCCCTCCCTTGGCCTCGACGGGAAGCCGTTGCCATGCCGCTCCACACGGCCAACAAGTAGGCCGTGCCACGCGGGGCGCCGGCCCGTCCACTTGGCTCACTCGGCACGGACGATCTCCAGTTTCAGCCGTCCCAGGGCTTGAACCACGGGCAACAGTTCGGCATAGGCGGCCGTGCCCTGCATGCTGGAGTGCGCGAACTTCAGATGTGCCCCGCCGATGCCGCCCAAACCGAGGGTCGCATCCAACGGAATCCAGCGGTCCTTGATCCAAACCTCGGTCCACATGTGGTAGGCGAAGCCCCCGGCGGACGGATAGTAGACCAGTCCGATGGCCACCCGCGCCGGGATCTGCCGGGCGCGGCACAGGGCCGCCAGCAGCATCGCGTGCTCGGTGCAATCGCCCTCCAGCGACTTGGCCACCTCGGCGGCGGTCGCCATGGCCGTCGAGTAGTTCTTCAGACGAATCGTCTTTTTCACGTGCCGTTCCAGGGCGCAGGCGACGGCCCAGGGGTCCGATTCGCCGGCCGCGACTGCCCGTGCCATCTGCACAATCGCTGCATCGTCGCTTTGCAGCAGGGTGCTGGCCTGGCGATCGGCGTCCGCGGGGGCATCCTGCTCCTGATCGGTGGCCGCTGGCGGCTGGTCCGGCCGGACTGCTTGCACGGTGACTTCGAGTCGGCCGTCGTCCAGCGGCCGGACCGTCTGCGTGAGTCCCGCTGCGAACAGCGACTTGACGTCGCCGTCTTTCAACTCCGCCCGATAGACGACGCGGCGCGTGTGATGGGGGTTGCGCAGCGGCTTCGCCACGCGGACGATCGTATCGAACCCCAAGTCGAAGCCGCCTGCCGTGCCGGGCTGCAGGGCATCCTGCTGGGTTGTCAACAAAGCCTCCATGCCCAACTGCAGGTCCTTGACTTTGTGAGCCCGGCCTTGCTCGTCCATCCAGACAATGGACTTCATCTGGGCCGTGCCCAAGTCCGTGGTGACGTTGATCCGCAGCAGCGTTTGCGTCCCCGCCGCCAGTTGGGTTGCTTCCAGGGCCCCCGCCTCCAAGCGGATCTCGCCGACCTGGTTGATCACCGGCAGCAGGGCGCGGAGTCGGCGGCTTTCTCCCGGTCGCATGGGCTTGCGGCGCAGAGACAACTGATCGGCAAAAAAGCCGCCGTACTCCTGGTCCCATGCCAACGTTCGTTGTTGGACCTTGCCCTGGGTCGCATCGCGGAGCACCAGTTGACCGCCTTCGCAGCGGCCCTCCGTGACCACCGTTCCGGGGCCGGTGTTCATTTCGCTGCGAAAGGACAGCAGTTCGCCTTCGCGGGACTCCAGGCTGGTCAGTCGGGTGCGGACCACCGTTTCGGCATCAAACCGCCGCAGTTTCAACTCGTCCTCATAGGTCCACCGCAGGCCAGGACGGCCCTCCTCGGTCACCGGCGCCACGATCAGATGCGTATAACCGATCTTGGCGCCGTTGATGTAGCACGCCATCCAGGTTTCTTCGCGCTCGTCGCCGACGGGCGCCGGCACTGCCGTTGCCGCCGGCTCGGCGGCGACCGCGGCGGAGCCGGCGGCCGTGTCCCGCGCGCCGGCCACTGCGCGGTCCGCGTCCGTCGGGCGAGATCTGGGAGAGCAGCCGGCCCCGACCAGCACGAGCAGCACGATGGCCGCTGCCAACCCGTGCGAGTGTGAACTCTTCATCTCGATTTGACTCCTGTGCGATGGCCGACGCTGACCGCCGCGGGTGCGGATCGTATCGGTCGTAGCGGTTTTGTGCTGGGGGCAATATAGCAGACCCAGGCCGTGGCGCGGCAAGGGCACCGCGTGGGGCAAACTTTCGCCGATCTGCAACCGCGACAACCTCGGGCGGTGATTTACGGGCAAACCCTCTGCGGTGGACCGCCTACGCTTCCTCCGAGTGCTAGATTTCCCTAACGCAGGCGGCAGCGACCAAAGTGTGACCTAGATTAGCACTAGACACGAGACCGCAAACGAAGTCACTCACTACGGCCGCCGGCCGTTCAAGTCGGAACCAGCGAGGAACACGATGAGTTTCCTGAAGCAGTTTTTCCAGAATGTCTTGCGGCCGGAAGAGGCCGAGAACCGCCGTCACAGCAGCTTTGAAAGCCTGTCCGAGGACGAGTTGGAAGCTCACATGAGCGTCTGCCAGTATGGCGATTTCCGACTGACCGAAGCGGTCCGGCCCTCGTACGACCTGCGGGTGAAGCCCCTCCAGGGTTACCGGTTCGACAAGTACCGGGACGAACAGGGCAAGGTCGATGTTCCCGTGCTGATGGCGTCGGCCTCGTCGGAAATCCTCTTCGACCTGCTCGTGGACTCACTCGATCCGCTGGGCTGCGAGGTCGACGTGGTTCTGGAAACCAGCCATACGCAACGGGGTGGGCACCGCGACCTGTACCGCGAACACATCGACCTGCCCGTGCTGAAGAGCGTCCTCTACGACTACGAAGAAATGCTGCTGAACGATGGCTGCACGGGCCTGGCGGTGATCAACCCCGAAACACCGCAGGAAGTGCAGTTTGACGAACACAAGCTGCTGATCTATTACGGCGAACCCCTGGAACCGTTCGAAGACGTGCTGCGCTCGCGCGGCCTCCGTCCCGTGGAGGGTCTGCGTTTCATCACCGAAGCCGAACACGTGCACTCGTCGCGAGACGAATTCCGGCGGCAGTTTGACGAGCTGAAAACGCACTTGGGCATCGACGGCTGGGACAGCTGAACCGACTTCACCCACAGACCCACAGCGTGAAGACGAAAGCCGAGTCAGGGCGGACTCGGCTTTTCTTGTTGCTCCAGCTGCGCCGTTCCCCAGAGGGCAGCGGCGCGGACCGCCAGCCAGTGCAGCGTCAGACCGGCCACGACGCCGAGCATGTCGGCGTTCCAGTCCGCCATGTCGGCGTGGCGTCCCGGAACGGGGATCTGCCCCAATTCGTCGATCGCGCCGTAGCAGACGGAGATCATCAGCACCGCCGCGTAGACGCGCGGACCGCGCAATCCAAGACACCACGCCAGCAGCGCCAGCAGGAAGCTGAGCCCCGCATAGGCGGCGAAGTGCAGCAGCTTGTCCGAGACCGGCGGGGCGACAACCACCCCGCCCGGCAGGTGCGTGCCCAGGCACAGCGCCGTCCAGTAGGCGATCAAGCCCGCTGCCACGATCTGCGTTCGAGTCCGCTGCCAGGTCGTCTGTCGGCCGTTTTCCACGATGAAAGCCTCAACGTTGATTTCTGGTTACTTGCCGGGCTGGCGTCTTCCCGCCGTTTTTTGTCGCGGACCCGGTCTTCCCGCCCACCCTGCTGCGAGTACGCTATACCGCTTGCCGTTCTGCGTCCTGTCCATTGTCCGCCTGACCATCGGAGACCGGTGCCATGAATCGCGCGTCCCCTGCGAGTCCTTTTCCGCCGCACTCGTCAGCAGCGACTTTCCAGAAATCCCTGGAGTCTGTCAAGTTCGATTCGGGCCGGCATCTGGGTGCGTGCTTCTCGTTCCTCGCCGTCGGCTTGCTTTGGAGCGGCTCCCTGGCCGTCTGCCAGGCAGGCGAAGGCAATGCCAGCATCCAGCCGCAGCCGTCCTGGACATCGCTCTTTGATGGCCGAAGCATAGGGGACTGGAAGCCGTCCAACTTTGGCGGGGAAGGGGCGGTGACGGTCGCGGACAAACAGCTCGTGCTCCACTTTGGCGACTCCCTGACCGGGATCGTCTACACCAAGCCCTTTCCCAAGCAGGACTACGAAATCCGGCTGGAAGCGATGCGCATCGATGGGAACGACTTCTTCTGCGGCCTGACGTTCCCGGTGGCCGAGTCGCATTGCAGCTTCGTCGTCGGAGGCTGGGCCGGCGCGGTCGTGGGGCTGTCCTGCATCGACGGACGCGATGCGTCGGAGAACGACACCACCCAGTACATGAAGTTCGACGAAGGACGCTGGTACTGCATTCGCGTCCGTGTGACGGCGGAGCGGATCCAGTGCTGGATTGACGACCGACGCGTCGTCGATCAGAACCTGCGCGGACGCCGCATCAGCATCCGTGCGGAAGTGGAACCCTCCAAGCCCCTGGGAATCGCCGCTTGGCAGACCAAGGCCGCGCTCCGCAGGATCGAGTTCCGGCCCTTGACGAAAGGCGAACCGTAAATGCACGAACACTTCATGCGGTTGGCGCTGCGAGAGGCGGAACAGGCGTTGGCGGAGGACGAAGTGCCCATCGGCGCCGTCGTCGTCCACCACCAGCGGGTGATTGCGTCGGCGCACAACCAGCGCGAACAAATGCGAGATCCAACAGCCCACGCCGAGATGATCGCCGTGACCCAGGCGGCGGCGTCTCTGGGCAGTTGGCGGCTGGAAGATTGCACGCTGTATGTGACCCTGGAGCCTTGTGCCATGTGCGCCGGCGCAATCGTCTTGGCTCGGATTCCCCGCGTAGTCTACGGGACGGCGGATCCCAAAGCCGGCGCGGTCCATTCGCTGTATCAGCTGTTGAGCGATCCCAGGCTGAACCATCGCGCCGAGGTCGTGGCGGGCGTGTGCGCGGCACCATGCGCCGAATTGCTCAGCCGTTTCTTTCAGGACAAACGCCGCCTGGGGAAGAAGTAAACTGGTCTCACGTCAAACCCGCCCAGATTTCCTTTTTTTACTTCCTCTGTGGCAAAAAAGTCGTACTTCGGTAGAATACGGTCACTTCGTTGGCGATTCCGTATGCAACGGCTGCGACGGATAGTCCGGCGGAGCAAGCTTTTCTAAACAGGTGGACCGGGGAGGATACGATAACTGGTTAAGCCCGACGCTAGGTTGGGAGGCTCTGGAGAGCAAAGGAGTGGTGCGATGGGGCGAATGTATCAGCAATGGTTTGCAGTCACAGTCAGCGTGTTCGTTCTACTGCTGGGGGCGAGGTTTTCTGGCGCAGCGGAGACAGCGGAGGCCGAGTTGCGGCAGTCGGTGCAGCAACTGGAACGGTGGTTGGGAAGCGACGACAACGCGCCCGGCTGGCGCAAGTTTCTCAAGACCGACCAGTTGACCGCTGAAATGGAGAAGGGTTCCGCCGCGAACCGCAGCGTTGTCCGCGACGTGTTGGACCGCTTTGCCAGCGATAAGCCCGGCCTGGACCTGCGGCGATTCGCCGCCGTCCGCAAGGCATTGAAGAACTGGCTCGACACGCTGCCGACGTGGCGGGCAGACCAGTTGCCCCAAGCGGCCCGCGAGGCCAAACCTCGTTTCGTCGTGGTGGCCCAAACGGACGTCGATCGCCAGCGGGCACGCCTGGCGGCAGCCGCGGAAAGACTGAGCCGTTTGCTGAAGCAGGCCAGCGAGGCAGACGCAACCCGCTGGAAAGAAGCGGTTAAGTGGGACCAGCTGGAAACTCAGCTCGCTGCCACCGACGCTCGTCCAGACCTGAAAACGCTGCAGGCCATCTCGGAACTGTACTATCAAGACGTCCCCGGACTGGAACGCGACGAATTCACGGACGTCCGTCAGGCCCTGGACAAGTACGTCAGCGTGGCGCTGTTTTCCTCCAGCGCCGAGTCGAAGAAATTCTACGAAAGCTACCTGGATACGCTTGCCGAACGGTTGACAGCCTACACCCAGGAGCCCAAGGCCGAGGATGCGATCGCCATCGGCAAGATGCTGGGCTGGATGGAACGCTTCGGGCAGGCGGAGGAAGTGGTGACGGCGGCCCGTTCGCATTACTCGCATCCGAACCTGTTTATTGAGTTGTCGGAATCGCTGATGCAGTCGGGAATCGACCAGAACGTGGACGAGACCGCGGCCGTCAACGAGGTCATCTTGGGTACCCGGATCCGAGGGAACGCCAGGCTGACGGGCACCGTGACGCTGGATCTGATTCCCAGCGAGGAAAATGCGGTGCTGGACATTCTGTTGAACGGCTCTACCGTCTCCGACAGCGTGGGCACCAACGGGCCAGTGCGGGTGTCCAGCCGGGGGTTCACGAGCGTCGCCGCCAGGAAACGTCTGGAACTGGACGACACGGGACTCCGCGATCGCCGGGCGACGGCCCGCTGCAGCACGCGCACGCGGATTGGCCGAGTCGATGCCGGCCGTCTGATCCGGCACATCGCCATGAAACGCATCCAGCAGTCCAAGCCGGAAGCCGAGGCGATCGCGAGCCGGCGCGCCGCCGGCCGGATTGCAGCCAGCGTGGACGCTAGGTCGGTCGACCTGATTGGGGATGCCAACACCGCGTTTTCGGACAAGTTCCGGGCGCCGCTGGTGCGCCGCGGCGGCTTCCCACAGTTGCTGCGGTTCCGGACCACCGAGGACGCGCTGCTGGTCACCATGTTGCAGGCAGGCCGCGATCAGTTGGCGGCGCCGGACGCGCCGCCCGCGTTGACCGGCAAATTCGATTTGGCCGTCCGCATGCACGAATCGCTGGCTGGCAACTTGTCTCAGGCCGTCTTGGGCGGCGTCACGCTGACGGACGAACGCCTGGCCGAGATCATCAAGGAGGTGACGGGTAAGGTGCCGGAGGAGTTGGCGATCACGGAAGAGGACGACCCCTGGTCGATTACTTTCGCCTCGGAACTGCCGGTTGAGGTGCGATTCCACGCCCAAACGGTCCAGATCACAATCCGCGGCAAGCGGTTCACCCGCAGCGATCAGGAGATCCGCAAGCTGGTGGAGATCTCCGCCGCCTACTCCATCGAGAAACTGCCCGACCGGGCCCGGCTGGTGCGGCAGGGCGACGTGCAGATCGACTTTGCCGGCCGCGCGAAGCTGAGCACCTCGGACATCGCCATGAAGACATTCATGAAGAAGAAATTCGAGGGCCTGTTCAAGCCGGAGATCGTCTCCGAGGGATTGGCCCTGCCGAAGCGCTGGAAGAGCATCGGCAAGCTGAAGCTGGAGCAGCTGACGTGCGACAAAGGCTGGCTCGCGTTGGGGTGGCTCAAGCCGCCCGCACCGCCCGCACCCGACGAGACGCGCGTGGCCAGCCTTGACTGAACCGCGGCTAAGCCGCCCGGTTGCCGGACTGCCGCCGGGTGCCTGCCGCGCACAGGAGCGAATGCCGCCGATGGACCGCTGGGTGGAAATCACGTTTGACTGCCTGCCGCTGCGGAGCGTCGTCCGCCGGGACGTGCCCCTCGACGCTTCGCCCGTGTTCGCCGCCTTTTGCGAGCGGATCAAGGCTGCCGTCGACAAACACGGCCAGTTCAACACGTTCTATCTGTACAACGGGCGCTGCACGTACCACCTCACCAACCGCGCGGATCTGGGCATGATCCAGTTCCGCTTCGAGGGTACCGTGTTGACCGACCAGGAAGACCGGCACACCGTGGGCAGCGATCTGGACGTGAGCCTGCTGCGCGAAACCTGCGACTGGCTGTCGGAACCGGTCGTCGAGTGGCTGCGGGAGACGGTGTTGCGGTCGGTGAGCGTCGAGTTTGACCGCTACATCGAAGCCGGCGATCTGGAACAGACCCGCCGCCGCATCGAAAAACTGCAAGCGGCCGCGGAAGAAGCGGGCGGCTTCATCGGAATGTACCTGTGACCCCTCCCGTCCGTTGCGGGAAACCGCGCTCAGCCGAAGATGCGGCCTACGACCGGGGCCAGGTTGTCTGCCAGATCGTCGCTGAGGCTGTCCGGCCAAGCTGCGAAGACGGCGTCCGCCGCTGGGCCGCTCCTGCCGGACACGAGTAAGGCAAGTCGGAGCCGCTTGCCGGCCGGTCGCTGAGCATCCGCCGTTCCTGCCGTTGCGAGGCGAGGCTCCGGTGCCGGACGATCGGACGAGGCGGGGACCGGCCTCGCGCCGCTGGACACCCCCTTGGGCGCACCGTCCCGCGCGATGCCGCTCGACGCCGCCGACGGGGATCCGCCACCCGACTCGCCTTCGCCGCCGCTCGTGTAGGACACACCGTGCGTGTTGATCCAGTTGATCACCGCCAACACGTCGGCCGCGGTACACAGGCCGTCGTCATTGACGTCGTAATAGGGAGGAGGCTCCGCGGGCGGCGGCGGCAACGCCGGATCGCCGGAATGACCGTTGAGGCGGTTGATGATAATCAACACGTCCGCCGCGTCGACCCTGCCGTTACCGTCCACATCGAACGGGTTCTCGGCGTTGCGCCAGGTGATGTCGTCGTCGTACGTCGTCACCGACACCGCTTGGCTGCCCACGCCGCTGAACTGTTCGTCCGAACTGGCTTCGTCCACGGCGACCGTCACCGGCGTGACCTGGCTCCCGTCGCGTTCGGAATCGTCAACGCCGGTGACCGTCACCGCCTGGTGCGAATTCCAATCGTCCGGCGTGAAGATCAACGCGGCCGGGCCGGCCGTTGCTTCCCCTGTGTCGCCGCTGGTCACGGTCAGCACGACGTCGGTGACCGGCTGGGCTGTCAGCACCACCGTGAAGGTTTCGCTGGCGCCCGATTCCGACACGATGACCGCCATTGGGCTGACCGTGAAGCCTGCCACATCGTCGTCCACCGTAAGGACCGTCACCGTTTGGTCGCCCACCGCATCGAAGTTGTCGTCCGAGAAATCGTCGGCCACGCTCACAGTCACCCACGTCGCCTGGCTGCCATCGATCAGCGGGTCGTCGACGCCGGTGACGGTCATCGTCTGGGGCCAATTCCAGTCGGCGGGCGTGAACGTCAAGACGGTCGGACCGACCGTGGCCTCCCCTGCATCGCCGCTGAGCCCGGTCAACGTCACGTTCGTGTCGGGCTGCGCTGTCAGGCGAACCGTGAACGTGTCGGTCGCCCCGTCTTCGTGGACATTCGCGGCGGTCTTGCTGAGTACGAACCCGGCGACGTCGTCATCCGCCGTGGTGACGCCGAGGAACTCGGCCAGGCCCGCAAAGTGGAAATCAGACAAGCTGTTCTCTACCGCGACCGTCACGGTCGTCCATTGGGAACCGTCGATCATCCCGTCGTCTGCCCCCGTCAAGGTGACCGTCTGCGGGAGATGCCAGTCGGCCGGCGTGAACGTCAGCGAGGCCGGGCTGACGGAGACTTCGCCCGAATCGGCACTCGTCACGGTCAACACTACGTCCGCATCCGGCTGAGCGGTCAGCACGACGGTGAACGTGTCCGTCGTGCCGCTCTCCGAGACCGTCGCGGCCATCTTGCTGAGCTTCAACCAGGCCGCATCGTCATCCACGTTGGTGACGCTGACCGCCTGGGGCTCTAAACTGGCGAAGGCGTCATCGGAAAACTCGCCGTCCACGCTCACGATCACCCGCGTCGTCTGGGGGCCGTCGATCAGCGGATCGTCGACGCCCATCACGCTGACGGTCTGCGGCGAAGCCCAATCGACCGGCGTAAAGGTTAGGACGGATGGATCGACCACGACTTCTGTCGCGTCCTCGCTCGTCAGCCGTAACACGACGTCGGATTCGGGCTGGGTGGTCAGCGCGACCGTGAGCGTATCCCCATCGCCGGCTTCGC
>CAYUFW010000244.1:0-8187 GCA_964443915.1 uncultured Pirellulaceae bacterium
TCAGCCGCTCAAGAAAAGCGAAAAAGGTGGCTGAGTTTTTAGAAGTCAGGTTTGCGGTCTTGGTTGCCGCCAGTCGCTGTTGGTGTTGGTAGGACGCACACCTACCACACCCACCACGTTCACTTTTGTAAAGTGAGCCGTGCCGCGTCAGGCGAAGGGAGCGGCTCGTCACCTTTTAGAAGTCAGGGCCAGATCGCCAAGCCAAAGTTGGTCATGATCTGGTTGGCAAACAGCAGCACCCAGTAACGGACGGGTAGCGGGCCAGCGTTGCTCCTGGGAGTGAGCCAAGAGGCGACGACGAGTTTGGCCTGGCGTGCCTTTGCAGCGCGGCTGGTGCGACGCTTTCGGCAAGGAGGAGAATCGGTCCCTTCGCAGCTTCGCTCCCGCCTTCCGTTCTGGTCGCAATCCCTGTGATGAACGCAACGGCTGGCTGCGTACAATGACCGTTTCACTGTTGGATGAATTGTGTCCGCAACCACGCCAAAGCGCGGTCAAAGGCTTCCTGGCTTGGCTTCCGATACCATTTCTCATCAACGCTTCTTGCCGCTTGCTGCAAGAAGGCTTGGGCATAGCGGGCGAATTCGGCGTGGTTTTCGAGCTTGTTTCGGGCCGTTTTCCGCAGTTCTTTCAACGGCGGAAGGTTCAGCTTCTTGCTTTCATTCCAACGGCGGAAAGCCAAACCGATCATATCGGTCTTCCGTTCGTGGTGGTTTTCGTTCAATTTCGAGATCTTCAAGGGTTGCCCCGTTCGAGTCGTCAGAACCAAGGTCGGATGATTACCTCGCAGCTTCCTTAGCAGCGCGAAGGTTTCGGGCCAAAGTTGATACTTGAGGCCGTTGCCCTTGCCCGTCTTGGCCCGCGTCCATTGAACCGTCCCGTGCTTCCAGTCAACTTGGTCGTGTTCAAGTGCGGCGATGTCGGCGGAGTACATGCCACAATTCAATTGAAGGAGAATGAACAACCGCATTCGGTCAGCCGACGCTGTAATCGCAGTCCTGATTTGTTCGTCTGTCCAGGTCACTTTTTTCGCTTCCCCGTTGGCGATTGCCAGGGACTTGCTGCGAAGATTGCGGGGCAGGTCTTCGACAAGTTCTGCTTCCCAGGCCCAGTTGATGAACTGTTTTAGTCCGATCATTTCAGAACGGGCGGTCTCAAGGGATTTCTTCCCTTCCTTCACAAGTCCCAACAAGTGGGCCTTGTAGTTAATCAAGTCCAACGCCGTAACTTGCAGATTGCCGTCGCCTTTCCAAGCCTTGAACTTGCCCAGATACAGCCGCAGGTTGGCGACACGGGCAGGAGATTTCTGGTGATTGTCCAGGAACAGTATTACCGCTTGGCTAAACGTCATCCCTTTCTGTTTCGTTGCCCATGCTTCATGTTGTTGTAGCACTCTAAGGCGGTCTTGCCAGACATCCAACTCTTCACCGTGGTAGACGGTTTCGTTCGAACAGAACGGGTTGACGGGCAAGGCATCAAGATACCAGCGTTTCCCAAGAACACCCGCGTTGACGAGAGCGAAGGGGGTTCTTCGGGGTTCCTGCAAAGTCAACGGCGTGTTGTTCCGCAACGCTAACCGCAACACTTCCGCCTCCGCTTGGATCAATTGCCGCAAGTCTTCTCGCTGTTCCAAGGCAGACCATGCGGCAAGCTGTCGGCGAGTTTCGATCCCTGCGTTGATTTCTGCTTCCTGGGGGTGCGATGTCAGCTTACGCAGCTTGGCTTGCCACCACGAGTTGAATGCCAAGTAGCTCCCTTCCTTGGTGGGAGACTTGACCAAGTGCGGGAAGGACTTTTGTAGTTCCTTGACGCTGACCGCGTATTGCCGACGGTCGTACTTCTTGAACCACCTTAGCTGCTTCCCGTTCCAAGTACCTTGATACTTCCTGCTGCCCATGATGCACCAACAACTTGCGTGATATCTTCGATCTCCTGTGCCACGAACCGCTCGGCGCTGTAACCAATAATCGGTAATCGCACTAACCAGAGTATACGAAGATGTAACCTTTTGTCAAGGAATATGGCGATAAAGGTTACAGTCGTCACAAAAAAACCCGTGAAGGCTAGAATCCTTCACGGGTCGCAAGTCATTTCTTATAAAGGAGTTAATCTAGTGGGCGATGTCAGGCTCGAACTGACGACCTCCGCCTTGTAAGGGCGGCGCTCTGACCAACTGAGCTAATCGCCCGCGTGGAACGTCGGGGCCCGACGAATTGGAGAACCCCGATGGTGCCATGGCTTGTCAATTTACCGGCGGCGACCGCCGCGGGCAAGCAGGATCGCAGATCGTCGGGCGCAAGTGACGAAATATTTTTCAAACATCAAGTTGTCAAAAATAACAGCAGGCGGTATAAGATGATGGAAGGACACTGCGGACTCGGAAGACGGCGATAATGGCTACAAACAGCTACGTTGCATTTTCCGATCTGGCTGTTTTGGACCTGCTGCGGAGGCGGGAATCGATGACCATCGTCGAGTTCGCCGACGCACTTGGCGTGACGGCAACCGCCGTGCGGCAGAGGCTCAGTCGGCTTCTGTCGCAGCGGTTGATCGAGCGGACGGCCACCAAAAACGGGCGTGGGCGTCCGAAACATCGGTATCGACTGACTTCCAAGGGGTTGCAGAAGGCGGGATCAAATTTCGCGGACCTCGCGGTCGCGCTCTGGCAGGAGGTCCGGGCGGTGCGGGACCCAGAAGTGCGCCGCGGACTGCTACAACGGGTCGCCAAACGGATGGCGGTAATGTACGCTGGGACGATCGAAGGCCAAACGCTGGAGCAGAAGGTGTCAGCACTGACCGAGTTGTTTGGCGAGCGCCGGGTGCCTTTGGAATTGGACAAGGCGGGGGCGTTGCCGATCCTTAGGGCCGCGGCGTGTCCCTATCCGGAACTCGCCGACCAGGACCGTTCCATTTGTGCGATGGAGCGGATGTTGTTCGCCGAGGTACTCGGGGCGGCCGTGCGTTTGGCGGAGTGCCGTCTGGATGGACCGTCGGCTTGCACGTTTGAGTTGAAACAGGGCGGATGTCTTTGAGCGACGCCGCGAGGAATGTCATGCAGACCACGCAAAACACGAATACACAGAGCGTTTACGGAAGCGAGGCCGGCGCACCCGATGCGGCCCAAGAGCTTGTCTCGGAAGTCGGGATGCGGCCGTGGATCGAAGCTCGGGTCGAAGAGAGTTTCCTGATCACGACGGTCGAGCAGGCGATCAACTGGGCGCGGCAGTCGAGCATCTGGCCGATGACGTTCGGGCTGGCTTGTTGCGCGATCGAGATGATGGCGGCGGGAGCGAGCCGATACGACATGGACCGGTTTGGGGCCGGTGCGTTTCGGGCCACGCCTCGACAGACGGACCTGATGATCGTCGCCGGCACGGTGACGTACAAGATGGCCAGTCGCGTGCGGCGGTTGTACAACATGATGCCGGAGCCCAAGTTTGTGATCGCGATGGGCGCTTGTACTGTCGGCGGCGGCCCGTATTTCAAATGGGGCTACCACGTCGTGAAGGGGGTCGATTTGGTGGTTCCCGTCGACGTGTACATCCCCGGTTGTCCGCCGCGGCCCGAAGCGCTGCTGGAGGGCCTGATGCGGATTCAAGACAAGATTCGGGGGCAGAAGCTGGCCAAACAGAAAGGTGCCGGCAAGGGCTTGCTGGATCTGCGGCGCGGCAGCAAGGCCGAGGACGAACTCCCGGTCCCGCACCACACGGGTTATGTCATCGCGCCGGCCGACGGCGAACCGTTGAGGAGTCATCAGAAGATCGAATCATGACACACACGCTGAAGATCACTAACCTGCACGTCTCGGTCGAGGGCAAGCCCATTCTGCGGGGCGTCAACCTGCGGATGCGGTACGGCGAAACGCACGCCCTGATGGGGCCGAACGGTTCCGGCAAGAGCACGCTCGGGCTGGCCGTCATGGGGCACCCCAACTACGAGATCACGGCGGGGTCGATCGAGTTGAACGACCGCGACCTGGTGGAATTGACGGCGGACGAGCGGGCGCGTGCCGGGCTGTTCATGGCCTTCCAGCGTCCCGTGGCGATTCCCGGCGTGAAGCTGGCTGACTTCTTGCGTCACGCGACGACGAACATGCGTCACCCGGAGCGGAAAGAGGGCGAGGAGTTGCTGCCCATGCGGGAATTCCGGAGAGAATTGAAATCCAAGATGGAACAGCTGAGGATGGATCTCGAATTCGCCCGCCGTTACGTGAACGACGGCTTCTCCGGCGGCGAGATGAAGCGGGCGGAGATCCTGCAACTGGCCATGCTGCAGCCCAAGTTCGCCATCCTGGACGAGACGGACAGCGGTCTGGACGCGGACGCGGTGCGATTGGCCAGCGAGAGCATCGCGGAGATCGGGCGCGAGAAAATGGGACTGCTGATCATCACGCACCACGATAAGTTGCTGGAGCACAACCCGCCCAACTACACCCACGTCATGCTGGGCGGACGCATCGTCGAGACGGGCGGCGTGGAACTGGCGCATGAACTGCACCGGCACGGCTATGACCGGATCCGCAAGGCCAACCCCGAAGCCGACGCCCGCAACGAGGCGATGGCGACTCAGGAGGAGCCAGTCGCCGTCTGAAGGGCGACGCGCCGCCGTGACCGCGCAGACGGCCAAGGAAAAAAGACGCCAAGGAGACTGTTATCCTGCGCAAGCTAAAGAGCGAGGTGAGACGACCAATGGCCACTGACATTGCCACCCTTTCGCCGCACGATCAGATCGGCGAAATCAACAAATACGATTTCCGCACTGAGTCCGAGGCAGTTTTCAAGGCCCGCAAGGGTTTGGACGCCGAGATCGTCCATCAGATTTCGGACATGAAACGCGAGCCGGACTGGATGCGCGAGTTCCGCTTGAAGTCGCTGGGCATCTTCGAGTCGAAGCCGATGCCCTCCTGGGGCGGGCGAATCGCGATCGATTTCCAGGACATTTATTACTACTTGAAGCCGACGGATCGGCAGGGACGCTCCTGGGATGAAGTGCCGCAGGCGATCAAGGAAACGTTTGAGAAACTCGGCATCCCGGAGGCCGAGCGGAAGTTCCTGGCTGGTGTGAAAGCTCAGTTTGAAAGCGAGGTCGTCTACGGCTCGCTGAAGGAGGATCTGGCGAAAAAGGGCGTGATCTTCACGGACACCGACACGGCCGTGCGCGAGCACCCGGATCTGGTCCGGGAGTACTTCTCGACCATCATTCCGCCGGACGACAATAAGTTCGCGGCCCTCAACTCGGCCGTCTGGTCGGGCGGTTCGTTCATCTACGTCCCACCGGGCGTCAAGATTGACTTCCCGCTGCAGGCGTACTTCCGCATCAACGCCGAGAGCATGGGCCAGTTCGAGCGGACGCTGATCATCGTCGACGAGGGTGCCGAGGTACACTATGTCGAAGGCTGCACGGCCCCGATGTACAGCACGGAAAGCCTGCACTCGGCGGTCGTGGAGATCATCGTCAAACGCGGCGCGCGATGCCGGTATTCGACGATCCAGAACTGGGCCAACAACATCTACAACCTGGTGACCAAGCGGGCGATGGCCTACCGGGACGCCACGATGGAATGGATCGACGGCAACTTGGGCAGTCGCCTGACGATGAAGTACCCGGCGGTCTACATGATGGAGCCCGGCGCCCGCGGCGAGATCCTGTCGATCGCGTTCGCCTCGGCCGGCCAGCATCAGGACGCGGGCGCCAAGCTGGTTCACTGCGCTCCCCATACCACGGGACAAATCACCTCCAAGTCGATTTCCAAGAACGGCGGCCGCAGCAGCTATCGCGGACTGGTCAAAGTCGAACACGGCGCCAAACACGCCAAGTGCAAAGTGGTGTGCGACGCCCTGATTCTGGACTCCAAGAGCCGCAGCGATACCTATCCCTACATCGAGGTCGGCGAGCAGGACGTCGCGGTGGGCCACGAGGCCAGCGTGTCCCGGATCGGCGAAGAGCAGCTGTTCTATCTGATGAGCCGCGGGCTGAGCGAATCGGAAGCCAGCGCGATGATCGTCAACGGCTTCATCGAGCCGCTGGTCAAGGAGTTACCGATGGAGTACGCGGTGGAGATGAACCGCCTGATCCAATTGCAGATGGAAGGCACGGTGGGGTAGAGGGATGGAAACTTCATTTTCGCCTGCGGCCGTCGCAGCGTTCCTGGGCTCGCGGAACGAACCCGGCTGGTTGCGCGACCAACGCCAGGCTGCTTGGCGGATGTTCTGCGAGATGGATTGGCCCGGACGGCGGGATGAGGAGTGGATTCGTACGGACATCCGCTTGTTCAAACTGGACAAGTTCTCGTTGCCGGCCTCGGTCGAGGCCGCGGCCGAGACGCCGTCCTCGGTGCTGAGCACGGATGTCGAACTGGCCGGCTCGTCCGTCTCCCTGGACAGTTGGCCGGTCTCCTGCCGCCTGGATCGCCAATGGGTGGAGCAAGGTGTGCTGCTGGGCAGCCTGGACCAACTGGTCCGCGAGCACGACGAACGCCTGCGTCCGTTCCTGCAGCGGCGGATCGTCAATCCCTACTACGACAGGTTCGCCTCGTTGCACACGGCTTGTTGGTCTGGCGGACACGTGCTGTACGTTCCGCGCGGCGTGGCCCTCGATCTGCCCGTCCACCTGCTGTCGGCCATGTCCGACGGCCGCGTGGATTTCGGGCACACGCTGGTGGTCCTGGAGGACGGCGCCGAGGCGACCGTCCTGACCGAGACGGCCAGTTTCCGCGAGACCGACGGCGGTTTGCACTGCGGCGCGACGGAGATCATCGTGGGACGCGGCGCCAAGCTGCGGTTCGTCAACCTGCAGGATTGGGGAAAAGGGGTCTGGCACTTCGCTCATCAGCGGGCCGTGATCGGCCGGGATGCATCGCTGCAATGGACGATCGCAGCCCTGGGCAGCCGGCTGGCCAAGGTCAACCAGCACGTGGCCCTCGTCGGCCCTTACGCAGACGTCCAGGTCAACGGCGTGATGTTCACCGAGGGCAAGCAGCACTTGACCTACCACACGCTGCAACACCACGAAGCCCCGCGCTGCCACAGCGATTTTCTCTACAAGGCGGCCTTGCAGGACCGGTCGCGCACCGTCTGGCGCGGCATGATCAAGGTCGACCCCGGCGCCCAGAAAACGGACGGTTATCAGCGCAACGACAATCTGCTGCTCAGCGATCAGGCCCGAGCGGATTCCATTCCGGGCCTGGAGATTGAGGCCGACGACGTGCGCTGTACCCACGGTTCCACCAGTGGCAGAGTCGACGAGGAATTGATCTTTTACGCCATGACCCGAGGGTTCACGCGGCGGGAAGCCGTCCGGATGATTGTGAGCGGCTTCTTCCAGCAGATCTTCGATCGCATCACCATCGACAGCGTGCGGGAAGCGCTGGGGCACGCCATCGCGGCTCGGGTCCGTGAGTACAATTAGCGGCGCAGGAGTGGGACCGTGTCAGACTTCGTCAAAGTCGCCAAGGTTGTCGATATCCCGGACCCCGGCAAGCTGACGCTGGAAGTCGGGGATGCGGTCGTCGTGTTGTTTCACGTCGACGGGCAGTTCTACTGCCTCGACGACGTCTGCACCCATGACGGCGGCCCGCTGGGCGAAGGCCGGTTGCACGACCACATCGTCGCCTGTCCTCGTCACGGAGCCCAGTTCGACATCCGCACGGGCCAGCCGCTGACCATGCCGGCGACCGTGCCGACGCTGACGCACGAGGTCAAAATCGACGGCGAGGATGTGTACGTGCGGATCACTGAGGCGTGAGCCGAGGAGCACCACCATGCCACTTTCGGAAGAAGGCGTCCGCGAAGAGTTGAAAAAAGTCTTCGATCCGGAACTGTTCGTCAATATCATCGACCTGGGGTTGGTGTACGCGATCGACATCCAACCGCGTGACGACGGCAGGTCCGACGTCAAGATTGAGATGACGATGACCAGCCCGATGTGCCCGGCGGCCCCGCAGTTGATCGAGGGTTGCAGGCGCGTGCTGTCCCCGTTGCCGCACGTCAATTCCGTCGACGTCAAGGTGGTCATGGACCCGCCCTGGACTCCGGATCGAATGACGGAGGATGGCCGCGACCAGTTGGGGATTTTTTGACTCTTGCGGCGGATCCCTGGCGAACGGTGGGCGTGAGCCCACCGGTTCGATTGATCCCAGCTGGCCGAAGTCGCGACGCAACCGGTGGGCTCACGCCCACCGTTCGCCGGGGT
>CAYUFW010000244.1:8197-12505 GCA_964443915.1 uncultured Pirellulaceae bacterium
GCAGAAGCGATCGAGCGGCGGCGGCCGGGTCGCTGGCGGCGGTGACGGCCGCGCTGACGGCGATCCTCCGGAAGCCGGTGTCCAGGACCTGCACAAGGTTGCCGGAATGGATGCCGCCGATGGCAAACGCGGGCACGTGCAATGCCGGCCCGACGGCGCGGAGGAAGCCCAAACCGGGGAAATCCGGGAACTGCTTTGTCGGGGAGGGAAAAGTAGGTCCGCAGCCCAGATAGTCCGCGCCATCGCAAACCGCTTGCTTCGCTTGCGCCACCGAATGCGTCGACACGCCGATCAGCCGGTCCGGTCCCACGATCTGTCGGCTATCGGCCACGGTCAATTCGTCTTGCCCGACGTGTACGCCGTCGGCATCGGACAGCAGGGCGATGTCAGGCCGGTCGTTGACGATGGCGAGCGTCTTCGTGTCCCGGGTGAGTTGCCGGAGCAGCCGTGCGCGCGCAACCAGTTCGCGGTCGGGCAGTTGTTTGTCCCTCAGTTGCAGCACGTGGACCCCAGCTTCGACGAGGTCACGGACCAAGCTCGCGAATCGCTCCGGCGATTCGCGGCCGTCGACAAGGACGTACAGCCGGGCCTCAAGCAGCAGATCGCACGGTGTCCCCACGCGGGCTCCCTCCGTCACGGATCTCGGAAGACGATGGACGATCGGTATCTTCGGCTCGAAAGGCAGGGATCGCCGACGGCCAAACGTCGCGAAGGGGGTGCTTCGCGTCCGATTGGCCCGAAATTCGCTCCCGTCTGAAAGCCTGTAATAGTCTGCCAGATTGTTCGGCGGTAGGCAACAACGTGTGCGGTGACGAGCCGTCGTAGAACGATATTCATTCCGTTCCGAACGGATGGAAATCCGTTCTACTTTGGTCGCGGCCACGAGCCGCGTGAAGCGAAAGCGAGGTGGGAGCTTCGCCCGGCATGGGCTGGTTTTGACAAGAACAGCAAGTCGTTCGTGCGTTCAGCCTTGGCGCAACTCCAAGCGGCGTTCTTACTTGCCTTGTCCGATCTGCCAGCGTAGGCTAAAATCACGAATGGAAGGGGCGAGAGCCTTTTTCGGCGGCGAGCAGTGACGGAACGGGGATCGGAAAGGAAGCCGGAGTCAGCGCCAAATGGTTGCTTGGTCACGGATTACCTGCTTCTGGCCGGGATTGCCAAGATTGTGGTGGCGAGGCGACACCAAGGCCCTGGTGGGTGCCTTGGGGTTTGCGGCAGCCGTTAATTTGGGGCTGGTCAGCAGCTTGGTGTGGAGTGAGTCGTTACCGAGTTGGCTGTTGGTGGCGGGCTGGTTCGCCCTGGGGGTGATCTGGCTGGGCTACGCCGTCCACGGCTGGCGATTGGTTCCGATCCTTCGTGGCACGGATGCGGGCCCGGCGGGGGAGGACTTGTTCGTCCGGGCCCAGGCGGAATACTTGAATCGGCACTGGCTCGAGGCGGAAGAACTGCTGCACGAGCTACTGACTGAACGGGAGCAAGATGCGGAAGCCCGCTTGATGCTAGCGACGCTGTGCCGCCACACCGGCAGGACGGCGGAGGCGGCGGACTGCCTGATGCGGTTGGAGCGGATGGACGCCGGCCAGCGGTGGCGGGTGGAAATCGCCCGCGAACGCCGCTTGCTGGAGACGGGACGGACGCCACTGGCGATCGAGACGGCGGGCCGGCACGAGCCGGCGCCGGCAGGCGAGGAAACGGTTGAGGTAGCGGGGGGCACCCCGGTTGACATGAGTTGATTCGAAACTCGGCGGCGCAGCGATGTGGCTGACCCTGCTGCCGGGGCTTTCAAATCTGCGGGAGCAGAACAGGGGAACTCGATGTACGAACGGTTTACTGATCGCGCGCGCAAGGTGATGCAACTGGCGAACCAGGAGGCGCAGCGGTTCAATCACGAATACATCGGCACCGAGCACATCCTGCTGGGACTGGTCAAGGAAGGCAGCGGCGTGGCGGCGAACGTGCTGAAGAACTTGGACGTCGATTTGCGCAAGATCCGCCTGGAGGTCGAGAAGTTGGTCCAGAGCGGACCCGAGATGGTGACCATGGGCAAACTGCCGCAGACGCCCCGCGCCAAGAAGGTCATCGAGTACTCGATGGAAGAGGCCCGCAACCTGAATCACAACTACGTCGGCACGGAGCACATCCTGCTGGGGCTGCTGCGGGAGCAGGAAGGCGTCGCCGCCCAGGTGCTGATGAACCTGGGGTTGAAGCTGGAAGATGTCCGCGAGGAAGTGTTGAATCTCCTCGGACACGGTTTGGAGGGCGAGGAAGAGCCGGTCGGCGAGCGCGTCGGACGCGGCGAGGGGCGCGGCGAGTCGCGGTCCAAGGGCAAATCGAAAACCCCGGCCCTGGACAGCTTCGGACGCGACCTCACCCAGTTGGCCCGCGAGGGCAAGCTGGATCCGGTCATCGGGCGGGAACGCGAGATCGAGCGGGCCATCCAAATCCTCTGCCGCCGCACCAAGAACAACCCGGTGCTGCTGGGCGAAGCGGGCGTGGGCAAGACGGCGATCGTCGAGGGCTTTGCGCAGCGCGTCGTGGGCGGCAATATCCCGGATCTCTTGTCCGACAAGCGGATCGTCGTGCTCGATCTGGCCATGATGGTCGCCGGCACCAAGTACCGCGGCCAGTTCGAGGAACGCATCAAGGCCGTGATGAACGAGGTGCGGCGGGCGAAGAACACGATCCTTTTTATCGACGAATTGCACACGCTGGTGGGCGCCGGCGGCGCCGAGGGCGCGATCGATGCCGCCAACGTGCTCAAACCGGCTCTGGCCCGCGGCGAGATCCAGTGCATCGGCGCCACCACGCTGGACGAGTACCGCAAGTACATCGAAAAGGACAACGCCCTGGCCCGCCGCTTCCAGGAAATCATCGTCGATCCCACCAGCGCCGACGAGACGGTGGCGATCCTCAAGGGCCTGCGGCCCCGTTACGAAGAACACCATCGCGTCCAGTTCACGGACGACGCGCTGGACGCGGCGGTCGAACTGTCGGAACGTTACGTCACGTCCCGCTGCCTGCCGGACAAGGCCATCGACGTGATGGACGAGGCCGGCGCCCGGATCCGTTTGCGTTCCATGACCCGCCCGCCCGACCTGAAGGAAATCGACGACGACGTGGAACGCCTGAACCGCGAGAAAGAAGAAGCCGTCGCGGCCCAGGACTTCGAAAAGGCGGCCGCGCTTCGCGATCAGGCGGACAAGCTGAAAAAGAAGAAGGAGCAAATCACCCGTGAATACCGCGAACGTTCCAAGAAAACGGACGGCGTGGTGGACGCGGAGGTGATCGCCGAGGTCGTCTCGCGGATGACCGGCGTCCCGCTCACGCGGCTGTCGACCGAAGAGAGCTTGCGGCTGATGAAGATGGAAGAGGAACTGCACAAGCGGGTCGTGAGCCAGGAAAACGCCGTGACGGCGGTGGCCAAGTCGGTGCGCCGCAGCCGCAGCGGCCTGAAGGACCCCCGCCGCCCGACCGGCTGCTTTGTGTTCGCCGGCCCCACGGGCGTCGGCAAGACGCTGCTGGCCAAGGCGCTGGCTGAGTACCTGTTCGGCGACCAGGACGCCCTGGTCCACATCGACATGAGCGAGTATGCCGAGAAACACAACGTCAGCCGCTTGATCGGCGCCCCGCCGGGATACGTCGGCTACGAAGAGGGCGGCCAGCTGACCGAACGCATCCGCCGCCGGCCCTACTCGGTGGTCCTGCTGGACGAAATCGAAAAGGCGCATCCGGAGATCTTCAACACCCTGCTGCAGGTCATGGAGGAAGGCCGTTTGACGGACGCCTTCGGCCGCAAGGTGGATTTCCGCAACGTCGTGTTGATCATCACCACCAACGCCGGCGCTGAGTCGATCAAGAACGAAGGCGTCTTCGGCTTCCAGCAACCCGACCGCGACGCCTCGTACGAGAGCATGAAGACCCGCGTCACGGACCAGATCGAAAAGGTCTTCCGCCCCGAATTCCTCAATCGTCTGGACGACGTCATCGTCTTCCGCCACCTGACGCACGACGATCTGAAGCGGGTGATCGAGATGGAGGTGGGACAAGTCCGCAAGCGGTTGGACGAGCGGGGATTCCAAATGGAATTGACCGACGCCGCCAAGGAGTTCCTGATCAAGGTGGCCTGCAAAGACCTGGATTTCGGCGCCCGTCCGCTGCGCCGCGCGATCGAAAACCGCGTCGAGGATCCGCTGGCCGAGGAACTGCTCAAAGGCACCTTCCAGGGCAAGAACAAGATCGTCGTCGACGCCATCCGGGACGACGAAGGCAAGGTGCGGCGCATCGACTTCCGCGGCGAGACCGTGGAAA
>CAYUFW010000245.1:0-11781 GCA_964443915.1 uncultured Pirellulaceae bacterium
GCTCTTCCTAACCTCTTCGTAGATATGAGGCTTGCGTGCAGCGCATTGGGTATGGGCCGCCCCCCTTGCCTTGAAACCCAGCGTCTGCCCCGCTAGGATGCCCAGAAAGGGAGGCCTTTCCGCGATGGACATCTACCCGGTCAAACTGCAACTGGTCGAACCGTCGTCGCTACTGATCGAGTGGAGCGACGGGCGAAAGCAGCAATACCCGTACACCGAACTGCGCAAGCATTGCCCCTGCGCCACGTGCCGCGAGAAGCAGAAAGCGGAAACGCAGAAACCCGCCGAGTTGTTGCCGGTGCTGTCGCCGGCGGAGGCCCAGCCGTTGCGCGTCGTGTCGATGAGACCGATGGGCAACTACGCCTACGGCATCGCCTTCAGCGACGGCCACGACACCGGGATCTACACGTTCGAGCAACTCCGCGAACTGGGGCACGAGGTGCTGGGCGGCTGAGGCTCAGACGTACTCCCACCGCTTCAGCCACTGGTAGCCGGGCGGCAGGTTGGCCCAGGCGCGCTGCATGGCGCGGTCCAGTTCGGCCCGTTCTTCCACGTCCAGCGCGCGGCGTTCGGCCACGGCCAGGGCGACGTTGTCGACCTGCTGGATGGAAATCATGCCGGGCATCGGCGCCGTGATCGCCGGGTTGCAGAGGATGTAGCGGATGGCCAGCCGCGCGATGCGGTTGTCCTCCTCGAAGTGCGGACTGCCCGGCGAACTGTCGCCTTGGAACACCGAGTTGCTGGCAAAGGGCTTGATGCCGAACCAGCCGACGTCGTGCTTCTGGATCGACGCCCACAAGCCGGTTTCGTCGGTGACCACCTTGGTGTTGGCCGTGTACGGCGTCAGGATCACCTCCATCTGATCGGGATAGGTTTCGATCAGCTTCTTGAGGTGCGGGCGGTCGTGGGACGAGACGCCGATGAAGCGGGCGCGGCCCGTCTTCTTGGCCCAGTCCAGCGCGGCGACGGCCTCCTCCACCTCCGCCTGCGTGTGCCGGGCGCTGTCGGTCAGCAGGCTGATCCGCCACAGGTCGACGTACTCCAGGCCGGCCTCCTTCATGCCTTCATCCAGACCTTGTTTCAGCGCTTTGGCCGGCCGCCATTCGGGAAAGCGGCTTTCTCTGACGTGCCAGGAGTAGCCGAAGTACATCTTGTCGCGGCGGCCCCGCAGGGCTTCGGCGTACGCCAGGATTTCCTCCCGGCAGCAGGCGTCCACGTAGTTCATGCCGCGTTCGATACAGCGGCTGACGACGTCGGCACGGTTCTTCTTGAAGGCGGGGCTGTCGATTTTCATCGTCATCCAGCCCGGCACATCCTCGCCGCCGATCATCTTGTCCACCCGTTTCCAGTGACCGCCCAGCACGGCGGCCGAGATCATCAAGTTCGTACGCCCGCAACGGCGGTACTCCATGTCCGCGTTGTAGTTCAGGATCTTGCTGGTGTCTGCGTCGGTAGGGTTGCCGGCCAGGACCGTCTTGGCCGGGACGAGTCCGGCGGCCAGCGTGGCGGCGGCGGCCGCGGCGGCGCTCTGACTGACGAACTGGCGACGCGAAAGCGGTTCGGTCATGGGCGAAACTCCTGAGGGAGGTAGCAAAAGGATAAAGGGCGGATAGCTGGGCTGTCCTACTTCTGCGCAGCGACCCCGTCCAGCTTGTCTGGACGGTGAAGGAGTTTGGCGGGCTAGAAGGCGACCACAAGAACCATCTCCCCTCTCTTCCCCAGCCTGCCGCCGGAGGCGGCAGGCTGGGGAAGAGAGGGGCTTGTGGCGTGAGCGTCTTTTAGCCTGCCAAACTCGTTCACCAGCCGCACAAGGCGGCTGGGGTCGAATTAAGACCGCCCAAATAGAAGGATGGGAATCGCTTAACCGCACGTGCCTGTCAACATCTTTCATTTTCCTGCGCCCGAGGGACTCGGCGCCGGCGCGGCCGCCGGTGTCGCGAGTTGCTGCGTCTCCGCCGAGCGGTCGATCTTGTGGGTGCCGTGGCAATCGGTGCAGATGGCCTGCGTCTTCGGGCTCAATTTCCGTTCCGCAAAGCGGGCCAGCACTTCCTTGGCCGGCGCGTCGTGCGTGTCGTGGCACTCTTCGCAGCTCTTGTCCACCTTGTCGCGCGAGTACACGATGTCGGGCTTCGTGGCTCCGATGTTCTCGTCGTTGGCGTGCTTGTCGCTCAGTCCATGACACTTGGCGCAAGAGACGCCTTCGGCCAGGTGAACCTTGGCCAGCTCCTCCTTGACGAACGGAATGTGGCAGACGTAGCAAGCGCCGTTCAGACTCAACGGATCCATTTCCGGCGCGGGTTCGTCCGCGGGCGCTGCCGCAGTCGGCGGAGCGGGTTTGGCAGCGGGCTCATCGGCCGCAGGGATCACGGCGGCGGCCAGCAGCAACAGGGCGGCCGCAGACCAACCGACCAGCCGTCGAGCAAGGCGAACGCTGAACAGACACGCGGCGAGGGGACGGGTTGGGAAACCCGTCCCACGTGAGGCGCCGCCAGTTGCCGGAAGTCTCAAACGTAGTGCCATTTGTGCAACCACTGATAGTCCGGGGTGAGATGGGCGTAGAAGTTGCGCAGGCATTGTTCGTAGGCCGCCTTGTCCGCGGGCGTCGTGGGTGTGCCTTTCTCGTAGGAGCCCTGTACGTTCTCCACCAGTTGCTCCGGGATGTTGACGCCGGGGATGATCGCCGACAAGCGTGGTTCCTGCAGCATTTCCTTGACCAGCACGCGGGCCCGGCTGTCGATGCGGTCCTTGATTTCCCGCGGCTTGATGCCGAACGTCGTGCCCGCGCCGAACGGCTTCAGGCCGATCACGCCGACGTTCTTTTCCTGAGCCAGCTTCAGCAGGCTGTCGCCGCCCAGTTCCTTGGTCAGGAACAGATAGGGGAAGATGATGACGTCGAACTGAGGGTATTTCTGCAGCACCTTGCGGAAGACTTTCGGGTTGTGGGCCGAGACGCCGAGGAAGCGGACCTTGCCCTGCTGTTTGGCCTGCTCGAACACCTGGACCACGGCATCCAGCGTTTTTTCGTTGACGTCCATCAGGGTGCCCAGATTGTTTTGGCCGGGGCCCCAGGTCGCGCCCACGGGCCGCCACATGTCGAGCATGTCGGTCTTGTACGACTTCAGCCGGGCCTCGATGTTCCTCATCATTCCTTCGGCCGTCAGCTGGTCTTCGTAGTCCGGCGTGATCTTCTCCGGCCAGGAAGCGAAGCCGATGAACCACTTGTCGCGGCCGGCGGCCTTGGTCTGGGCCATCGCCGCGCCGTACAAATCGCACTCGCCGTCGATGTTGTTGTCGACGTAGTTCAGCCCCAGTTCCACCGCCTTCTCCAGCACCGGGACGCGATCCTCCACGGATCGTCCGCCGTGGCCGCCCAGCGAGACCTCCGAGATCATGAAGCCCGTCTTGCCCAAGGGGCGATAGGTCATCTTGGGGTTGTAGTTCAGGATCTTGCTCGGATCGACCGGCGCGGCCTGCGCCGTGACCAATGGTGCCAGTGCGGCGCCCGCTGCCACGGCCGAAGTTGTCTTGAGAAAGTCACGCCGACTGCTGCTGGTGTCTGACATAGGGAGATCTCCTGTGAATTGAAGCCGGCTTGCCGCGACAGGCCCCGCCGCGGGCAAGACGCGAGTACGGCTGCGGTGCAGTTCACGCTGGGGGTTTAGTGTAACAGAAGAAGATCCTGTCTACCAAGCCGATTATGCCGTGTGTCGGGCCGGAAGTCCCCGCCGCCGGGATTTCCGCCCGCAAGCGAGTTGGTTGCACCGCTTGACCTCCGGCGGCTTCTGCGGTACTTATTCTCTCACGTTCGCGACCGCCGCCGTGGCGGCGCGTTGGCTGGTAGTATCGTCACCAAACACGACCAGGAGGACTGCTGTGACCATCACGCGTATTGGGACGACGAAAGCGTACGCGCAGAATTGGGGCTTGGCCTTCCGTCAGAAGCCGGCGGCCAAGTCCGCCGGGGCGGTATCGAAACCGAAGGCTGCCGCGCCGAAAAAGACAGTGAAGAAGCCCGCCAAGGGAAAAAGCAAGTAGCTTCTGCGGCGTCCGATCCGCGCCATTCATCTCAGGAGTCACGGGCATGAACATTCATCTGCGTTACTGCGCGGTTTGAAACTACGAGCCGCAAGCCGTCAGTCTGACGGCCAAGATCCTCAGCCAATTCAAGCAACGTATCAAGGGCCTGGAGTTGCAGCCGTCCAGCGGCGGTTGCTTTGAAGTCACCGTCGACGGCGAGTTGGTGTACTCGAAACTCCAAACCGGCCAGTTTCCGGACGAGAAAGCGCTCGTTGCGGAAATCGGCAAACGGGGGTAAAGCGAATGGGGTCAGGCTTATGGAATTCAATCCTGGCCGAGCGGGGGACTTCCAGCTGGCTGGACGTGCCGTCGGCCAGGACTGAAATCTGTAAGCCTGACCCCAGGCACCACGCGCGCCGAGTCGCGTGTCTGCTCCTTCTGTTCGCCTGGTTGTCGGCGGTTTGCTTGCAGGCCAGCGAGCCCGCAGTCGGCGAGGTATCCGCCGCGCGGCCCGATCCGCGACAGGCCGCCTGCCACGAGGTGCTGTCGGAGTTCTTCCAACGGCACGAAGTTCCCGGCGCCGCAGTGGCGATCACCGATGGCGGGCGGTTGGTTTACGCCCGGGGATTTGGCTTCGCCGACCGCGAACAAGGGCAACTCGCCACCCCGGCGAGCCTGTTTCGCATCGCCAGCATTTCCAAGCCGATTACCGCCGTCGCGATCCTCCAACTGGTGGAACGGGGCCGGTTGTCGCTGGACGATCGCGTCTTTGAGATTCTGAAATACGAACCCTTCCTGGCAGATGGCGCGACGGTTGACGAGCGGCAGCGGCCGATCACGATCCGGCACCTGCTGCAGCACCGCGGCGGTTGGGACCGCAACGTGTCGTTGGACCCGATGTTTCAGTCGGTTCGATTCGCCCAATTGTTGCAGGTGCCGCCGCCCGCCGGGCCGGAGCACATCATCCGCGTCATGCTGGGCCGGAAGCTCGATTTCGCGCCCGGCGAGCGCTATGCGTATTCCAACTACGGCTACTGCCTGCTGGGACGAGTGATCGAAAAGGTTTCCGGGTCCGGCTACGGACAATACGTCCGGGAGCAGGTGCTCGCGCCGTTGGGGATTCGCTCGATGCGGCTGGGTAAGACCCGGCTGCCCGACCGTTGTGAACCGGACGAGGTGCGGTACTACGATCCGCAGCAAGGGCCGTCCGTGTTTGCCGCCGACTTGGGCCAATCGGTACCGCGGCCCTACGGCACGTTCTACCTGGAAGCGATGGACGCTCACGGCGGCTGGCTCGCCTCCGCCGTGGACCTGGCCCGCTTCGCCGCGGCTTTCGACGATCCCGACAAATGTCCGATCTTGAGCCGCGCCAGCATCGACTTGATGTACGCGCGGCCGCCGGCTCAGGCTGCCTCCGGCGCCGAAGACAAATCCGAATCGTTCTATTATTCGTTGGGCTGGATGAACCGCGTCCTGGCCGACGGCCAGCGGATCAACCGTTGGCATACCGGCTCCATCCCCGGCACCGCGACCATCCTCATCCGCCGGCACGACGGCCGCAACATGGTGGCCCTGCTGAACACACGGTTCAGCCCGCGTACGGACGACTTGAAACTCGGCGTCGACCGGGTGCTGCACCAAGCCGCCGACAAGATAGGACCCTGCCCGGAAATCGACCTGTTTCAGGACGACCGCTGAGGCGGTCCTTCAAACACCTTTCGGCACCGCCCAATGGCCGGGTCGGTACTCGCGGCGGAGGAGTCTGGCGGCATCCGGATCGTCGGCGATCTGCTCGGTCTGCGGATCGAACCGCACGACTCGCCCCACGCGCGTGGCAATGTTGGCCAGGTGGCACAAGGACGCCGTCAGGTGGCCGATTTCGATGTCCGCATTCGGCTTGGCTCCGCTGTGGATGCAGTCCAGGAAGTTCTGGTGATGGGCCGGCAGCGAAAACGTTCCGGCTGCGCTCGGACCGGGCTTGTTGCCCGCCAAGGTCACCTTCCAGCCGTCCTTTTTGCCCAGGATCATCACGCCCTTGGTGCCGTAGAAGGCGTTGCCGTTCTCGTGGCCTTCCTGGAAGTACGGCGACCAAATCCGCTGTTCGAAGATCAACTGCTTGGTCTTCGTCTTCTGCCCGTCGCCCGCGTACTCGAACACGACGTACTGTGTGTCGGGCCATTGCTGGTCGTCGTCAAAGAAGTACTTGCCGCCCAGGGCCGCGATCGTGTTGGGCTGCACCTCGACACCCAGTCCCCAGCGGGCCAGGTCGATGTCGTGGACGCCGTCGTTGCCGATGTCGCCCGCGCCGAAGTCGTACCACCAGCGCCAGATGCTGTGCAGCATGTTGGCCCGGTACTGGCACGCCGGCGCGGGGCCCAGCCAGAGGTCGAAATCCAGGTGCGGCGGCGGATCGCTGGGCGGCTGGTGCCCGATATTGCCCCGCCGCTGGCTGTTCCAAGCCTTGGCCACCAGCACGTCGCCGATCACGCCGTCCTTCAAAGCCTGCATGGCTTGCATGACGTGTTCGGTGCTCCGCGACTGAGTCCCCACCTGGACCACGCGGTTGTTGCGCCGGGCGGCTTCGACCATCAGCCGGCCTTCGCGGACGTTGTGCGAGCAGGGCTTTTCCACGTACACGTGCTTACCCGCATCGCAGGCCAGGATGGTCTCGCGTGGCGATCCAGACGGCGTCCACGCTCTTGTCGTCCAGCACCTGGCGCAGGTCCTTGACCGCTTTGGGAGCTCGGCCGGTGGCCTCCTGTACCACCCGCGCCGCGGCGGCCAGTCGGTTGGCGTCCACGTCGCAAACGTAGGCGACCGATACGTCCTGCCGGCCGACCAGTTGCCGCAGGTGGCTGCCGCCCATGCCGCCGGGACCGATGACCGCGGCGATCAGCCTTTCGTTCGCTCCGGCCGCCCGCACGGCCGACGGCGTCAGGCTCCAAGCCGCCGTGGCGGCCGCGCTCCAGCCGGTTCACGACGACGATGCTGCGACATGACGTTCTCCTCAGAAAGAAACGGTCGAAGCTTGCGGCCAACCGGTTGGGATCTTACCAAACGATTCGCGCCTCCGCATCTCCAGAGCGGGGCATCCCATTGACAGCGCCGCGGACGGCTGCCGAGAATTCGAACCATCCCCATTCCCAGAAAGGAAACCTGTATGAACCGACGCGTACTTGACCCGTTGGCGATCCTCGCGCTGTGTGCTCTTTGCGTCCTGGGCGGATCGACGCCGTTGGCCGCTTGGGCGGCGGAGGAACTGAAGTTGTGGCCTGGCGAAGTGCCCGGCGAGGCAGACTTCCAGCCGCCGGCCGGGAAGCCGGCGCCGCCGCGGAACGACGGCATCACACGCTTGGGATTGGTCTCCGAGCCGACGATGACGGTCCTGCGAGCGCCGGCCGACAAGGCCAACGGCGCGGCCGTGCTGATCTGTCCCGGCGGCGGCTACCACATCCTCGCCTGGGACTTGGAGGGCACGGAAATCGCCGCCTGGCTCAATTCGCTCGGCGTCACCGCTGTGGTGCTCAAGTACCGTGTGCCGCGCCGCGACAAGGACGTGCCGCACACCGCGCCCTTGCAGGACGCGCAACGCGCGTTGCGGCTGTTGCGCCAGAACGCCGCTCAGTGGAATGTCGATCCGCAGCGCATCGGCGTGCTCGGCTTCTCGGCCGGCGGGCATCTGACCGTCATGACCGGCACGCACTGGGACGAGGCGACGTATCCCAAGCAGGACGCGGCCGACGACTTGAGTTGCCGGCCGGACTTTCTGATCCCCATCTATCCGGCCTACCTGGCCGACGAAAAGCAACCGGGACCGCTGAATCCGCTGGTGCGAGTGACAAAGGAAACGCCGCCCACGTTCATCGCCGTGACGCACGACGACGCCTTGCGAGCCTTGAACGCCGCCCAGTTCTACATCGAATTGAAGAAAGCCAACGTGCCCGCGGAACTGCACATCTATACCAAGGGCGGCCACGGCTACGGCTTGCGGCCGTCGGACAACCCCGTCTCGTCCTGGCCGCAACGCTGCGCCGATTGGCTGCGCACGCAGGGGTGGCTTGCGCCAAAGGGATAAGCCCCCCGGCTCGGAAGAGTCCGTCTTGGAGTGCGGTGCCTTGTCACCGCTTTGGACGGCGGCCGGCAGAGTCGCGGCGGCTTGGGTCCAGGAGCAGTAGCACGGCATTGGTACACCGACCGCCGCGGTTCGGATCGAGGTCGAGCCAAAGCGGTGACAAGGCACCGCACCCCAAGAATGGTCACCGCATTACTAGCGGCTGCTGCGGCTACCGTTTCTCGATCACATCCACCAGACCCAGGTCGATGAACTGGCCGCCGGCGGTCTGGCGACAGTGGACCGCAATCACGTTCTTGCCGGGCCGCAGCGCGGCGGCGGCTTGCTTGTCCAATTCGACGTCCACGTAGTCCGTCTCGTATCCGGTCAGTTGGATGACCCGTTTGCCGTTCAGGTACACCTCGGCGTCTTCGTCGTGATGGATCCGGACGTTCACCCCGGCGGCGGCGGCGCGGGGCAATTCGACCGTGCGGCGCAGCCAGATGTCGCTACTGCGCCACTCGGTGCCCACGACCGCGCCCGGCGTGCCTTTGGTGCCGAAACCGCCCGGAGCTTCCTTCCAGGCCGCGTCGTCGAACGCCGGCTGCTCCCAGCCGTCGGCGGGTTTGTCGGTCGTGTACCGCCATGTCTGCGGCTGCTGCTGGCTGGTCGGCACGATGGTCTTCGTGATCACGACCGGCGGCGGCAGGAACAGCGGCGCGTGCAGCCTGGCCATGTGCTCGACGTCAAACTTGACCACTTTGCGGTCGTAGGTCATCAGGCCGTTCACTTCGCCCTCGCAATCCGAGGTCTGCGTGTAGACGGCGGCGGAAAGGCCTTTGCCGATCAGCGGGCGCAACCGGCGGATCAGACCGTCGTAGGCCAGCTGTATTTCCTTCAGATCCTGGAAGTTGCGGTAGCCCCAGTTCTTCTTGTCCCACCACAGATGTCCGGGAATCGGGATTCCCAGCCCGCCGAACTCGCCCAGCACCGCCACGCGTTTGTCCTCCAGCGGCGGCATGCCCGGGCCGGGATAATTGTGGACGTCCTTCACGTCGCCGCTGCCCTTGTCGGTCCAGCCGCTGGCTTCGTTCACCGGACGCGTCGGGTCGTACTTCTGCACCGAAGCCACGATCTCCGGCGTGTCGTGCTGGCCCCAGCCCTCGTTGAACGGCACCCACATGACGATGCAGGGATGGTTCCGGTTGGCGTCGATCACGCGCTGCAATTCCAACTCGAACTGCGACCGCGGGAACTTGGCGCCGGCGCCCCGTTTCTCGCCGGGCCCGCCGCCGCTGGGCATGTCCTGCCACACCAGCAGGCCCAGCTTGTCGCAGTGGTAGTACCATCGCGGCGGCTCGACCTTGACGTGCTTGCGGGCCAGATTGAAGCCCAGCTTGCGAGTCATTTCCACATCGAACCGCAGCGCGTCATCGGTGGCGGCCGTGTACAAGCCGTCCGGCCACCACCCCTGGTCCAACGGGCCGATCTGGAAGAGCACTTGGTTGTTCAGGAACAGCCGATTGACGCCGGCCTCGTCCTTCTTGACCTCGATCTTCCTCATGCCGAAATAGCTGGCGACTTCATCGCCGCCATCGACGCCCACGCGCAGATCGTACAGGAACGGGGAATCGGGCGACCAGAGTTTCGCCTTGTCGATCTTCAGCCGCAGCGTCTCGCCCGCTTGGCCTTCGGCCTTGGCAACCTCCTGGCCGCCGTCCGTGGCCCGCGCCCAAACCTTCGCCGGGGCGCTGGCCGAGACGGTGACTCTCAGTTCGCCCGCGTCCACATCCGGCACCAACTGCAACGCCTGGACATACGTCTTCGGCACCGCTTCCAGCCACACGGTCTGCCAGATGCCGGTCACGGCCGTGTAGAAGATGCCGCCCGGATTCAGCACTTGTTTCCCGCGCGGCTGCGGCCCTTTGTCCGTCGGGTCCCAGACCGAGACGATCAATTCCTGTTCGGCGGCATCGGCCAGTGCATCGGTGATCTCAAAGGTGAACGGATCGTAGCCGCCGCGGTGCTCGCCGAGCAGCTTGCCGTTGAGCCACACCTGGGCGTGCCAGTCCACCGCCTGGAAATGCAGCAACAGCCGTTTGCCCTGGGCGAATTCCGGCTTGGCGAACGTGCGGCGATACCACAGCCGGTCTTCGGGCCGAACCGCCTTCTTGACGCCGGACAGGGCCGACTCCACCGGATAGGGCACCAGGATTTTCCCGTCAAACACATCCGGTCGCAGTGCATCCTTGGCGCGAATGGCGTACTCCCAGAGCCCGTTCAGGCTCGACCAGGTGTCGCGGACGAGTTGCGGTTCCGGGTGCTGCGGATGGGCGTTCGCTGGCGAAACGTCCTTGGTCCAAGGCGTCGTCAGCGTGTTTTCGGCAGGCCGCCAATCCGTCGCCGGCGCGGAAGTCAGGCAGAAACACAAAGAACAGGTCGCCAGCAGTGTCGAACATCTCATGGTGGGTACCTCCGAGGAACAGGGCATAGAGCTCCGATCACGGACGATCGCTGCCCGTACCCTTTCGTTTTCCTTGGGACTCGGGGCAGTCCGGACGGACTTGACGCGATCGTGACGCCGACATTATGGCACGGGTTGCCGCCGCTGACCACCGGTGAAGGAGAGTCGCCTCGAAGGCGAATTGAACCATCGTCCGCCCTGCAAGAAACAAAAAAGACTCGCCGGGGCGGAGTACACCGGCGAGTCTGAAGAGGCGACGGCCTCGATGGCATCAACGGATTTGAATCGCGGTGTCCAATTCGCGGGCGATCCGCTGGAGTTCGTCGTCGTCGTAGAAGTAGACGACGGTTTCGCCAACGGTGGGCACGGACGCAAAGTCCGTTTCGACAGACGCGCGGACGGCGTGCTCGCCGGCGCTCAGGCCCACGGCGCGGAACGTCAGGACTTTGGACTCAGCGGGGCTTAGGCGAAAACCGGGGAAGTTCACCTTCTGGCCGGTTGTCGTCGAGCCGTCGGTCGCGATCGGCTGGAGACTTTCCGGCAACTCGACCGTCACCGCGACGGCTTCGGCAGCGCGGGACCCGCGGTTGACGACGGAAACGGTGAATTGTTCCGGTTCACCGACGGCGATCGCTTCCTTGGTGTTGTTGACCGCCACATCCACGTCCGCGCGGGAGATCACGTGAGTCGTGTGATCGTCCTGGGACCGCAAGGGGACGTCGCACATGGCCACGGCCAAGTGGATTTGCCGCCCCACCTTGGCCGCCTTGGTCTTCAGTTGAATCGCGTGCGAGTCGCCGGGGTTCAAGGTCGCCAGGCACCAGGTGTAGATGCGATGCTCCCGGTCGATCGTGGCCTGTTCCGACAGCGTCGTCACCTCCAGCCCTTCGGGAACCTGCAGGGCCAGTTTCACGTTGCGGAGGACCGTGTCGCCCGGATTCCAGCCCCGGACGACGTACTCGCCTTCGGATTCGAGGAAGCTGACTTTCGTGCCGTCCACCTCGACCCGCAAGTCGGGCCGCAGCACCTTGACGCGGTGGCTGCACTGGACTTCGCGATTGTCCTGGGCCGAGGCGACGAAGGTGCCTTCCAGCCACTGCTGCTGGTTCGCCCGCACGGTGAACTTGAATTCCTGGCTCTGCCCCGCTCCCAGCGCGGCGATCTTGCCGGGCCGCGGCAGCTGGGTTTCGATGTAGCTGCTTTCGGGCAACTGCGGCGTGAGCACGACGTTTTGCGCCGGCCCGTCGCC
>CAYUFW010000245.1:11791-12474 GCA_964443915.1 uncultured Pirellulaceae bacterium
GATATTCTCGACCACCACGCGGAACGTGACGGTCTCGCCGATTTGGGCCATTTCGGGACCACCGCATTGAATCGTGATTTCCGGCTGCCGCACTTGCAGCGCCGACTGGGTCGAGGCGGAGAAGAACGCCTTCGTCTGCAGGTCGACCGGGCCGGTCTTCTGCGGAATCAGTTCCATGGTGATCCGGCGGACCGTGCCGGGAGGCAGATCCCCGATCTCGAATTGGATCAGGCGGTCGTTCGCCACGCTCGGCTCCGGGCTGGCCTGCACGAACTTGACCGTCGGCGGCAGGGTGGTCTGAATCGAAACCCCTTCGGCGGGCGACTTGCCGGCGTTCCTGACCGAGATCACGAACTCCGCGGACGCCCCGATGTTGATCTCGCCGGGGACCGAGGTCTCGATCGAGATCACGGGAGCCGTCGAGGACGTGTTCATTTCCGCGGAACGAGTCTGGCCCTGGACGACGGGCGACAATGACGTCAGCACGAGAAGTGCAAGTCCGGCGAAACTAGCTAAGCGGTACATCTTTCCCCTCGTAAGACTGGCGAATCGCGGGCGAACTGGCATCCGATCGGCTCGGCTCCTCTCCGCGACTCTAGGTGGGATGGTGGCTGGCGGGGTGGTTGCGGGCAAGCTCGGGCCAACGCTGTTGCTGCCCGCCGGGACCGTCTGTACGGCCGGTC
>CAYUFW010000246.1:0-12444 GCA_964443915.1 uncultured Pirellulaceae bacterium
CCCGCAACCGGCAAAGCCGGCATCTGATTTCGAATCAGACCCCTCACCATTCGGATACCCTCCGGCGGTGATGTTCTTTATTTAACTGTCGAAGTGGCCAGAAGGCAAGACCGGTAAGGCTGCGGCGAGATTTAGCCGGTTTCTTGGCGTTTCATGATCCAGGCATGATCCGGATGGGGAAAACCGAGTTCCTTGTCCACCAAATTCAGTAGCGGGCGGCCGGTGAGGTAGCGGCAGAGGTTTTCACAGAAGAAGTCGGTCACGTCGCTTTCGCGGCGCGCCGCCTGGGCGCCGACGTGGGGGGTGATGATCACGTTGGATAACTCCCACAGCCTGCTCGTCGGCGGTAACGGTTCGATTTCTGTTACGTCGAGGCCGGCACCGGCTAAGCGGCCGGAGTCCAAGGACTGGACCAAGTCGGACTCCACGACCACCGGACCGCGCGCCACGTTGACGAGGACTGCGCCAGGTCTCATCCGCGCCAGTTGTTGGGCGGCGATCATGCCCTTGGTCCAGCGGTTGAGCGGGACACACAGGATGACGATGTCGGACGCAGCCAGCAAATCGTCCAATCGATCGGCGGGCCAGAGTTCGGCGACGTGGGGTGGCTTGTGGACGGGGAAAACGTCGGTGGCCAGGATCCGCGTCTGAAAGGGGGCCAAGATTTCCGCCAGACGACGGCCGTTGCCGCCGAAGCCGACGATGCCTACCGTGGCGTGGTGCAGGTCGCGGGTGGGACGCCGGATAAATTCGCGCTGGAGTGCTGCGCGGAAGAAAACCGGCAGGCTGCGGAGCAAGCCCAACAGCAGCGCCAGCGTTTGCTCCGCAACCTGATCTGCAAACAGCCCGGAAGCACTGGTCACGGTGATGTCCGAGCGGATGACGGAAGGCGTCAAACAGTGGTCCAGTCCGGCGGCGGAGGACTGAATCCAGCGCAGACGCCCCTGGGCGACGACGTCGTCCCAAGGCACCGGCCGCTCCTTGGCGTGCCCGCAGAAAATGTCGGCCTGGAGAATCTCCTCGGGGATCCGCTGCTGCCCGGCGTCGACGATTTCGGCGTCGGGCGCGGCCGCCGCGATCTGCTGCAGGTGGTGTGATTTGACGGGATAGCCGATCACGATGCGCATGCGAGTTGCCTTTCTTGCTGATCTCTCCAATGCTCTTCGGGTTTCAGTGGTCCGCTCCTTGGGGACGTGCCCAACGCCAGTACGTGCGCCGCCAGCGGAAGCTGATGCGGCCGCTGAAGTAGGCCAGGAGGCCGGAGAGGATGAGCATCAGCAGGCACCAGATGGTCGCCTGCCGGCCGGGCAATTTGTCCCCCAGTTCCAAGAACTGGAGGAACTGGCTTTGTTGATTGGCCAGCGTCAGCGCCCCCAGCAGCGCCGCGTAGGCGGTCGCCAAAACGAGCATCGCGATGGACAGCACCCACGCGGTCCCCCAATCCGGCAACTGCATCAAGTAGACGGCGTAAGCGATCTGTAGGCCGCCCGCCAGCAGCAGCGTCAAGGCCCAGCGGGAGATCCAAACGGCGTCCGCCTGCGGGACGCGCTGGATCACGTCCAGCAGCGCGGGAATCACACTCACGACCGCCGCCGCGATGACCCACATGCCCAACTGGTAGACGGGCCAGCGTTTGATCCAGTGGTATTCCACGCCGGGGAGCGGCACTGGTTCTGACGCGGGAGAGGGCGGCATCGGCGGGGGCTCCACGCGAGGCGGCGCGGCGGCATCGGGCGGCGCGGTGTCGTCCGGCGGTGGGGCCGATCCAGTCGCCGACGGCAAGGGGGGAGGCAGCGGTGGAGGCGCGGGCAATTCGCCCGCCGGTTGCGGCGGCGAATCCTGCAGCGGCGAGGCGGACGATGCTGGCTCGCCAGTCACGGGGGGCTCGTCTGGTTTGCGGGACGGCAACTTGGGCGGTCGCGGCGGCGTCTGAGCGGCCGACTCAACGGGAACGGCGAGCGGCGTGCCGCAAGAGGGGCAGCGCACGGTTTGACCGGCCTGCTGCCGAGGCACGCGAAGCGACCGATGACAGGCGGTACAACGCAGTTTCAGAGACATACACTTCTTGGCGGGCGGTGGGGCTCGGCCGATCCGGACGAATTTGGGTATTGTGGTCGCCACGTCCTGCGGTGTCCATGCCCCAGCGCATGGTCGATGGTCTTGGGAGGTAGGCGGCGAAGCGGTCTACGCCGAAACCAGCACTTGCCGTACACTGAAATGGAGGTTCTTCTTGATTTCACGGACCCGTTTTTCGCAGAGGGAGCGCCATGTCCAAACCGCTGCCGCTCGGCAAATACTTGCTGGATCAACTGGGGAAGCGCGGCGTCAAGCACGTCTTCGGCGTGCCGGGCGATTACGTGTTGCGGTTTTACGATGTGATCGAGCAGAGCCCCCTGCGGCACATCGGCACGACGCGTGAGGATGCGGCGGGTTTTGCGGCCGACGCCTACGCGCGGGTGCGGGGTTTGGGCGCCGTGTGCGTGACCTACTGCGTGGGCGGCCTGAATCTGGCCAACCCGGTAGCCGGGGCGTACGCCGAGAAATCGCCGGTCGTCGTGATCAGCGGCGCGCCAGGGTTGAAGGAACGGGAGCGCAATCCGCTGTTGCACCACCGTGTGCGCGACTTTGCCACGCAGCGCGAGGTCTTCGAGCGGATCACGGTCGCCAGCGCTGCGTTGGAAGACCCCGACGCCGCGTATCACGAAATCGACCGGGTGCTGCGGGCTGTCGAGCGTTACAAACGGCCGGGCTACATCGAGCTGCCGAGAGATATGGTGGACGTAGTGCGTCCGCACCGCGCGCGGCCGGCGGCCACGGCTGATGCGGCGGACGCCGCGGCCCTGGCCGAGTGCCTGAGCGAAGCGCTGGCGATGCTCAACGCCGCGCGCCAGCCGGTGATCCTGGCGGGCGTCGAGATGCACCGGTTTGGGCTGCAGGAAGCGCTCGTCCAATTGGTCGAGAAGACGCGGTTTCCCGTCGCCGCAACGTTGCTGGGCAAGTCGGTCATCAGCGAAGACCATCCGCTGTACCTGGGCGTGTACGAAGGGGCGATGGGGCACGCCGAAGTGCAGCGGTACGTGGAAGGTGCGGACTGTGTGCTGATGCTGGGCTGTTTCATGACCGACATCAACCTGGGCATTTACACGGCGAACCTGGAGCCCGGCCGCACGATCTACGCCACCTCGGAACGGACCTCGATCCGCCGGCACCAATTCGGCGAGGTGCCGTTGCCGAGCTTCCTGCAGGGGCTGTTGCAGGCCAGCTGGAGACGGCGTCCCCGTCCCCACCTTCCGCCGCGCGAACCGCCGTGGGGCGAGCAGGCGGGGGGCGAGTCGCGGGTCACGATCCGAGCCCTGTTTCAGCGGCTGAACGAGTTCCTCACGCCGGACATGGTGGTCATCGCCGACCCCGGCGACTCGCTGTTCGGCGCGGCGGACCTGACCATCCACCGGCGGACGGAATTCATCAGTCCGGCCTATTACACCTCGATGGGCTTCGCCGTGCCCGCGTCGCTGGGCGCGCAATTGGCCAATCCAGCGCTGCGGCCGTTGGTGGTGGTGGGCGACGGCGCGTTCCAAATGACGGGGCTGGAACTGTCCACCACCGCGCGGCTGGGCCTAAACCCGATTGTGATCGTGTTGAACAATCACGGCTACGGAACGGAACGGCAGATCAGCGAAGGGCCCTACAACGACATCACCAATTGGTCCTTCAGCAAGGTGCCGGACCTGCTGGGCAGCGGCTGGGGATTCGTCGTTCGTACCGTGGCGGACTTGGACAAGGCCCTGCCAGCCTCGTTGGGGAACCGAGATACGTTCAGTATCATCGAGGTGGACTTGGACACGTACGACACTTCGCCCGCGCTGATCCGGCTCGGCCAGCGGCTCAGCAAACGGGTGAAGGGCAAGACGGCGCGGGACGGGCCATAGCCGCCGAGGGTTTTTCTCGCGTTCGCGTGGCGTCGATCGACGCACGCTCCTCGCTGTGGCACGGCCTACTTGTTGGCCGTGCCACGCGGAACGTGCCCACACTTCAGACGCGGGGAATTCACTCGCATGAGTTCCAATGCCGACGTGGGGCTGGAAGCCGTCGAGTGGACCCGCCAATGGATCGCCGCCGTCGGAGACGGACCTTGGAAACGCGGCGGATGACGCGCGAGGCGTCGCCCACGCGGCCAAACGAATTCACTCGAATCGCGGGCGGCGGAGATCGAACTTCTGAGTTTCCATTCAGTGCTAGCACCGCCGGCGCCGACGTCGCATCCGCTTCCGCGCGGGCCAGTCCGTGCGTTTCGTCAGAAGTGCTTCCAACCGGCAGGATTGTATTCTCGCCATGGGCTGCCGGCGTTCTCGGCACGACCCAGAAGATCAGCAAAATCGAAAAAAACCTACTATTCGGCACGATGCGCAACCGACAAGTAATAGCGGAGACAACGAAATCGGCCAGCTTCACTGCGCTGGAATCGCCTCTCCGGTTGGCCCCGCAGCGCGGAGCCGCGGGGAGTGATTCCAGGGGGGCCGTGCGGTGGAGATTTCGTTGGGAGGACTGCTGCCGAGGATCAGAACCCAGGCGACCGGATTCCCCGCAAGTTCGTCGTCCGTGCGATTGCGCAACGACACCAGATCAGGAGGGGACGGCGAAGGCGGACCGCTGTTGGGACCTCGGGCCAGTGGCACGAAACAGGTTTATTCAGGGAGGGCACTCATGCGACGTCTAGTTGTAGGACCGGCGATTCTTGCTCTGGCTGCGGCCACGCTCACCGGGGCGTGGGCCGACGATCAGGACATCGCTCGTAAAGTGGCAGAACGTCTGAAGCAGGAGCAGAAGGAAGGCAACCTGCTCGGCTTCGACATCAACCTCAAGGTTGCCGAGGGAAAGGTCACGCTCAAGGGAGACGTTTCGTCCGCCGAGCAGAAGGATCTGGCGGTGGACGTGACGCGTGAGGTCGACGGCGTGGAGGACGTCATCGACGACCTTCAGGTCCAATCCGCCGATGAAGCGGGTCTCGCCGGACGGAGCGATTCCACGGCGAATGCGGGACCGCCTCGCAAATCGCTTCTCAGCGGCCTGCTGAGCGGCGGACCAGCCAGGAAGTCGCTCGACGACGCGAGCGAAGCGGCGGCCTCTGCGCCGTCGAAGGCGAAGCCGTCCGACGCCGACCTGGCGCGGGAAATCGCCGCGGAATTGAAGAAGGAGAAAGACGCCGGCAACCTGAAGGGTTTCAATATTGACCTGCTGGTGAAGGACGGCGTCGCGGTGCTGGACGGGCAAGTTTCGAGCAGCGAGCAGGCCGAGTTGGCCTCATGCCGGGCGCGCGGGATTGCCGGTGTGCGCGACGTGGTCAACAACCTGGTGGCGGAGGAGAAGGCCGACGAGCCGGCGAAAAGCAGCGTGAAGCGTGCGACGCTGGGAGAGTCCCTGCCGCAGCCAACCGGCTCCGCGATTGCCGAATCCAAGGTATCGGCCGACGACGCGAAGCAGGCGAGTGAGGATCGCCGCATTGGTGAAGAAATCACCCGTCGCCTGCAAGAGGCGAAGCAAAGCGGGCAACTGCACGGCTTTGGGATCTCGCTCCACGTCGAAAACGGCCACGTGTGGATGAAAGGCCGCGTCGGCTCGACGGAACAAAGGCAGACGGCTCTGGACCTTGCCCGGCGGACCAGCGGCGTACGTCAAGTCATCAACGAACTGTCCGTCGGAGAATCTGCGGCCAATATCGCTCAGAATCTCACGAGCCGATTGCAGGCGGCGGAAGCGGACGGCTCGCTGCGCGGCGCCAAGTTGAACGTCAAGGTGGATGGTCCCGACGTGTGGCTGACAGGCACGGTGAGCCGGTCTGAGCAGGAGCAATTGGCGATCGGCCTGGCCCGCCAGGTTCCCGGCGTCCGCCGCGTGATCAGCGGCGTGGCGGTGCAAAGCGCGACGCCCGCCTCCCAGCCCGTGCTCATGATGCCCGTCGCTCAAAACGTGCCGGCGCTGGAACCGAATCGCAGCGGACTGCCGACGCTGCCGGCCGCAGCCGGCAACGCGTATGCGGCAGCCTCCCTCTCTCGGACTGCGGCGCTTCCGCAGCCGGTGGCTGCGAGTTCGCTGCCGGCCGCGCCGGCCCCGAGTGCCTCGGATGGGGCGTACACCGTGAAGCCGGTTGTCACGCTGGCCGAGGCGACTCCAGCACCGGCACCGCCTGCTCGGCCCGCCGCGGCCCCGATCGCTATGATGGATCAGACGCCGCGTCCGTTGGGGGTTCCCCAATTAGCAAATTACGCCGGCGCGGCGGCCGCGGCGCCGCTGGCGATCGTCGCCGGGGCGGCCGGAATGGTGCCGGCCCAGCTGCCGGGTCCGGGTTACGCGGTGGTGCCGGCGCGCTACGATCATCCCAGCCTGCCTGGTTACGCGTGGCCGACCTACGCGGCTTACCCGAACTACGCGGCGGTGACGTATCCCAAGCAGTATTCGCCATCGGCCTGGCCTTACATCGGCCCGTTCTACCCCTACCCGCAAGTCCCCTTGGGATGGCGGAAAGTGACGTTGAAGTGGGATGACGGCTGGTGGAACCTGGATTTCAAGGCAAAGTAGTTTGCCCGCACGATGCCCGCCCGATGCCTGCCTCCGCCGGAGTTGCTCCGGCGGAGGTTTTTTGTTGCTGAGAGGTCCGGCTTTTCCTGCCGACGACGGGCGCGTTGTGGGACGCCGTCATCCGCTAGCACCCCTACAACAGTGTTTCCCAGAATTATCCGAAAAACCCACAAGTTTCCCCCAAATTAACACGATATCTAGGGTTAGACAGGATCGTGAAAACCGAGGGACAAGTCCATGTCGTACAGATTCACTCTCGTCCTGCTTTCGTTAACGGCGGCTTGCCTGTCGCTGGGCAACACCGGATGCGTCCATCTGACGGAAGGCAATTCGTTGGGCTTGCTGGCCATTCCCATCCCGGTCAGTCCCTATTTCCAGAAGATGAAGGAAGACGAATTCTGGGAGGCCGAGCGGTATGATTCGGTGCCGATCCTGGGGCCGATCACGGCCGGCGGGCCTACGTCGGCGTTGGACGAGCCGAGCGACGATGAGGTGATGCGGGCGTTCGAGCGAGCGAAGCCGACCGAGGGCGGTTTGCCCTTCCTGCACGAAGTCCAGCGCAACGACGTGCGGATCGTGAAGGAGAAAATCGCCGACTACATCGATCCGCCGCGGGTGGTCCCCTTGATCGGCCCGGCACAACTGCACCACGCCCACTACAAGTGTACGATCTACTATACCCAGACGACGAACGTCGGCTGGCCGATCCCACACACGCTCCGCGACGAGGAAGCGGTGGAGGTGATCTACGTGGATCACAATCATTTCCACATGGTCGGGAACGTCGATCCCGGCACATCGCCAAACTACTGATCGGGGACGCGGCCTCCGACAACTCGATCTTCTGGCTGGCAGACCTCGCGGCGGCTTCGGCCGCCGCGAGGTCTGTTGTTTTGGCGAGCACCAGCAGCCCGGCTCTTTGGAAAGAGCCGGGCATCTCTTGGTCAAGGGCGATTTCTGCTCCGCATGTCTCGAACACTTTGGCAGGGAATCGCGCCTTGACGGCCCGTTAGCGCCGCGGGACGATGGCGACATGTCACGAGAGCAACACGGCGGGATTCCGCTGCCACCCGCCCCCCCGCAGCGTCGCGTCGTCGTCTCGGCCGTCCTGATTGCCGTCGGCTGGTTCTGGGCCGTCTCGTTGGTGGCTGCGCGCGAGCACCAGATCGTCGGCTATGACGTCCTGGCGTCGGCGCCAGCCGTCTGGGGATTCCTGGCACTGCCCGCGTGGAAACTGGCGTCGATGCTGTTGGTGGCCGGCGCGTTTGCCGCCGCATGTACGCATTCCGCCCGGTGCCAGCGACGATGGCTGGGGACGGCTGGAGCCTGGCTGTTGCCTGCCTACCTCATTCCCCTGCTGGATCTGTTTCGCACTTGGGGGATGTCCATCGAGTACACGTCTGTCGAGCCTTTGTTGCTGACGGGGATCTCGGGTGCGGCGATGGCGGCGTTGGCTCGCGATTGGACCGGTGCGTCTCTCTCCTGGGCGTCGGCGGCGTCGCCCAGGCCGAGCGTCGTCGTGCGGTGGACGACGGCCGGGTTAGGGGCGAGAATTGCACCGCACTTGCCGTGGGCCGTAACCTGGCTGTTGACGGCCGCGGCGGGCGGATGGTGGTACGTGCAGGGTTGCCGGGCGTACGACGAATTCATGCTCGGCTACCACGATTTCGGCCATTTCGCCTACCGCGTCGCCAGCACCTGGGAAGGCCGGGGATTCCTGCTGGAGACGCCCAGCCTGCCGGCGTTTTGGGACCACTTCAATCCCGGCATGGCCTTGCTCGCGCCGCTCTGGGGACTGTGGCCGGATGCGAAGCTCTTCTTGCTGCTGCAGGCTGTGTGTCTGGCGGCACCCGCCCCGTTGGTGTTTCGCATCGCGCAGGCCTGGGGCATGCGCCCGGCCGCCGCAGCGACCTGGGCCGCGGCGTACCTGGCATTTCCAGCCGTCGGGCAGCTGAACCTGAACTATTCGTACGGTTGGCATCCGATCAGCCTGGCGTTGCCGCTGATGTTCGCGGCGGCGGCCGCCCTGCTGGCTCGCCGCCTTGGGTGGGCCGCCGCGTTTGCCGTCTTGGCGTGCAGTTGCGAGGAAGCGGTGATTGTCGCGCTGGCATGCCTGGCGGCCGCGTTGGCGTTCCAGGCTTGGTGGCGCGGTCGCGGCGGCCGGTTCGAACACGACCAGTCTGATCCCGACACGGCCTTGTGCCGGCGCTTGCCCGTGGGGGTGTGGCTGGCGGTTTGGGCGACGCTGACCGTCGCCTTTGTCTTGATTGCTCGGTATGCCGCGTTCACTCAGTACCAGACCGGACGCTTCACGGACCTGGGCGAGTCGGGGATCGAGATTGCCTTGTCCCCGTTGTTGCGGCCGCGCGCGTTTTGGGGGCAAGCGTTGAGCCCTGCGTCGGTCCTTTTCCTGTTCACGCTGCTGCTGCCGCTGACGCCGGCAGCGCTCTGGAACGGGCGTCTGATTCTGCTGGCTGCCGTGTTTCCTGTGGGGTTGCTGATGGGCTGGAAACACCCGCCGGCCAAGTCGATCGCTTTTCAATACGTGACGACCCTGCTGCCCATCCTGTTCCTGTCCGCGATCGCCGGGGCGAAGCGTTGGGCGGCAGTGCGCGAAGCGGCTGTCGCAGGGCGCGCGGCGTCCTCTGGCGGCGGTCTGTCCGCGGGTCTGGCGGTGCTGGCGTCCTGTGTCGTGGCGTCGACGTTTTTCGGAGCCCTGCCGTGGAGCAGTCCGACCTTGGCGGTCATGCGGGCCCAGACCTACCAGGTCGGCGACGGTCCCACCGCGGAGAACCCGCGGCGCCCTGGAACCGCCAGTCACCGGGCGCTGAACGAAATCGTAGCGCGAGTGAATTCAAAACAGTCCAGTGTCCTGGCCAGCGGACGCATCGCCGCGCACTTGCTGAACGTCCGCCGTCTGGAAACGGTCGAGCAGGCCGTCGTCCGCTGGGATGCGTTGTGCGCCGAGGCGGGGCCGGGCCGGAGCGGCGTGGAGGTTTTCGACTGGATCGTCGTGGACACCTGCGAGCGTTTCCAGCAGTCGCTCGACAAAATGGAATTCATCTTGGCGGAGGCACGGCGAGCGGGATATCGGCAGCAGTGGGCCCAGGAAGGGATTGTCGTCCTGGTTCGCCCGGAAGCTGGCGGCGATCCTGCGCGGCCTGCGGAGACGGAACCATGAGAGGAAAATGGTGGTTGGCGTGGGGCGCGTTTTTCGGTTTTGCCGGCGGCCTCTATACATACGTGCTCACGGGCGATAGAGTCTGGGCGATGATCGTGCCGCTGGGCGGAGTCCTCTTGCTGGCGGGCTGGGGCGTTTTGGTCATCGGCTGTTTGCGCCTCAAGAGCCCCGACAAAGAAGCCCCCGAACGGCACGCCCCGGACGGCAGATTCTGAGACACTAACGACAGGAGAGATTTGGCATGACCCGCATCCTTGGTTGCGTCCAGCCGGACCGGCTGCCGACGCGCGTCGTCGTATTAGCCATCGGCCTGGCGACCCTTGGCGGCGCCGGGCCTGTTCGGGCAGCGGGCGAAGACGCCAAGCAACGCCCCGAGGTGATGGCCGTGTACTATCCTCACTGGCACAGCTACGATCACGGCAGCGCTTGGAAGGGCGAGGGCTGGACCGAGTGGGAAGGCATGAAGTCGGCGATTCCCCGGTTTCCCGGCCACCACCAGCCGCTGAAGCCCAGTTGGGGTTGCTTCGACGAGAGCGACCCCAAGTGGTCGGAACGGGAAATCGATCTGGCGGCCGAGCATGGAATCGACGTGTTTCTGTTCGACTGGTACTGGTACAGCGGTGTGAAGAACATGGAGGAGGCCCTGGAGCAGGGCTTTCTGCGCGCGGCGAATCGAGACCGCATGAAGTTCGCCTTGATGTGGGCCAACCACGACCGCCGGGACCAGTTCTGCCCGGAGTTCGGTCAGAAGCGCACTGTCTGGCTGCCGTCGCGTCACTCGCCGCGCGACCTGGAGCGCGTGATGGATTACTGTGTGGAGCATTACTTCCGGCAGCCGAACTATTGGCGCGTGGAAGGCCGGCTCTTCTTCAGCGTCTTTCAGGCCACCGGGTTCGTCGAACAGCTTGGGGGCCCGCAAGAAACCCGCAAACTGTTGGAGAAGATGGATGACCGGCTGCGTCAGGCCGGCCTGCCGCCGATGCACTGGAACGGCATGGTGGCCGATCTGAAGGCGGCGGCGATGCTCGAGGCGGCAGGGTTTCAAAGCACGAGCCGATACAACGTAAACACGGCCGGGAAAGTCGGCCCCGACCTGACCGAACAATACGAGGACGTCATGCAAGCGCACCGGGAACACTGGCAGCGGATGGCCGCCGCGCCGCTGGTGAACTTGCCCGTGGTCACGACCGGCTGGGATGTCACGCCGCGCTGCGCCCCGGACGTGCCCTGGCCCTTCCCGGTGGCGCCGAAATCCGGGAGGCACGAGTACCCTTACGGCCCCGTCGTGGTCGGCAACACGCCCGAGCGGTTCGAGCGACTCTTGCGCGACGCCGCCCAGCACGTCCAGCGCGATCCGCGGCGGCCCTTCGCCGTGCTCATCAATGCCTGGAACGAGTGGACGGAGGGCTGCTACTTGCTTCCCGAAGAGCGGACCGGCACGGCCTACCTGGAGGCCATCCGCCGGACGTTCGGTAACTGACCAGGTAAATGCCGGCTACTTCCAGGGCCAGAGCATCTCGACGCTGTTCTTGAGCAGTTCGCCGGCGCGGGCCGCCAGGGCCGGATCGTCCACGATGGGGTGCGCCGGAACGCTGCTGTACTGGGCCGGCGCAAAATCAGGACCGGAAGGCTGGCTCAGCCGGCCTCGCAGCGATGGGGGGATTTCGATTCTCTGGCGGCGGCCGGTCATCTCAAAGCCACCGTTCGCCTGGCTGTCGGAGATGGTCCGCACGACGAGGCGCTCCGGAAAGACGTGGACCAACTTCATCGCCGGCGAACGGGGACTGCCCAGGGACGGCGCCACGAGGTACGTGGTGCCGCGGCGGTGGAACTCCCAATCGCGGTGCAGATGACCCTGCAGGACGGCGACGACCTGGGAATGCCGATCGAGGAGTTCGCGCAGGCGCGGGGCGTCCAGGAAGGTGGGCGGATGAACCGGCTCGTGCAGCGCCACAATCGTCGGTTTGTCGCGGTTGCGGGCCAGATCCCGACAAATCCACTCCCATGTGGTTTCGTCGAACACCGACAAACCCTCCAATCCAGAACCGTGATGGACCCGGTCGGGATCCAACAGCAGGAAGTGCAGCCCGCCGCAGTCAAAGCTGGACTGGTGGGGACCAAACACCGTGTCGAAACCCTCCGTCCAATTGTCCGCGGTCACCAGCACGTAAGGCCGCTTCAGGTGTTGCTCCAGGAACGCCTTCAGGAACCGCTGCCGGCGGACACCCAGCGGTTCAAGGCGATTCGGGTCGGCGGGCGGGTCTGCGTGGGCGTTGTTGTCGCCGGTCAGCAAGACGAAATGCGGCTTGAGTTCGGCGTCGATGTAATGGAAGGCCCGGGCTATGCTCTGCAGCCGGGATGCGTCCAGGTGCATGTCGCTGACCCAAGCAAAGCTCCACAAGGGCGCTTGCCCCGACTCGCCTTCGGCTCCCGATTCGGCTCCCGACGATCCCGACTCGTCGCGTTGCTGGTCGGCCGCGGCGGCGACCGCGGGCAAGACTAGGAGCGTGGACAGCAGCAATGCCGATATTCGATAACAACTCATCGCGGATGCATCCCTGAGGGCGGTCGAAATACAAACGGTCACGTTCGCGTCAGCATCGTTCGAGGAACGACTGTCCGATTTCTCCGTGGCGTAAGCTTCCAGCTTGCGGTAGATAGCGGGACCGCAAGCTGGAAGCTTACGC
>CAYUFW010000247.1:0-12430 GCA_964443915.1 uncultured Pirellulaceae bacterium
GGCGGTCCGCACCGCCGCAAACGCGCTCGTCATGCTGGTCCGCAGCGACCGGCCCAGCGCCGGCCCCAGAGTGACCCAGGCCGCTCGAATCCGTTGCACAGCGCCCATCGCGGCAGTCCCGATTCGCCCGAAGTCCTGCCGCGCCATCCCGGCCACCTGCGTCAGAGGTCCACGCACCCAGGTCGGCAAACGGAGCCACGCAGCAGAAACCCGAGCGACCGCCTGAGCCCCGATCTGTTGGACGCGGGCCATCGCCGCGTTGAACGGCCCTGTGATCCGCGCACTGGCCTGTTGCCACCGGGCCTGAATGGAACCGGTGATGGACGACCAGGCAGACGCAACACGGCCAGCGGAAGCCGAGGCCCTCTGCTGGATCTGCTGCCAAATACTGCCGATTCGCGCACTGGCGGCCTGCCAGGCACTGGCCGCTCGCGTGCTGACCGTCTGCCAGCCCGCTGCCATGCGCTGGGTTAAAGACGTCCACGCGGTGTTTAATCGGGCAATGGCGGGCGCCGCCGCGGTGGCGATTCGGGAAAAGGCGGCGCTGGCAGCCCCGGTCACCATTGGCGTCAATGCCTGGGCGTACTGGCCCAGGCGTGCGAACACGGATCGCCCCACGTTGGCCACGTGCGGCAGAGTGGACGCGACCACGGACACCGTGCGTCGAACGACCTGAGCGGTAAGGCTGGATAGGCTGCGTCCGATGGCGCCTCCCATCGTGGATAGGCTGCGTCCGATACCGATGGCCATGCGTCCAACGGCCGCGGCGGCTCGGGACGCCGCGGCGGCCGCGGCAGAACCGAGCTTCGAAAAGACAGCGCCGACTTTCCCGGCCAGGGCAGGAATGCCTTTGAGAGGCATCGCGAGCCGTTGCAGGCCGCTCCGAAAGACACTGACCACCCGCGTGGCCAAAGCAAACGGAGCCGCCACCGTGCGGCCGAACATGCTGGCCGTTGTAGCAAGTCCACTCCAAATGATGCCCAGCCCGCCGAATGCCCACGCCAGCGCCGATGCCGCCGCCCCGACCATGACCAGCGTGCCGCCGATCGCGGTCATCGCGGCCACGGCAGCTATGATGCCGACGACCGTCGCCTTGTTGGCCACGATCCACTTCGTGATGCTGCCGATAATCCCGTTGACGAGCGGCTCCAGGGCCTGCAGCGCCGGCGCCAGCGCATCCCCGATGGCGATCGCCACGCCCTCCGCTGCGGACAGGATCCGGCGAAAGGTGCCCCCCAGCCCGGACTCGATGTCCTTGTGCGTGCGTGCCGCCACGCCGTTGGCGTCGGCCAGGGCATCCCGCAATTCGCGCACGCTGACAGCGTTCCTGCTGAGCGCCGAGGCCCCGGTAATCCCCAGCAGGCCAAACGCCTCGTTGAACTTCTGCGCCCGGGCGGCGGTCCCCAGGCCAGCCGTCGCCTGGTTCACTTCGTCGAGCACGTCCACCAGGGGCCGCGCGTTGCCGGCAGCGTCGATGAAGCTGACGCCGAAGATTTCCTGCAGCTTCTTCCCCTCCGCACCCGTGATGGTCAAGAGGCGACGCAACGCCGTGCCCGCGTTACTGCCCTGGATGCCGACGTTGCCCAGCGCCCCCAGCAAGGCCAGCGTGTCCTCAATCGACATATTGAAATCGGCAGCCACGGGGCCGGCGTACTGAAGCGACTCGCCCAACGTTTCGACCGAGTTGAAGCTCTTGTTGGCTGCCACGGTGAGCGCGTCGGCCACGCGGGTCGCTTCGCTGGCTTGCAGTGAGAACTGCCGTATCGAGGCCGCCATGATGCCGGACGCCAGAGTGGCATCCGTGCCGGTCGCCCGCGACAGGTCCAAGACGGCGGACGTCATCTCGTTGACCTGATCTGGCGAGAAACCGGCCCGTCCCAGTTCCGTCATCAGCGCGGCGACCTGGGCCGAGGTGAAACTGGTCGTGCGTCCCAGTTCCTGGGCCGTTGCCCGCAGCATCGCGAACTGTTCGTCGGTCGCCTGGGTAACGGCCTTCACCTGGCGAATCTGATCGTCGAAGTCGGTGAAAATCTTGGTGGCGAACGCCAGCGGCGCACCCAGGCCGGCGCCCAGCGCCAAGAGCGGGCGTCCGATGGCGCCCACGCCAGCGGCGAACCCCCGCAAGCGGGCCGACACTCGCCTCAGCCCGGCTTCCACGCGATCGCGCAACGCGATCTCGACGTAGGCTTTCCCGGCTCGGACTTGACCACCCGCTGCCATGTCTTACCCCCTCACGCTGCCCGACCAGGCGTCGGGAATGTGGTCCCGCTCCGCGTCCAACGCCGGCCCCATGAACGGCCGCGGAGCGTACCTGGCCGCTCGAACCCGACGGGGTTGGCCCGGACGCACACGCCGAACGCCTGTGCGCCAACTCTTGCCGACCCGGACCTCGCGGATCTTCACGGTGTCCCCGAACTCAAGGATCTGGGGCACGGTCGCTGTGCCCAACTGGGGACCGAAGAGGCTGCTTTGATTCAGACGCACCGGACCCACGACCAGCGTCTCGTTGCCCGGGTCGTAGGCGAACAGGATGTTCTTGAGCGTGGCGACGTTGCTGCGACTGTGAACGCTGGGCGGTTGCCCAGGCAGCGACGGGCGTTTCCTGCGACGCAGGCTGGAACGGGCTCGCCGGCGGATGAACGCGCCCACCTTGGACATGGCTCGGCGATTGGCCTTGCCGATGCGATCGACGACTTCTTGGCGGTCCAAGAAGAACTGCGTCATCCGCATCGTGAGCTGAAACTGAACCGCCATCGCTCAGGACCTCTTCCTGTCGAACAGGGGCTTCAGCATCCGCAGGTTGCTCGTCGTCAACCGCAGGCCGGTCGCCCGGCGGATCATGGGCTTCAGGTCCGCGGGCAGGAAATCGGCCGCGTCGAACGGCCTCCGCATCCGTTTGGAATCGCGGTGGCAGTTCGCCAGCAGGGCCATGCCGTGGGCCGTGTGCAGCCACTGCTCGCGGCGCCGGCCCGCGTACATCCAGACCAGCTCACGCAGCGTCAGGGGACCTGGGTCGACTCCGAGGATGCCGGCAAGTTCCCAGATCCGTCGCGTAACTTCTGCAGCTCGAGGTCGATCTGGTCGCTGGCCTGTTTCATGACCGCCGCGATCGTGGCGTCGATGTTCGAGGCCTCCAACTTGACCGTCACCAGGTTGATCGCCTCCGTCTGTGCCTTGCCCGTCGCCGTCCAGAGCCGCCTCAGGACTTCGCGGCGGTCTTTCGGGAAAAAATCAATCAGGCCCTGCACCAGCGCCGTGGCCGCCTGCTCGATGACATCGCCTACCAGCAGTTCGGCGAAAGCCTGCTCGGTCACCGATCGCTCGTTCGCCTGCGGTTTGCACATGGCGTACAGCGCGTTGACCAGTAACTCCGGGTCGCCGGACAGCCGATTCAAGAGCTGACCGTCGAAGACCTCCAGCAGGTTGATGCCGGCCAATTCGCGGACCCGCTTGATCGTGTTCACGTTGATGGCCGTGGACCAGGACCGCCCTTCACCATCGGTCCACAGGGCGCCGCTATTCAGCTTCTCGGTCATGGTTCTCCTCAATTGGCTTCGAGCTATCGTCCGACCCGGCTGTCGGCCGGCACGGGACACCGCCAGCGGGCTGGCGTAACGAATCGGCCAGGCAGACCAGCCAGCGCAGGTCCCGGACCATTACGGCGACGTTGCCGCCCTCGGGGGCGGCGAACGCGCCTTGAATCAACGCCTCCAACCGTGTTCGGTCTGCATCGTTCATCATGTGCCTGAGACCTCATACCAGTCGGGCTCGACCAGGGCCGCTGGCGTGCCTTCCTCGTGGTAGGTCGGTTTCAGCGTGAACTCGTACTCGGCCGAGTTCTCCAGCTCCTGGGTCAGGTTCATCGAAAAGATTTCGCAGAACGCCCGCGGCCCCTGAGCGCCGGCGTCGGTAATGTCCGCGTCCATGACGGCGAACTCGATCGCCGTGTCCCCCAGGTAGGCCGCCAGCAACGTGTCGAACACCGTGTCGGCGCCTGCCTTGTGGCGATAGGTAAAGCTGATCTCCAGTTCCTTGAGGGCGCCCTTGGCCAGCTTCCAGCTCGTCTCGCGCGAGGAGACGTCAGCCTCGCCCTTGCCCAGATTGGCCGAGACGTTGATCGCCTTGGTGATCTCCGTCCACGTCGGCGACGCGTGGGTGCCGCCATTCAGGTACAGCTTGCAGTCCTTGCCCACAACGGGCGCGGCGACGAGAGTCATGTGTTACTCCTTCTGGTTTAGGCGGCCTGTCTCCAGCCCTTGAACGTGAGCGTTAGGACCGCGGTGAACTGGCGAAACTTGTGCAGGTGGTCCTGCATGTACAAAATCCGAACGTCGGGCGTCACCAGCGTGGTCCCGCCTGGCCGTTTGCCAAACAGGAAGTAATCCGCGATCTCCTGGACCAGGTACATCAGCGGATCGAGGTTCGCGTTGTCGATCGTGGGCGGTTTCTTCTGGATGCCGATGTCGATGGCGAACTCGTGCGCCGACGCAGTCCGGGTGTCCAACTTGCCGTCGTCTTTGCTGGGCACGACCGTGACCCTGAGCGTGTCCATGTCCGGCAACTCGAACGTCGGCAGGTAGCCCCGCACGGCGACGAATGCCTGGCTGAAGCTGTGCGCATTCAGGTCCGCCACGAGGGCGTCGGCCAGTTGCACGATGTCGGCTTGCGGCATGGGTCAGTCTCCCACGGATTCGTCCAGGTACTCGTTCAGCGTTGCGGCCAGGGTCTCGGCCTCCGCTTGCGTCAACAGCCGTAGGGGCAGGCAGAGTCCATTCGGCATCGTGACGGCAAACCGCAGTTCGTCGGCGACCTGGCAGCGGGGATGGATTCCGAAACCACGCATGGCGACCTCCTCAATCATCTGCCTCCAGGATCTGCCGGATTCGCGTTACCCGCGCGTCGACGTCCATGCCGCGATGCCGGCATTCGTCCGCAATTTCGCCCAGGGCGGCGATCGCGGCCTGGTGCAGCGTGCCGACTTTGACACCGGTTGCGTGGCATGTCTTGGAATCTTCGGCCGCGGCGGTCGAATGGGTCTCGACGCAATCCGCTACACGGTTCAGTGCCTTGGCGTGCTGATCCAGCACACCCTCTTTCCCGAGCAGGCGCGCGCCGGCCCAAGCGATCCCGGCGTATATGCCGCCGATCATCAGGCCAATCAATCCGTACTCGCCCCAGCTCAGATCCGGCATCTCACTGGCCCCTGCAATCAACCTTGCGTCGCACAAAACCGCACCAGCCGCGAAGCCATCGCGACTCACTGTCGCAAGCCAACCAGCCTGGCCAGCGGCCGAGCCCGAATCACGATGCCGACGCCTTTGCCCACGCGACGAACCGGACGGACCGTCGCCACGACGCTGGCAGCCCTCCGCAGCGGCTGCGCCCTCACAATCGCCGCTCCGGCCCGGCGCACTGGCTTGGCAGCGATCACTGCCCGTCCCACGTTCCGGATCGGTTGCCCATAGACCAGGCCGTTCCAGGTCCCCCGCGCATCACGAACTGCTTGTGTCACGACGCACGCCCCGGACTCACACGAAGTGGCCGTCCACCCGTCGTACGCGACCGGCTCGTCGGCGCACGCCACGGCAGTGAGCAGACCGAACGACACCACACACAAGACGACACACAAAATCCAGTTCTTCACGATCGAAACTCCTTGCTACGAAACACAGAAACCAAATCCCCCCGCCACTCGCGTCCGGCTCAGCCCACGCTGGCCGCCTCGTCGAACGCCTGTTGCCACACGTCGACCCCGCCGTCGCTCAGCCTGGCGGCCTGACTGTCGAGTTCCGCCAGGATCGCCTGTTGCAGTTCCGAACCGGCCCGCTGAACCCGCAGGAGGCCAGAAACGCCAGCCTGGCGAACCGCCTGGTTGCAGCGCAGCCGCAACCCGGCCAACTGCAGCGCGGAACGCTTGCCCGAGGCAAACGCCTGCAAGTCGGACTTGCTGTCGAAGCAGCGATTGATCAGGTCCACCACCAGGGGCAGCAAGACCGGGATCAACACCTCGATCCAGCCCGCCCGTTCACCGGCTGGCCGCTTGGCCGCCGCTTGCCGAGCCACGTCGGTCGTGAATTGCTCCAACACGCCCATCGCCATCTACGTGATCCTCCTTCGTCAAGAAACCCGCACCGTTAACGTGCGAATCGCAAATCCAAACGGCCCGCCCCGTAGGTAGCTCTCCGAGTCGTAGCCGTATCCGTTCTCTCCCCAGTTGCCCCATGAATTCTTGTACTTCAGCAGCCAGCGGTTTCCGTCCTGGACGATCTGCCAGCCGCAGATGCAGTGGCGAGCCCGGCCGTAGACCACGCCGAAGCCCAAAAACAAAGCGGTCGCCGCCTCGTCGAACGAATTGATCCGCCAGTACTCGTCCACCTTGAACTTGGCCGCGGTCGTTTCCCAGCCCTCGGGCAGCCGCGTGCTCCAGCCGGTGGCCGGATGCACGTGCGGGAAGAGGGCTCGGTTTTCCGGCGTGTCCTCCGGCAGGATGCCCCGCGTGCGCAGCTCTTCGAGCGCGTCGGAGATCACCGCCCCCGACTGGGCACTGCGGCCGATCCGCTTGTACAGCGACATGGCCGACGTGCGGATGATCCGGCCGTGCTGCACCGCCTGGCCGCGATCAAAAGCCGCCGCCGAACCATTCCCGACGCACGAGCCTTCGTTTTTTTGGTTGCGAATGTGCGGATCGAGGTTGGCGACCCCGGTCTGGCTGGCGATCAGTGCCGGCCATTCACCGCGGGGAATCAAATCGAAGTCGGCGGCGAACTTCCCAGCCGAGCACGCCAGCATGGCCTCGGACTCGGGCAGTGCCCCGGCGAATCCATCCACGCCGATCCCAGCGGGCGGCTGTAGGTCCACGTCAATCCATTTGCGGTCGATCACCGTTCACCCTCCTGCCTTCGCGAGCGATTCGACCACGCCCTCGAGCGTCGCCGGCATCGGCACTTTGAGCAGCGTTTGTCCCTCAGCGCCGGCGGAATAGTCCACGACGAACAGCAGGGGCAGCGGGCTTGGACCGGCTTCCTGCCGCAGGCGAGTTACCAGCGGGGACTCGCTGTCCTTGTCCAGCACGAGGGGCGGCGGGTGATTCTTGGTCCGCAGCCTTTCCAAGAACGTTTCGTCCGTCCTCAACTGCAGCACCAGAGTCGCCGCCTGGCGGTTCGAGTCCGACGACTCCCGCAGGATCACGATCAGCCGCCGGCCCACTTGGACCGGCGGCACCGGAGGGTCCGGCGGGTCCGGCGGCACATCGGGTCCGCGAAGCACGACGGTGTGCGTCGCCATGTCCGCTGCAGGTCCGCCGTTGGTGTTGGTCCCGCAGACCACGAGCACGAACCGATACGACCCAGCCACCGGACTGGCGAAAATGCACTTGAGTCCCGATTCGACCGGTAGAAACGACGTTTCCTCGGGGCTGACGGCCAGCAGCCACAGGCGGCCGGTTCCCGTCGATTCGCTCGCGTCCAGGACGACGAGCGATCCACAGCGTGCGTCCTTCGGCCCGGTAATGACGGCTTTGGGAGCCACCTGGGCCTGAACGACGCTGGAAGCGATCAGCAACAGCCAGCAGCTAAGCGTTTTCGGTGCCCACATGTTTCGCGTGAATCCTCAGCAACTTGCGGAACGGATCGGAGTAACGGAAATGCGGCTCGTTCCCTGGAGCCAAGACCTCGTACACAAACGTCTGGTCGCCCACCGTCTCCCGGATGCGGTCGCCCGCCACGGGTAGCGTCTGGACACCGCCGAGCGTCAGGTCGGCCGTCTGGATCAGGTAGTCACGCGATTGGAACCGCTGGACAACTCCCGACCCGTCGTCGATCTCGAACTCCGTCTTGCCGATCGTGGCCTGGACGGTGGCTTGCAGGGCGCCGCGTTGGTACACGACCGCCGTAGACCCGTGGGTCTTGAGTTGGTCCGCCAACCACGCGGCGCCCTGCTCAAACAGATTGCTCATTACGCCACCGTGGACAGCGCGCAACCGTCGTTGCCGACCGCACGCCAGACCTTGGCAGCCCCAACTTCCACTCCGACCAGCACCAGAATGTCCCCGGCGTCGGCCATCGTGATCGTGTTGTTGCCGGTCTGGTTGATCGCGGCCGCAGCCGTGATCACGCAGTCGCCGCCGTCGGTCTTCATGGCCAGCACCAGCACCTGGCCGGCGTAGGTCGGAGCGGCCAGGGTCCGCGTTTCGCCGCCAGCCTCGGTCGTCACGATCGGGCACGTTCCGGAATTGGTCACCGGAATGGCCTCGCCGTCCCCCGGATCGGCAATGGCCGTCGTCAACGGCTTGGCGGTCGCGGCCAACGTCAGCGCCCCGGTTCCCGCCAGCGTCGCATCGCCGCTAACCGGCACGTCCTCGAAACTATCGCCGTCGGCGACGAGAATCCGACCCGCCGTGTAGGCAACGGCGCCCACATCCGACAGGTCGCCCAGTCCGAGCGTTTCCGCCAGGGCGTCCTCCATCGAACGCAGGAAGACGCGAACCGTCGTGGCCGTCTCGGCCGCATCCTGGATCGCGTAGCCCATGAACTTGCCATTGGCTGCGACCTTCGTGGCGGCCCCGGTTCCCGCCGTACCGCCCACGGGGTTGCCGTCGTTGTCCCAATAGATGCCGTCGCCCGCGGTGATCGCGCCCGTCACCTTCACCACGTCGAAGATGCCACGGGGGGCGAGCGCCCCTCCTTCACCCGCGGCAATGGGGCGATTGGCGACGAACACGCGATTGCCGACTTCGATCACGTCCCCCGCCGCCACGTCGGCCACGGGCGTGTAGTCGATCAGGTTGCCTTCTTGAACAAAAGCTGCCTTCATGAATGAACTCCTTGACTGTCAACGGTTGATAGTGGACGCCTCGTCGGGCGTCGTCGCTTACGCCTCGCCCTTGGCCTTCACGCCGCCACGCGGATCTTGCAGAGCCACACCGAAATCGTGGTAGCCGCGCATCTGAACCCCGAGCACCGAGAAATCGGCGTCGGCCGTTTCGATCGTGGGCGACTCTTGGCCGTTGAGAAACGCGACCTCGATCACCGGCAGGTCGCCCGGTTCGGCCAGCAGATACCAGGCCTTGGACGAATAGCCCGTGTAGCGGCTGTTCGACAGGTAGCGGCTGACCTCCACCCGGAACTTGCCCTGATGCGGGTTGGCGATCGGGTACTTCGTGCTGGACGTGGTGTCCCGCAGTTCCATCGACTTGTACAGCTGCGAGCCGATGGCCGACAGCGCGGTGGGCACCAGCATAATCGCCGGCATGATCCCGATCGGCTTGCCGTCGCCGTCCACCTGATCCATGAAGGCGACCTCGGCCTTGGTCAGGCCGTCGATCGACAGCACCGTGTCGGTGCCGGTCAGGTAGTTGTTGTTGGCCGTCTTGAAGAACCCGCTGTTGTTCAGGAAGATGCTCCAGAACACGTCGTTGATCTTCAGGCCCGACCCGCGTCCCAGCTTGCGGGGCACCGTGCTGATCGCCCCCAGGTCGTCGTTGATCATGTCCCGGCGATCGATGGACAGCAGCAAGCCGTACGTGTCGGCCTTGTTGGTGAACGATTCCTCTCCGAGCGAACCGTGCTTCAACTCGCCGCCCGGCTGAACCTGTTCGTACTGGTCTTTGCCGATCAGTCGGTAGCTGGTGACCGTCTTGAAGTCCGACACGTTCCGGGTCGCGCAGATGTTCCGCCAGGTCCGTTCGACCGAGAAGAACCCTTCGAGCAAGAACTTGTTGGCCACGTTCGACAGGATGCCACCGACGTCGATCGTCGAGAATCCGGCCGCCAACTCGGGCTGGAACGCGAACCGGAGCACAGCCCGGCTGTTGCGGAAGTTGCGGCCCGTGTAGCCGTTGGCCCCGGCCGCCTCCCGCAACAATTCCTGCAGGCCGATACCGCCGCGGAACCGCTCGGAGGCGGCGTCGAGCGTCTGCTCGTCGTACTGCTGCTCGGCGTTCTGCAGTCCGGCCGTGAGGAAGCAGGCCGCTTCCAGGATGGTGGCGTTGAGGCTCTTGTCACGGAAATGCGCCGCCGGCGCCTTGGGGCGACTGGCCCGCAAGACTTCCAGGGCACAGCGGTCCACGTCCCAGCCTTCGCGGATCGCCTGGGCTTCGATCTGTGCATGGCCGCCCGCACAGATCTCCCGGATGCGGATGATCCGCTGGGCTTCGACCAGGGCCTGCGACCGCCTGCTCGGTGATCGATGCGCCCGCCTGGACGCCGTTGGTTTGATCGGCTGTGGCGGTCACCGCTCCCGTCGCCGTCGAGTTGCCCGCGGCGGTGGCGTTTGCCGTTGCCTGGGCGCCTCCCGTGGCGGTCGCATCCTGCTGGCCTTCCGTGTTGGTCACTTCGTTTTCGTCCATTCCGTCGTTCTCCTGCGTCAAAGCGTTTGCCGCCGCCAGCACGCTCGCGCTGGTCTGGCCGTCGGCTCCCAGGTCCACAAAACTGATCTCGCCCAACAGGGCCTTGCGAATCACGTTCACGGGTCCGGTGAACTCCCGGCCGTTGACGATCGTCTTCTGCTGGGCCTTCACGAACTCAAACTCCTCGACCGATGCGCCGATCGAGGCCTGCCACGGAAAACCGTTGGCTGCGGACACCACGATCTCGTGGGCCGCCGCCGTATCGCGGGAAACGACTCCCGCGGCCAGCAGCCTGCCTTCCTCCACGCGGATCGAGTTGGTGTGCCCGACGCCGCTGGCCATGTCATGTCCGAAGCGGATCGGCCGGCTTTGCGAGGGGATCTCCAAACCACCCAGGTCCACGACGACCGGATGACGCCAGCCGGCGATCCGCATCAGACCGCCCGTGTACGCGACCATCGAGAACCGGGGCAGACGCGGCTTGCCGTCGGCCTCCATGCCGTCGGCAGCCGCCTCGATCTGGATGGCCCCAGGTTCACTCAGTAAATTCAGCACGCCTTCTGCCCGGAGGTTGTCCGGGTTGTCCGGCGAGGTTTCAGGCTTCCGTTTCGTGGCCGGCATATTCCTCGTCCTCTTCGGATTCGGGAGCGGGCTCGGCGGCGGAAGCCGTGGCGACAGCCCCCAAGCCCAGTTCGTTCATGAGGCTGACTTCGCGAGCCCGCTGCCGCAGTTCGACTTCCCAGTCGCGTCCCTGCTTGGCGTACTCGCTGGCCAGCGTGGTAGTGTGGTTCGTAAGGCGAGTGGCCTGTGCGGTGGCTTCCTTGGACGGGTCCACGTGCTCGAAGCCATCCCAGAACCATTGGTGAGGCCACTCGGCTATCGGGCCGAGGCCCGTCGGCAGCAAGCCGGGAATGAGCACGGCCTCGTCGAGCCAGGCGGCCAGAATGCGGTCCAGGACCACGATCTCCAGATGGGCCTGCTCGACGCGGACGGACTTGAAATAGGTCTGGTGGTCCAGGCGACCGGACGCGTAGTTGTAGCCCGACGAATTGCAGGCCGCGATGCAGTAGGGCATCGACAGGCAGCGGGCGATCTCGTTGAGGATCTCCCTCTTGAACTCGCCGTAAGTCGTCGAAGGTTGCTCGGCCTCGAGCTGGCTCATCTTCCAGCCGCCCGGCATGGTGACCAGGGCTCGCTGCTCGAGTTCGATGGGTTCGAACGGTACGGCCTCCTCGGCTTCGCCATTGGCCGGGGCGTCGGTGTACAGGATGCCGGCGAAGTCAGCGGCCGTCTCGGCGGCCGCGATGACCGCCAGGGTGAATCGCCGGAGCTGGGCGAAGAGCGGGAGGGCCGGCATGATGTCCGGGATGCCGCGGGCTTGGCCAGGACGATCCACGCGGAACCAGTGGATGACCGACTCGGCCGGAACACGGTCATAGTCCAGGCCGTAGGAGGCGGAAGCCGCTGTGTCGCCCGGATGCCGCTTCAGGATGTGATACTCGACCGGGTTGCCGGCCTGGTCGAACACGATCCCGTCCACGCCGTTGGCCACGAGCACCGCTAGGTCCGGAGTGCAGACCTGGTCGGCCTCGATCAACCGCAGATCCAGCTTGATGGCGGTGGGCAGGGCCGGGTTGCTGATGAGCACAGCGAACGCCTCGCCGTCTTCCGCCCTGGCGACCCGCATAGTGCGGAGCTTTTCGGCCAAGCCGATGGAACGCGACCACAGCAGGAACTCGCGTTCGATGCGGGCGTTGGCCTCGGCGTCGCCGGTCAGGAGTTGGAGTCGCGGGCCGGTGCCGACCACGTCGTTGGCGAGCGTCAGCACGATCCCGCGGGCGTAGCTGTTGTTGGCGACCTCGTACCGGCAGCGATTGCGGAGAATCCGCCGCACTTCCACGCTGTTGGCGGCATTGGCACTCAGCCCGTCGGCGTTGGCCCAGTGGCGGCGGTTGTCCGGAGCGGTAGAGGCTGCGTCGTAGCGAGCGCGCAGGACCCGCACGGCCCGCAGACGCGAGATGCGGGGTTTGGGACGCGAGAATCGGGTTCGCAGCCAGTTGAACAACTCAGGACACTCCGGGAGGG
>CAYUFW010000248.1:0-12371 GCA_964443915.1 uncultured Pirellulaceae bacterium
GCTTTGACGATTTCCACCAAGATCAAACTGGTTTGCTGTTTTCGGAAAGTGCAGCTTGGTAGAATTGGGACCTGATGAATTGCGCCTCTGACGTGCGGCAGGCGGCCTGCGCGACCGCCGCGAAGCTTGGGAGGTAACGAAATGCCGTCGCTATTTCCGGGGATGGACCCGTTTCTGGAACATCCAGACTTCTTTCCGGACCTGCACGGCAGGCTTCACGTCCACATCAGTGAAGCGCTCCAGCAATCGCTGCCGCCGCCGTATTTCGCGGTGATCAACGAGCGGCTGTGGGTCGAGACGACGGCCCGATACATCGAGCCCGATACGGACGTGCTGTACAGCGATTGGAGTGTGGCAGAGCCACCCGCCGTTGCCGATGTGGCCACGCCAACGCGGACTCGGCCGCTGGTGTTCGAGCTGGCACACGACCAACGGAGCGAATCGTTTGTGGAGATCCGCACGCGGTTGGCCGACGGCGGCGAGCGGGTCGTGACGGCGATCGAGGTACTCAGCCTGAGCAACAAGACCCCCGGCGACAAAGGCCGTGAGCTGTACCTGCAGAAGCAGGGAGAAATCCTGGCCAGCGACGTTCACCTGGTGGAAATCGACTTGTTGCGAGGCGGCCGGCACACCACGCCGATGCATCTGGACCGGCTGCGCAGAAAGGCCGGTCCGTTCGACTACCACGTCTCGGTTCATCGTTTCGATCAGCGCGGCCGGTTCTTTATCTATCCGTGGCAACTGGCCGCCCCGCTGCCCGTCATCGGCGTCCCCTTGCTGCCCGGCAACGACGAAGTCTCCCTGGATCTGCAGGCCGTGTTCACTCGCTGCTACGACACCGGTCCGTACGCGCGCCGAGTCGTGTACGACCCAAGCCGAATCGTCCCGGCCCTCGATCCGGCGCAATTGGACTGGGTTCGGCGGCTGCTTCAAGAGCACGCGGCCGCACCTTGACGGCGCTGCACAGGCCCGCGGTCGCCTGTGTCGGCATCCGCCGGTGTGCCGCCCATCCAGCCGCGCGACGGGCCATTTTCCGGCGGTCAGTACAACTCCAGACGCACGGGACCCAGCAGGCCGGAGGGCTGGAGCGGGTCCGCGGAGGCGTAGCCTTGGAAGGCTTTGAGGGTCCGCGGGCCTTTCTCGTACTGGAGGTTACTCCTGGTGATGCGTTGCTCGGGCGGCAAACCGGCGTCGCCGATCAGGCGGTTTGCCCACGGGTTCGTGACCTCGATCTCCAGCTGGTTCGCGCCCGCCTGCAGCCCGCCGGTCAACTTCGCCTGCCACGGCGCGGTCCACACGACGCCGAGATCCTTGCCGTTCAGCCGCACCCGCGCCAGCGCGAAGACGTCGCCCAACTGCAGCACCGCCTGGCGCGCCGCCTGCTCCGCCGTGACCTCGACGGTCCTGCGGTAGGTCGCCGTGCCGGAGAAGTACTTGACGCCGCTGTCGGCGTGCTTCGTCCAATCGACAAGCGTCGGAAAGACCGCCGTCTCCGGCGCGCCCCGCCCCGCCTGGAACCGCACCTCCCACGGCCCGTCCACGTTCAACACTTGGACCGGGGCGCCCGGTTCGGCTTTCCGGCCGGGACTCGCCGCGAGCTGGCTGCGGAAGACCACGAACACCGAGCCGTCCTGCGGCAAATCGAGCGTCACGCGAGTCCGGCCGTCAGAGGTCGTCTGGCACGCGACGTCCGCATCGATCCGGCCGCTGACCGGATCCCACAGTTCGGGCTGTCGGCCGCGGACGCGGAACGTACACTCGCCCTTGCCCGTACCGGCGACGAAGTAGATATCGGTCGCCCCGTCACGCCGGTGCGTGTATTCGAACGGCCCTTCGAAATCGGGCGGCAGATGTTTTTCGTTCAGGATCGCGGCCAGCGACGGCGAGTCCCGCCACAATTCCTCGCCCAGCCGCGACGCCTCGTCGTTGCCCCCCGCGAGTCCCGGCGCGCCCTGCGGTTTGCGTTCCCCAAACACGACCGGCACCCCGGCCTGCTGGAGTTCGGCGATCTTGCGCAGGGCCGCCAACGGCGCCTGCGGCTCGGCCAGATCCACGGCCAGCACGCGGTAGGTCATGCCGTCGGGCAGCACGAGCGCGCCGTCCTGGGCCGACGCGCGCTGCAGCAGGGCCTCGGTGGTGATCACGTCGTAGCCGTGCCCCGGCGGCAACTCGAGCGTCGCGCGGTCGTTCCATTTCGTGGTGTGACGGCCCCAGTGCTGATACGGAGTGTCCCCCACGTACGCGCACACGTCCGCCACGTAATGTCCCTGCCGCAGCAGGTATTGGCAGCGGGCGAGATACGTGATGAACGGCGCGGCCTGCTCGAACCACGTGACGTGGCGGTTGATGTGCGTGCCCGCGAAATACTCGATGCCCGGCACGCCAAACTCCTTCGGCGAGCAGGTGAAGGTGTGCCAGACGAATTGGTTGACGCCGTCGACGAAACTCTCGTCGCCCGCGCGTTTCAGCACGGCGGGAGAAGCCGACCAGTGGCGCACCATGTGCGTAAAGGCCTCGGCGGCCGCCAGCCGTTTGCCGTAGATATGCGCGGTGTTGGCCTGCGGCCGGCTCATCTGGCGGCCGCGCCGATCGGCGCTGGCCGTGTACCAGAACTCGCCCTGCGGCATGTCCGTGCGGGCGAGGAAGGCCAGCTGGTCGGCCTCGCCGAAGACCTCCGGGGTCCGGACCCACGGCCCGCCCGACTCGGCATGCCACTTCAGCCCGTGCTGGTGCGATAGGGCCAACATGTTGCCGTAAAAGTTGTCCCGGAAACAGTCGTTGCGCGCCCGGCGGTAGTCGCTCAAGAACGCCCGCGACGCGTCTTCACTCTTGACCACGAAGCCCGCCAGAACGGGCAGCCACGGCCGGACGGCGTAGCCGCGGTACTTGGCGAACTCGCGCTCGAATGCGCCGGTCCACGTCGGCACCGCGCCCTCCCAGCTCACGCTGTAGAAGTGCGTCAATGTCCGGCCCGCCAGCGGACCGGCATCGGCCAGGATCGCCTTGCCCATGCGGTTGAAGTGCCCCTCCACCGCCTGTGGGTCGAGCACGTCCACGTCGTACTCGTGGCCGTCGATGGTCGTGAAGCCGAAACGCACCAGCGCCCACTGGCCCGGCGGCACGTCCCAGGCGAGACGGCCCTGCGCGTCGACCTTGTCCGTCAGGTCGACGATCTCCACCGCCGTGCGGTGTTCGATGGCGGCCTGCACACCGACTCGTTTGCCGGAAGCCGCCCTCATCGTGTACAAGCCGTCGCCGGCATTGACCCACTCCGCGTTGCCTGCCAGCGGCGGACCGCCATACTGGACGGCGAAAGTGGCGATGTCCCAGAAGTGTTTCCGGTCGGGCCCGGTCAGCGCCGCTGCAAAACGCGTTCCTCCCGGCAGGGCCGTGGTTTGGCAGATCAGCCGCTTGGGCGCGTCGCCGCCCACTTCCCAGGGTCCTTTGAGCGCTCCCGCGCAACTGCTCAGGTTGACGCTGACTTGCAGGCCCACGCGGGCGGCCTCCTGAATCCCGAACGCGAGCATTTCGCGCCACTCCGGACTCATGAACTCCATCTTGGGCTTGGGCAGGACGACGTGCCCCTTGTCGTCCCAGTAGCCGCGGGCGTCGAACATCAGCAGCCCGCCGAACCCCGCCCGCCGCATGGCCTCCAGGTCCCGGGTGATGGTCTCTTTGTCGACGTGCCCGTTGATCCACCACCAGTAGCACCACGGCCGGTCGGCCACCGGCACGTCGCGGAAGTTCTCGTCCAGCGTCGCGGGACTCGCCCCCATCATCGCGGCCAGCACCCCGCCCCACAGCAAATTGAGTTGAATCATGCTTGCTCCCTTTCCAGTTGCGACAGCATTGGAAATGCTACCGTACCAAGGCGGTGGCGCAAACCGGTCTATGCCGGCACGATTTCTGACTCCAGAGAAACGCCGCCGTGCCACGCTGGTTCGTGTCCGCCGCTCTGGTCCATCCGATGGTCCGTGCCTGTGCCGCGCCCGAGGCGTCAGACGGACTGGAGTTCCCAATTCCGTGCGCGCGCCGCCAACTCATCGACGTGCAGGGGCCAATCGTGCAACGTCGCAGGATCGAAGTCGGCGCCGTTGGGCCAAACGAGCGTGTGCACTTCTGGATCAATGGCCACCTGATTGAACAGCGACAGTTCGGACAGGGGCTCGAATAGCTCGCCCGCCAGCACGGGCCTGAAATCAATCAACTGTTCTGTCCCATCGTCGAAGCCTACGCGAAGCCTGAACGGCCCAACGATTTGAAATCGCTGCACGCGAAAAATTGGGTGCTGCATCTCGTGTTACTCCAACGGCGCTATGGGGAGGGGCGGTTGGCCGGCTTGCAGACGGAGCCAATCCGCGAGCAATTCCTCTTGATGGAGTTCCGCCCACGCCTCAACCAACCGGCGCTGCCGTCGAGGAAGGCTTCCCGCGATCAACTCCACCGGTTCCAGCCCAATCACGGCCACGTCGTCTTGATAATACGCGTGGAAGTGGGGCACGTGATGCGGACCACCGGCCTCGACATACATCCGGATGATGACACCGAAGAAGCGGCATAATTCAGGCACGCTCGGCCCCGTCGACTGAGCAACTGGTCCATCGCTGACACCTTGACCAACCATAGCCTACAGCATACGCGTGGCGGTGGCAAGTCGAGCGTCCTACTTCGGCCCCACCTGCCATGCGGCCCTGCAATGTGCCGGGACACAGGCTGGCCATCCTGCCCGACGCCATCCGACCGCACGAACGACAGGGGTCACGCGGGCGGCGCGAGGGACCCAACCATCACCTCGGACGCGAACGCCGCCTCGCATGCACCCCGCAGTTCGGCCAGCGCAGTTTGTCGGATCAAAAGAAAACGCACTATGCCATTCTTCACATTTTGTCCCTGCGAAAACAATACCGCCGTTGCTTCATCACGGCAACCACGCAGGGCGGAATCGCCACCATCGCGAAGAGCACGATGACGGCGTACGACGGTGACAGCAGAAAGGCAAACAAGAATGGGATCGCCAGAATCAAGAAGGCACAACCTAACCGGACATGGCCGGCTCCAACGAGAGCGGCCATGTACCAAGAGAAGAAAGCGGACGCGGCTCCGAGTTCGGTGTACAAATGGAAATAGAACCGGACATCCAGTGGAAGGAAGGGGTCGATGGCATTTTCGATCCTGAACCACACGGCACCCAACGCGAACCCAAGGCCGATGCTTAACAGAGCAGTAACAACAGAACGACCTCGCAAAGGGGCTCGCTCTGCGATCAGCGTGCTTTCCGCGCTGGGCGACGTATAGGGGTTTTCGTCGGGCATTGCGATGCTCCGCCTTGCCTGCTCTTGGGCACAGGAGTCTCCCGCCGAGCCGAACGACACGGGTCACGCGGGCGGCGCGAGTGACCCAACCATCATCCCGGACGCGAACGGCGCCTCGCGTGCTCCCGGTTGTTACGTGCCCCGAGCCACTTTTCGGGTTGCCAACGACGGGACCGGCAAATCCCTCGTCTTCAGTCCGGAAGCGATTCGGGGCAATTCGTTCGACTACAACTCAGTGTGGCACCTCAAGGCCAGGAGAAGCAGCAAAACACTGCTTGCGCCCAATGCAAGTATGACGTACCCGCCAACGTACAGAGCCCGCATTCCGCGGGACATTGAGGCAGGCCCGAACGAGACGACGCGGCCTCTGCGGATGACGGAGATCTTCGCGACGGCAATCGCAATGAACCCTGATCCGACTGCGGCAACACAAGAGCCGGCAATCGCAATAGGAAAATGGCATGCCACGTCACGAAACGCAAAAACCAGCGGCAGGATCACCGCAAGCGCGCCGGCCGCAGCCACGAGGATCATCATCGGCATCACCGAGATCGAGACGTCGTGCACAACACCCTGCCTGTCCCGATAGCGAAACCACAAGGACATGGCCATCGGCCTCCAGTTGAATCGCGGCGGCTGTCCAGTAGGCACGTAACGAATTGGTTCTTATCCCACCTGCCCCAAGCCGCGGGTCGTCTGCGGTGCGACGGGTTTTCTACCGCAGTTCGCAACTCCAAGCGTATTTTACCGCCAGGCGATTGCTGCGAGAAGCAAGGGGGGAGCCGTTCTTGGCGGCTCGGCACGTTGTGACGGACGCCGATGGGAACGGTCGCAAGGGCGTCCCAGGTGGCCATGGCGGGGGCGGCGCGGAGTGGCCTCCAACTCCCTGCGGCGAGAGCCACGAGAGCCAAATCGGACATGCAGAGAACGGCGGCGAGGCGGAGACCTGGGTCATGACGTGTCCTCCGGCTGCACCGCCCTGGCAGGCGAAGTCGCAATGTCCCGGCGCGGAACAGGTCCAGCAGTCGGGGAACGGCGGCGGCGGGGTTGTAGCCGGGAGCGTAACCATCCGCCGGGGGAGCCGGCGGCATTGGGGAACCGGGCGAGCCGGCGCAATTTGCGGAGTCCTGGGTGCGAGGGTGGCGTTGAGGAACGCAGGCTAGGCTTGGAAATACGCGACGGCGTTTTGGAAGAGCTTCAGGCCGTCGCCGGGGGCGGGGGTTGGCCGCCGGGTCCACTGGGGGTGGTGCGTGGGATCGATGTTCCGCTCGGGGTGCGGCATGAGGCCGAGGACGCGGCCGGTGTCGTCGCAAATGCCGGCGACGTTGGCTTGGGAGCCGTTGGGGTTGTGAGGGAAGGGGACGTCTTCACTGCCGGCGGGGTTGATGTAACACAAGACCAACTGGCCGGCAGCGGCGAGGCGGCTCAGTTCGGTTTCGTTGCGGGCGACGAATTTGCCCTCGGCGTGCGCGACGGGCAGTTCGAACTGGTCCAGGCCGCGGAGGAAGACGCACTTGTCGCCGTCGGCAGCCAGATGCACCCAACGGTCTTCGTAGCGGCCGGTGTCGTTCAGGCAGAGCGTGGCGGGAGGGCCCTGATCGTCGTCCGTCAGCAGGACGCCGGACTTGATCAGCACTTGAAAGCCGTTGCAGATGCCCAGGATCAGCTTGCCGGCCGCCTTGAACTCGGTCATGGCGTCCTTCAAGTGGTGCTGGAACAAGTTGCCCAGAATCCGGCCAGCCGCGACGTCGTCGCCGTAGCTGAAGCCGCCGGGCACGCACAAGATCTGGTAGTCCTGCGCCAGAGCCGGGTTTTCCAGCAGCCGGTTGACGTGCAAGACGTCGGCGTGACCGCCCGCCTGCTCGAACGCGAAAGCGGTCTCCTGATCGCAATTCGTTCCCGGTGCCCGCAGCACCATCACTCGAGGTTTGACCATCGGCATCCTCACCAGCGCAGCGGCTTCTGCCACGCTTCCTTCAGGTCTGCAAGTTCGGCATCGACTACCAGGACGCCGGGTGAACTGGTCCCGTGGATCTGCAGCCGGGTTCCTGACGTGACCTCACCCACGACTGCGTGCGGCACGCCATCCAGCGCCTGCTCGAAGGCCTCGCGGGCGTCCGGGGGCACTTCGCACAAGAACCGCGTGTTCGATTCGGAGAACAACAGGCAGGCGTCCCGTTTCGCGCCGGCCAGATCGCCGCAGTCCTGGGGCACGGCGTCCAGTTGTAGCGACATCCCCAGTCCGCCCGCAAAGGCCATCTCGGCAGCCGCGACCGCCAGGCCCCCTTCGCTCAAATCGTGACAGGCGAGGACACAGCCGGCCGTGATCGCCGCGTGGACGGCCGCGAACGTCCGCTTGGCCGCCGCCGCGTCGACGGTGGGCACCTGGCCGCCCGTCAGGCCCTCGACCAGGCACAGGTGCGACCCGCCCAACTCGGCCCGCGTCACGCCCACCTGGTAGATCAAGTTCCCCGCCTGTTTCAAGTCCATCGTCACACAGCGGCTGACGTCGTCCACTTGGCCCAGGGCGCTGATCAGCAGCGAAGGCGGGATGGAAATGGTCCGCTTCACGCCGCCGGAATCCGTGTAGCTGAACTCGTTGTTCAGACTGTCCTTGCCGCTGATGAACGGCGTCTGCAGCACGACGGCCAGGTCGTGACAGGCCAGCGCGGCGCGGACCAGGGAGCCGAGCGTCTCGGGCCGGTCCGTGTAGCCCCAGCAGAAATTGTCCAGGATGGCGATCCGCCGCGGGTCGGCGCCAACGGCGACGCAGTTGCGCAGCGCCTCGTCGATCGCGCTGGCTGCCATGTGGTACGTGTCGAAGTCGCCGTAACGCGGGTTCATGCCACAGGCGACGACCAGCCCGCGGCGGGACGAGAGGACGGGCCGCAACACGGCCGCGTCGCCGGGGCCGTCGTTCTGCACGCCGAGGAGCGGCTTGACGACGCTGCCCGCCTGGACTTCGTGATCGTACTGCCGGACCACCCATTCCTTGCTGGCGACGTTCAGCGAGCCGAGGATCTTGCGCAGGGCGCCGGTCCAGTTGCGCACGCCCCGGCCGACGGCGGCCACAGGCTGCCACGGGCCGTGGGGGCCGGACAGGGGCTGGACCGGCGGCGGCTGGTACGTCGCCGTGCGCACGACCGGCGGCCGGCCTTCGTGCAGGAAATCCATGCGGATCTCGCCGGCCAACTGGCCGTCGTACTTCAGCTCCAGCTTGCCCGTCGGCACGAACTGGCCGATGATCGTCGCCGGGACGTCCTCCGACGCGCACAACGCCGAGAACTCCGCCCAATGCTCGTCCGGCACGGACAGCACCATCCGCTCCTGGGCTTCCGAAATCCAGATCTCGGTGTATGACAAACCTTCGTACTTCAGCGGCGCCCGCTCCAGCCACACCTCTGCACCGATGTGCTCGCCCATCTCGCCCACGGCGCTGGAGAAGCCGCCGGCGCCGCAATCGGTCACGGCGTGGTACAGGCCCCGATCGCGGGCCGTCAGCAGCACGTCCAGGAGCATCTTTTCGGTGATGGCGTTGCCGATCTGCACGGCGCCGCCGGACACGGTTTCGCTTTCGCTGGTCAGTTCGGCGGAACTGAACGTGGCCCCGTGGATGCCGTCCCGCCCGGTGCGTCCGCCGATCGCGACGATCCAATCGCCGGCCTTGGCTTCCTTGAAGCTCTTGTCGTGCGGCAAGATGCCGACGGTGCCGCAGTACACCAGCGGGTTGCCGAGATACCGCGGATCGAAATAGACCGCGCCGTTGACCGTGGGAATGCCCATCCGGTTGCCGTAGTCCCGGACGCCCGACACGACGCCCTTCATCAGGCGGCGCGGGTGCAGCACGCCCGGCGGCAGATCTTCGGGGCGAGTATTGGGCGGGGCAAAGCAGAAGACGTCGGTATTGCAGACGGGCTTGGCGCCCAGCCCCGTGCCCAGCGGATCGCGGATTACGCCGCCGATACCGGTGTTCGCGCCGCCGTAGGGTTCCAGGGCGGACGGGTGATTGTGCGTTTCCACCTTGAACACCACGTTGAGTCGGTCGTCGAAGCGGACCACGCCGGCGTTGTCCTTGAAGACGCTCACGCACCAGTCGTCCGCGCCCAAATCGTGGCGGATCTGCTGGGTGGCGGCGAAGATCGTCTCCCGCAGCATGTTCTCGAATCGCCGCTCGCCGCGCTCGTCGCGGTACACGATCCGCCCGGCCAAGGTCTTGTGGCTGCAGTGCTCGCTCCAGGTCTGGGCCACCGTCTCCAATTCGATGTCCGTCGGATCGCGGCCCAGCTGGCGATAGTACTGCTGGATCGTCTGCATTTCGACCAGGGTCAGATACAGCTGCCGGCTGCGGCTGAGCCGGGCCAGCGCGTCGTCGTCCAGGTCCCGAACGGGCACGGTGATCAGGCGAAACTGGTACGGGGCGCCGACGTGCAACTGCTCCAGTTGCAGCGGTCCGATGAAGAACTGTTCGATCGAATCGTTGGCCAGGACTTTGGAGCATAGCGCGCGCACCTGGTCGCCGCCGAGCCCTTCGATCCAGTACTTGCGGAACGTCCGGGCCTCGTCGGCCCGCAGTTGGAAGTCGGCGATCGCTTGCTGGGCGCTGATCGCCACCGGGTCCATCACGCCCGGCTTGGGCAGGACGTGGACCTGACAGGCCGACGCGGCGGCTTCGGGCGGCGGCTGGGCGAGCGCCGGATCGCCGACGGCGGCCACGGTGGTCCGTTCCACGATGGGGTCCGAAAGCAATTCGCGGGCGAGCAACTCGACCTGCTCGCAAGTCAATTCGCCCTGCAGCAGGTAGCCGTAGGCGGCGTGGATGGTGAGGTGGTCGCCGAGTCCCAGATCGGCAGCGTCGGCGGCCACCCGCCGGCCTGCCAGGTCCGGCCGTCCGGCAGCCGGGTAGATGTCAACTTGCCACAGAGTCACGGTTGCTTTTTCCTAGCTGCAAGAGCCGCGCGAGTTCCGCGGGATCGTTTCCTTCCAGTGCCTGGCGGAACGCCGACAGCACTTTCTCAAACTTATCGAGCGACTGCAAGATGTGGCGGCGGTTCTCGCAGAAGATTTGCCGCCACAATTCGACGTCGCCCGCCGCCACGCGGGTCGTATCCCGCCAGCCGCCGGCCGCCAGAATCAGGTCTTGCGGATTGGCGGCGGCCGCCAGCGCAGAGGCCAGCAGGTGCGGCAGATGGCTGATTTCCGCGACCGCCCGATCGTGCTCGTCGGGCGACATCCGCAACACGCGGGAACCGAGGGACCGCCAGAACGACTCGACCGCCTCGACGCGTGGTTCCGGCGTAGGTTCGGTCGGCGTGACCACGGTGACGCAGCCCTCGAACAGGTTCGGATCGGCGAATTCCGGGCCGCTTTTCTCGCCGCCGGTCAGGGGATGGCTGCCGACGAACACGCCGCCGCCTGCCAGTCCGATGGCCAGCGCGCGGCAGATTCCGCCTTTGGTGCTGCCGGCGTCGGTGATCAGCGCATCGGCCTGACAAGCGCGGCTGACCTGTTGGACGTGGTCCACGATGTGGCCCACGGGCGTACAGACGACGATCAACTCCGCGTCCGCGACGCCTTGCCGGACATCGGTCGTCACTCGCGAGACGGCTCCGATTTCTTCTGCCACGCGCAAGCGGCTGGCGGTGCGGCCGATGCCGACCACGGTCCGCGCCAGGGCACGCTGGCGGAGGGCCAGACCAATCGACCCGCCGATCAATCCCACGCCGATAATCGCGACGGTGTCCAGTTTCATGTTGCAGCGTGCTGTTGGCGATACGCGTACCGCGCGGCTTCGTACACTTCGGCCAGCGGGACTTGGCGTTCGGCCGCCACGCGGCGGCAGTCCTCGTACTCCGGCGAGAACCGTGCCGCCCCGCCCGCGCCGGTCGCCAATTTGCCGGCCACCGGCCCCCAAGGTGTCTCGACCTGACACGCCTCCCGCTGCAGCTTGTGGCGGCTGGCCGGCCAGCGGCGGATGCCGAGGGTGGTCGTCTCATGAAAGAGGATTTCTTCCAGCCGTGGCACGTCGTCCGTCCGGCAAATCACGCTCAGCATGACCGCCGGCCGGTTCTTCTTCATCTGGATCGCCGCGGTGTAGACGTCCAAGGCGCCGGCGTCCATCAAGCGGGCCGTCGTGTGCCCGATGACTTCGCCGCTGACGTCGTCCAAGTTGGTCTCCAGGATCCACACCTGGTCCGCCTCGATCGCGTCGTCGGTGTGGCCGACGATCAGCCGCAGGAGGTTGGCTTGCGTCTCCAAGTCGCGCGTGCCGGCTCCGTAGCCGATGCGTTCAATTCGCATGGCGGGCAGCGGCCCAAATCGCTCGGCCACCGTGCTGACGATGGCGGCCCCCGTGGGCGTCGTCAACTCGGCCTGGACCTCCGAGGGGGCGATCGGGACGCCCTGCAGCAATTCCGCCGTTGCCGGGGCCGGGATGCTGACCCGCCCGTGCGCGATTTCGATGAACCCGGAGCCGGTGGGAACCGACGAACAAACGAGGCGTTCGACGCCCAGCAGGCCCAGTCCGATCGCGCTGCCGACCACGTCGGCGATCGAATCGACGGCACCGACTTCGTGGAAGTGGACTTTCTGGATCGTCGTCCCGTGGACCTTGGCTTCGGCTTCACCCAGCCGCGTGAAGATGCGTTTGGCCAGCTCCTTTTGCGGTAGCGACAAGCAGCTGGCGTCGATCATGGCCGTGATGTGGTGCAAGTGCCGATGTTTGTGTTCCGGCTCGTGGATTACGTTCACTTTCAGCGCTCGGAAGCCCTTTTTTTTGACTTCCTGGGCTTCCAGCCGGCAACTGGGCAGCCCCAGTGAATCGATGCCGGACTGGATGGCCGCCAAATCGGCCCCCGCGTCCACGAGCGCGCCGAGCATCATGTCGCCGCTGACGCCGCTGGGGCAGTCCAAGTACGCGATTTTCATCAGCCGGAACCCTTGCTGGTTTGAGGGTTTGGGTGTGGTTTTCGGCTTCTCCGCACCGTTCGAGGAGGATTCTCCGTGGCGTGAGCTTCCAGCTTGCGGTAGATCGGGGCCTCGCAAGCTGGAAGCTCACGCCAC
>CAYUFW010000249.1:0-12359 GCA_964443915.1 uncultured Pirellulaceae bacterium
CCACTGGAACAAGGCCAACGTGGTCGCGTGACAGGCGTAGCCGAACACGACCGCCTTCAGCTTGTCGGCGGAATCGCGGACGGCCAGCACTGGCACGTCATGGTCCGAGGGACCGCGGAGCTTGCCTTCGGCCCGCAACTGCGGAACCTTGTCCGCGGGATTGTTCCGCCGATTGGTGCCGAACGTGGCGGTGCCGCTGCCCCAGGAAAGCGTCGCTGGCTGGAGGTTCGCCATGGCCGCGTCGATCGTCTGCAGGATCTTGTTCTGCAAGGCCGGAGCGTACTCTTCGATCAGCTTGCGTTGCTCCGGATCGACGACCAGGTCGTGCAAGGGCGACAAGTTGCGGAACACCACCGGTCCGGAATGCGTGTGCGAACTACAGAGAGCCAGCTGCCGACGCTCCAGCCCGTAACGCTCCTTCAGCGTGGCGGCGATCGCGCTGGACAGATCGCGGCTGACGCCGATCAGGTCCAGCGTCACCAGCACGGCCCGCTGGCCGGAGGCGTCCTGCAGCACCATCGTTTTGGCCCACAGATCGGTCAGCTTCCCGTCGGCGGGACGGTCGCGGCTGGCGTAGCCCGCCATCCACATGAATTTCTCCGGCGTAATCACGGCTTTCGCCAAGCCGACTTTCCACGTGGCCTCGGCGGCGTCGGCGACGGGCGCCAAACGGCCACTGAAAACGGTCAAGCAGGCTACCCACAAAACGAGAAATCGGTATCTTGAGGACATGACGGAAGCTCCTGTGGCAAGACAATGGAACTGGAAGGTCGACTTCAGTGTAGCGTCTGGGGACGCAAAAGAAACTAGTTGAACGTGCAGGTTTCGATGTTTGGGGCGGATCCGACCCGTGGGAACCGGCCCGCCCTTGTTTGCGCGGAGGGACAGCCAGATGACTGCGACGGTGAAGGAGCAAGTGCTAGAGATGATACGGAAACTGCCCGACGACAGCACGGTTTCCGACATCATGGCGGAATTGTATTTCCGTCAAAAGGTTGACGAAGGCTTGCGTGAAGCGGAGGAAGGGGACACGCTGGAGCATGACGAAGTAAGACAGCGGATGGGGCGATGGTTAAGCTGAGATGGACGAAGCGGGCAGCCCAAGATTTCGAGGACATCTGCGAGTATCTGGCGCGGAACTCGGAGCAATACGCCCGCGTGTTTGCCGAACGCGTGATGGCGATTGTGGAAGCCCTCCCGCGGCACCCTCGGCTGGGTGCGATGGTCCCTGAATACGGTCGCGAGGACTTGCGCGAGCGATTGTTCCACAACTACCGGATTGTCTACCGCGTCCACCGAACGGCGGTCGTGGTTGTCACGATTACACACGGTGCCCGTCGATTGCCTGCCGATCTCGTCGAGCCACCGGACAACGACTAGTCTAGAATCTGGATCGTTTGCCCATGAACCTCCGCACCAAGAGTCACGAAATCTTCCGCCGGGCCAAGCAGTTGATCCCGGGCGGCGTCAATAGTCCGGCCCGCGCGTTCGGCGCGGTGGGCGGCGAGCCGATTGTGTTCCGCAGCGCCGAGGGCGCGTATTTGGTCGATGTCGACGGCAACCGCTACATCGACTACATCGGCTCCTGGGGCCCCATGATCCTAGGACACCGTCATCCGCGGGTCGTGGCCGCCGTGCGCGAAGCGCTGGACCGGGCGATGAGCTTCGGCGCGCCGACGGAGGAGGAGAACACGCTGGCCGAACTGATCCACGCCGCCATGCCGTCGATCGAAATGGTGCGGCTGGTCAGTTCCGGCACCGAGGCCACCATGAGCGCCATCCGGCTGGCCCGCGGCTACACGGGCCGGGACGTGATCGTCAAATTTGCGGGCAATTATCACGGGCATGTCGACAGCCTGCTGGTCGCCGCGGGCAGTTCGGCGGCGACGCTGGCCGTGCCCGACTCACCCGGCGTCACGGCCGGGACCAGCCGCGATACGCTGATCCTGCGGTACAACGACGCAGCGGGATTGGAGGCCGCGTTTGCCGAACACGGCCGCCGGATCGCGGGCGTGATCCTGGAGCCGGTGGTCGGCAACATGGGTTGCGTGGTCCCGACGGCAGAGTTCCTGCAAGCAGCCCGGCGGCTGACGGAACAGCACGGCGCAGTGTTGATCTTCGACGAGGTCATGACGGGCTTCCGTGTGGCCTACGGCGGGGCGCAGTCGCTTCTCGGCATCACGCCCGATCTTACCACGCTGGGCAAGATCGTGGGCGGCGGCATGCCGATCGGCGCGTACGGCGGCAAGGCGGAGATCATGGCCCACGTGCTGCCCGCCGGAAAGGTCTTTCAGGCCGGCACGCTGAGCGGCAATCCGGTCGCGACAGCGTGCGGCATCGCGACGCTGCAGGTCCTGCGGGACGAGCCGCCCTACGATTACTTGGAGCGGATCAGCGCCCGGCTGGCTGGCGGTCTGAGCGATGCGGCTGCCCAGGCCGGCATCCCCCACACGCTGGCCCGTGTCGGCAGCATGATGACGCTGTTCTTCAATCCCGATCCCGTGACCGATTGGGACGTCGCCAGCCGCAGCGACCGGCAACGGTTTGCCAAGTACTTCTGGGGCCTGATCGGCCGCGGCGTCTACACGCCGTGCAGTCAGTTTGAAGCTCTGTTCGTATCCGCGGCGCATACCGAAGCCGACATCGAGGCCACGGTCGTCGCGTCGCGCGAGACGTTGGGATCGTTGGTTTAACGCGGCAGTTGCATTCCAAGATGGACGGATTGGCAATCCGTCCCACGGGGAAACCCTCACTTCACAGCCGAATCGTCCTGTCGTTGCCGGTACTGCGTCCAGATCGCATCCAGGGCCGGGGCGGCGCGCATGGCCAGCTTGACATCGACCAGGCCGGAAATCGTGGTTTCGCCGGGGTTGATTTCGATCGTCGGGCGGCCGCGCAGTTGGGCTTGCCGCACCGGTTCCACGATGTACGGGAACACGCTCGTGGTGCCGATGCTGAACACGGCGTCGAACCCACGGCGGCACTCGGCCAGCAGTCTCTGCACCTTGTCCGGCGGCAGGAACTCGCCGAACAAGACGACGTCCGGCCGCAGGATTCTGCGGCACTGCGGACAGCGGGGCGGGGATTCGATCGCTTCGTAGTCGGTCACATGCTGCCGGTAATCGCATTTCACACAGTAGATGTCGTGCAGATCACCGTGGATTTCGATCAGCTTCTGCGAGCCGGCCGCGCGATGGAATCCGTCCACGTTTTGCGTCAACGTCCAGACCCGCTCGAAGTGCCGCTCCATCGCGGCGATCACTTCGTGGCCCCGGTTGGGGCGTGCGCCGCGCGCGGCCCGCGCGATCTGGATCAGGTACTTCCAAGTCAGTTCGGGATCGCGGCGGATCATCGGCCCCGACAGGATCTCTTCGATGGCCAATCCGTCCTCGGTCTGTTCCACGTCGTACAGGCCGCCGATCCCGCGGTAGGTCGGCAATCCCGAGTCGGCCGAAATCCCGGCCCCGGTGATGAACAACAGGCTGCGACAATCGCTCAGCAGGTCCACCACCCGATCGATTTTCCGGGATTCGTCGTCAGTCAGGGCCATGGCATGTCCTTGCGAGTTTCTGCCGCGTTGCATTCCTGGGAAACGTCCGTCACAATATCGCTAATCGTAAAGCCCACTGCAATTCGTCCCGAACCGGTTTGATGCCAGGAGAGCGTGAAATCATGAAGTTTGCGATCTGCAACGAGACGTTTCAGGACTGGCCGTTCGACAAAGCCTTTGCCTTTGCCCGGCAGTGCGGCTACACCGGGATCGAATTCGCGCCGTTCACGATTAACAAGAACGCCTACGACATTTCCGCCGAGCGGCGCCGCGAGGTTCGCCGGCAGGCCGAGGACGCCGGCTTGGAGACCGTGGGACTGCACTGGCTGCTGGCTTTTACCGTGGGCTACTATCTGACCAGCCCGGAGGCCGACGTGCGCCGCCGGACCAGCGAGTACCTGGGCGAGTTGGCCCGGTTGTGCCGCGATCTGGGCGGCAAGGTGTTGGTGCTGGGCTCGCCCAAGCAGCGGAATCTGCTGCACGGCGTGACGCACGGCCAGGCCCTGGAATACGCGGCCGACGTGCTCCGCGGCGTCGTGCCCACGTTGGAGGAGTGCGGCGTGGTGTTGGCCGTCGAGCCGCTGGGCCCGCTGGAAGGCGACTTCCTCCGCACCGCCGAGTTGGGCATCCGCTTGGCCGAAATGGTCGGCTCGCCCCACTGCCGGCTGCACTTGGACGTCAAGGCCATGTCCACCGAGCAGAAGCCGATCGTGGACATCATCCGCGACAGCGCGCCGTGGATCGAGCACTTTCACGCCAACGACCCGAACATGCGCGGCCCCGGCATGGGCGAGGTCGACTTCCGGCCGATCTTGGCCGCCCTCCAGGAGGTCAACTATCAGGGCTGGGTGTCGGTCGAGGTGTTCGATTACACGCCCGGCGTGGAAGCCCTGGCCCGCGACAGTATCGAATATATGCAGCGGTGCCTGGCCGAGGTCTAGGGCCGGCCGGTGGTCCTCACGCTGGCGATTGACACTCAGGCAGTCTGCAGAAATTGGGATGCCAGCATCAGCGTAGGACGGCCTTTCCAGGTCGTCAGACTTCGGCCTGGAGGGTCCGACGTACGGATAGGTCAAATTTCCGCGAACTGCCCTATTCCCGCTGGGAAATGCCCTTGACGCCACCGGCTGACGCGAGAAGAATTTTTTATAGCAGCGTTCTTGGTCCTCCTTGGCTCTGCGGGATGTCTCCGTTGCTCTCGGCCGTAGGTTGTGTTGGTGGCGAACGGGGCGGCGTTAACCCCCCCGGTGGCTGGCGGGATGTCTCCGTTGCCCTCGGCCGTAGGGGGTGTTGGGGTGCGGTATGGTGGCACGACTGCGACAGCGAGTTTTCTCGAAGATCGTCGTCTTTTCGGCGGCGCTGTCGCTACTCCTGCCACCGCTGAATGCTCCGTGCCGCTGTGGCGACCACACCGTCGCGACGGGATGGTCGGCCCAGGAGACGGTGGAGCAGACGATCCAGCCAGGTTGTTGTGGCCAGCGAAAACTCGCCGGGGCGAGTGGCTCGAATGCCTGCTGCGCGACACAGCCAGATCCCGCGGATCCCGGCGGCACGAGTCGCTGCTGCCAGGATCGTGACAGACAGCCGACCACGTGTTGTCGGGCAGACCGGGCATCCGTCGCGAAACACGTCTCGTCTTGCACCTGCGGCGAGCACTGTGCGTGCGGCGCTCCCGAACCCTCGGAAGGGCCGACTGCCCCCGCCGCTTCCCCGCAGCGTCTTACGGAGAGAGCCGCTATCGGTCACGCGGGGCCGCCGCCGACGACGCTCTGCCAAGCCCCAGCAGGCTGTTCGTTAGATGCTACTTCTCTTGTCCCGCGAGCCGCTCCCTGCGGCCTGTGCGTCCAGTTCTGCCACCTCACGATTTGATCTCGTCTGAGGTATCGGTGCGCGCCGAAGGACCGTCGCCCGCGTGGTCTTGGGCTGACGTTTCCCCTCGCGCGGTGCTGTGTCGTTACCGGCTGCGCGCAACGCGTCGCTGCGCAGATTCTCGCGGATGATGCCCCTGCGTCATGGCCGGCTCAAAGTGTTTTCCTAGCAACAAATCTACGGGAGGTTTCTGGTATGTTCCGAACAAACTCTGTTCTTTCGATCCTGTTCCTGATTGGTGTTGCGCTCGTCGCGAGCGGCGGCTGCGGCAAGCAGCAAGGTGATCCTAAGCCAGACGCGAACGCATCCGGCGGCGGCCCACGGCAGTCGAGCCCCTCCGACGCTGCCAACGTCGAGCCGGCTACACGGGCAAATCCGGAGATCGAGCAGGCCCTGGCCGCTCTTTCCAGCGAGGATCGCGCCTTGGCCGTGCGGCAGCGGGTGTGTCCCGTGTCCGAGAAGCCGCTGGGCTCGATGGGCACACCGGTCAAGGTCCAGGTCCGCGGACGCGACGTGCTGTTGTGTTGCGAAGGCTGCAACGAGGAGATTCAAGCGAATCCAGAGAAGTACCTAACCAAGTTGGCCAAGTAGGAGGAGCACGTGGATGATCGCAAGAAAACTGATTCGATCCGTGCTCCTGCTGGCCGCCGGGGCGGGCCTGGCCGTGCTTGGGACGACGTTCGCACCGGGGCACCGGGACGGGCCGCACACCGTCGAAGCGCCGGCCGGCGCTCCCCAACTCTGGACGTGTTCGATGCATCCCCAGATCCGCATGGATCACCAGGATCGCTGCCCGCTGTGTGGCATGGATCTGGTGCCGGTCAAATTGAACGGCCGCGGCGGCGAAGACGGTCCCGCCGAACCGCTGTCTCTGAGTCCCCAGGCCCGGATGATGGCTCGTGTGGCGACGACGCCGGTGCGCCGGCGGGAGTTGTTCAAGGAGATCCGTACCGTGGGCCGGGTGGAACTGGACGAGACCCGCGTGGCCCACATTGCGAGCCGCGTGGAGGGGCGAGTTGACCAGGTCTTTGCCGACTTCCCCGGAACCAGCGTTAAGAAGGGCGAGCACCTGGTCAGCATCTACAGCCCTCAATTGGTGATCACGCAAGAGGAGTACCTGATCACCGTTCGCGCAGAAGAAGAGCGGCGTAAGCTGGGCCAGCGGGAGCTTGGCCCGGCGTCCTCCGCCACGGCCCTGAGGCGGCTCGAACGGTGGGGCCTTTCGCAGCAACAACTCGATGAACTCTCCCAGCGTGGAAAGGCCGAGACGCACCTGGTGGTCTACTCGCCGATGGGCGGCACGGTGATTGAGAAGAACATCCGCGCGGGGCAGTACGTCAAGGAAGGCGACTCGCTGTACACGATCGCCGATCTGCGTCAGGTCTGGCTCGTGCTGGAAATCTACGAGTCCGAATTGTCCTGGGTCCGACTGGGCCAGTCGGTCCAGGTCAGGCTGGAGAGCGAACCGGCGCACGTGGTGACAGGCCAGGTGGCTTTCATCGAACCGCTGCTGAACCAGGCGTCGCGTACCGTGCGGGTGCGCGTCGTCCTGGAGAACTCCGCCGGGAGGTTCAAACCGGGAATGTACGCGCAGGCCGTCCTTCACATTCCGATCATGCCGGACGGCGCGCCGGCCCCCAGCCCTCTCGAAGGCAAGTACGTGTGCCCGATGCACCCGTACGACTTCTCCGACGGGCCGGGCGAGTGCAGGGTGTGCGGAATGCCGCGCGAACTCTTCCGGGGCCGTCAGCCAACGCGGTCCTTGGTCGCCAAACCCACCACGCCGGGCGCGGTGGCCGAAGACGGCGGCGGCACCGGCTCGGCTGCACACGCTGCGGCGACGCCGCCGAAAACTCTGGCCGTTCCGGCCGAGGCGGTGCTCACGACGGGTCAACGCCAACTCGTCTACGTCGAAGGCGAGCCCGGCCAGTACCATTTGGTCCAGCCCAAGCTCGGTCCGCGAGCCGGTGACTTCTATCCTGTGCTGGGAGGGCTGGCGGAAGGCGATCGCGTCGTGGTGCGAGGCAATTTCCTCCTCGATTCTCAGTTCCAAATCTCGGGAAAACCGAGCCTCCTCAGCCCGCCGGAAGATCGAGAATCAGCCGTCCTCGACCAGCTTTCAGCGGAGGACCGCAAACTCGTCTTGGCGCAGAAGGTCTGTCCCGTGACCGGCGCCAAACTCGGTTCGATGGGTAAGCCTTACAGAATGAGCTTGGGCGAGCGGGTCGTCTTCCTCTGCTGTCAAGGTTGCGAAGGCGCGGTCAAGAAGGATCCGGACGGCGTACTGAAGAAGCTCGACGCAGTGAAAGAGTAGGGGCCCGCCATGATCAACGCGATTATTCGTTGGTGCTTGAACAACACGCTCTTAGTGATCCTCGCCATGCTCGGGGTGATCGGCGGCGGCTGGTATGCCTTGCGGCACACGCCGGTCGACGCCATACCGGACATCGGCGAGAAACAAGTCATCGTGCTGGCCGACTGGCCCGGCCGCAGCCCGCAAGACGTCGACGACCAAGTCACCTATCCGCTGACGGTCTCGCTGCAGGGCACGCCCGGCGTCAAGGTGATCCGTTCGGCTTCGGGGTTCGGCTTCTCGATGGTGTTCGTGATCTTCCACGACCGGACCGATTATTACTGGGCGCGGAGCCGGGTGCTGGAGCGGATGAACGTCGCCCGCACGCGGCTGCCGGTTGGCGTCGAGCCGGTGCTGGGGCCGGACGCCACCGGGCTGGGCCAGGTGTTCTGGTACACGGTCGAAGGCGAAGGATTCGATCTGGCCGAGCTGCGGTCGCTGCAGGATTGGTACATCCGCTACCAGCTGAACTCCGTCGAGGGCGTTTCCGAAGTCGCCTCGATCGGTGGCTACGTCAAGCAGTACCAGATCGACGTGGACCCCGTGAAGATGCGCGCCCACGGCGTGACGCTGCCGGAGATTACGGAGGCCGTGCGCAAGTCAAACGTCGACGTGGGCGCCCAGGTCCTGGAAATCAACCAGGTGGAATTCTTCATTCGCGGCGTCGGCTTCATCAAGAAGCCTGCCGATCTGGAGAACGTCGTGCTGCGCGCGGAAGCCGGCACCCCGCTGTACGTCAAGAACGTGGCCACGGTGACCTTGGGGCCCGAGTTCCGCCGTGGGGCGCTGGACAAGGAAGGCGTCGAGGCCGTCGGCGGGGTCGTCGTCATGCGCTACGGCGAAAACCCGCTGGCCGTGATCGAGCGGGTGAAAGAGAAGATCGCTCAAATCACGCCCGGCCTGCCCCAGAAAACGCTGCCGGACGGCCGCACGGCGAGAGTCAAGATCGTCCCCTTCTACGACCGCACCGGCATCATCCACGAGACGATGGATACGCTCAAGGAGGCCCTCACGGAAGAGGCGCTGGTGGCAGCCCTGGTCGTATTCGTCTTCCTGCTGCACCTGCGGAGTTCGGCCTCGATCGTTCTTGCGACGCTGCCGACCTCGGTCGGGATCTCCTTCCTCGTGATGTATGCCCTGGGCGTCGATTCCAACATCATGTCGCTGGCCGGGCTGGCGATTGCGATCGGCGATGTGTGCGATATGGGCCTGATCATGACGGAGAACATCTACCGTCACATCGCCAACAACGACGGCTCGAAGACGTACTATCAGTGCGTCGAGGAAGGCGCCTGCGAAGTCGGGACGGCGATCGTGACGGCGGTTTCCAACACGATCGTGTCGTTCATCCCCGTGTTCGCCTTGACCGATCAGGAAGGAAAGCTGTTTGGGCCGCTGGCCTACACCAAGACGTTTGCGATTACAGCCTCGGCCGTTCTGTCGATCACGGTCGTGCCTACGCTGACGTATCATTTGCTGAAACCCGTGCAGTGGAGCCGCCGGCGCAGCGCCCTGGTCGCCGTCTTGGCAGGGGTAACGATGACCATCGTCGCCGGGTTCACCTACCGGGCCTTTTTTTTGCCTTCGTCGGCGGCGCCTCACCAGGGCTGGCCCTTGGCGGCCGCCACGGGCCTCATCACGATGTTGGCCGTTTTCCGCATGGCCCGTGAACGCCTTATGCCTCTGGAGGCAAACATCGTCTCGCGGGGAATTCTCCACGTCTACGTCCCCGCGCTGCGCTGGGTGCTGGCGTACAAGGCCCTGTTCCTAAGCCTGCCGCTGAGCCTCGTGCTGCTGGGGCTCTGCATTTGGCTCGGCTGGGGCCGCTTCACGTACCCGATCGAGGCCGGTCTGGCACGCGTCGGTGTGAACGTCAACGACTGGGGATCCTGGAGCTACTTGAAACACAAGTTGCCGGGGCTGGGACGCGAGTTCATGCCGGCCCTGGACGAAGGCTCGCTGTTGTACATGCCTTCGCTCGTGCCGGCCGGATCGTTAACAGCCGCGTTGGAAGTCGTGGCCCAGCAAGACATGGCCATCCGCAGCGTGCCCGAGGTGGAGAGCGTCGTCGGCAAAGTGGGCCGTGTGGATTCGGCGCTCGACCCGGCCCCGATCGGCATGATCGAGACGGTGATTATGCTCAAGCCGCGCGACCACTGGCGTCGTGTGCGCGTCGAACGCTTCTACGATGGTTGGCCCAGTTGGCTGCAGGCGCCCTTCCAGTACGTTTGGCGGAAGGACCGGCCGATGACGAAGGATGAACTCCTCGCCGAGCTTCGCGAGAAGACTGACATCCCCGGCGTGCTGCCCAGTTGGCTGCAGCCGATCCAGACCCGGATCGTCATGCTGCAGAGCGGATTTCGCGCGATGATGGGAGTCAAGATCTTCGGGTCGGACTTGCGGGAAATCGAGCGGTTGGGCCTGGAACTGGAGAAGATCCTCAAGGAAGTCCCCGGCGCGACCGACGTCGTGGCGGACCGGATCGTCGGCAAACCCTATATCGAGTTCCGCATCGATCGCCAACGCCTGGCGCGTTACGGCGTCAACATCCGCGATGTGCAAGACATCATCGAGACCGGCATCGGCGGCGACAACCTGACGACTTCGGTCGAAGGGCGGGAGCGGTATCCGATCCGTGTCCGCTATCCCCGCGAATTGCGGGACAATCTGGAGGGATTACAGCGCATCCTCGTCCCGGCCGCCGACGGCGCGCAGGTTCCGATCTCGCAGGTGGCCGAAATCCGCTATACCATCGGCCCTCAGGAGATCAAGAGCGAGAACACGCTGCTGGTCGGCTACGTCACGCTGAACACGCGTGACCGGGATGAAGTGAGCGTCGTGGAGGACGCCGACGCTTTGATTCAAGCCAAGGTGGCCAAGGGCGAACTCAAGTTTCCGCCCGGCTACTATTACCAGTGGGCCGGCCAATTCGAGAGCCAGGTCCGGGCGACCAAGCGGCTGGCGGTGCTGATCCCGCTTTGTCTGCTGATCGACTTCGTCCTCTTGTACATGGGCTTTGGGCGCTGGTGGGTGGCGTTGCTGGTCTTTTCCGGGATTATCGTGTCCGCCTCCGGCGGGTTCCTGATGCTGCTGTTCTGCGGCTTCAACCTCAGCGTGGCAGTCTGGGTCGGCTTCATTGCGTTATTTGGAGTGGCCGAGGACGACGGCGTCGTGATGGCCACGTACATCGGCCAGCTGTTCGACGAGCGGACGCCGGCGTCCATTCACGAAGTCCGCGAGTTGGTCGTCGAGGCGGGCATGAAGCGGATCCGCCCCTGTCTGATGACTACCGCCACCACGGTGCTGGGTCTGCTGCCCGTCTTCCTCACCGAAGGCCGGGGCTCGGACGTGATGCAGCCCATGGCCATTCCCTCGGTCGGCGGCATGGCCGTGCAACTGATCACACTGTTCATCGTGCCCTGCGTGTACTGCTGGGTGGAGGAGTGGAAATTCCGACGCCGCAGCAGGGCGAGTCAGGTGGCAGCAGCGGACGCCGAGATTGCCCCTGGCGTTTGACCAACGTGCAGAACACGAGGAGTGTGGCCCCTGTTCCTGGTTCCCAGCATCCCGCCTGGGAACGCACTGTCTTGCCGGCTCCTTGGGTGGAGCAGGTCAACGCGCCGGAAATGGCACTGTCGCATACGGGTTTCGGTGATAGAATAGCAGCCGTGGCAGGTTTGATGGTCATGCACGAGTTGGGCCATCCAGGCGAAAGACTACCCTGAATTCGAGCCAACCATGTCCCTGACAAGTCCAGGCGAGTAACCCTTCCACCGAACCGCCGGGTACATCGCGGCCGCCCAAAGCCCAGCCCGGACCACTGGAATCAGCCGCCTTTCGCCATTCTCCTTAGATTATGCCCTGACCCGCTGATGCGCCCAGAACCGCGGGGGCGGGCAATTCCAGGCGATACCAGGGGGGGCCGGCTTCGGCAAACTGGCTGCGTCCAGGTTTCGATTCGCGTCTTGCAGCCGCGGCGCAGCGTGGCAAGCTGATTGCAGGAAGGCTCCGGGACGACCGACGTCCGGTTTCGCCCTGACTCCGTCAAGATGCGTCAGACATGCGGTACGAGATCCGGTACTCAGAAGAAGCCCTGCAGCAACTGCGGCAGGTTCGGGCCTTCGAGCAGGTGGCGATTCTGGACCAGATCGAACAGGTGCTCGGAGTGAACCCGACGCTGGAGAGCAAGGCTCGCGTGAAGCGACTACGGCCCCCCGCGGCAACCGCATACCGCTTGCGAGTCGGCGATTTTCGTCTGTTCTACGACGTCGAAGGCGCAGTGGTCCAGATCATCCAAATTCTGTCGAAGGCGCAGGCCATCCGTTATCTGGGAGACTCGCCATGACCATCCAGCACGTGAGTGATCTGGCGACACCGATCGGCCAGGTTCTCGAGGCGGCTGACGCGGAAGGCTTGCTGATCGAAAGCCGAGGCCAGTCGCGTTATGCCCTTCTTCCCCTCGACGACGATTTGCTCGATTACTTGCTGGAGCGAAACCCGCAATTCGTCGCCGATTGCCGGCAAATCCGCGAACGCATGCGGGCCGGGGTGTTCCACACGCAGGCCGAGGTACAGCAGTTGTTGAGC
>CAYUFW010000250.1:0-6297 GCA_964443915.1 uncultured Pirellulaceae bacterium
AGCCGATCTTGATTCAAGGAGACAGCTATCGCATGAAAGACAAGGGGAACGAATAGCCCCACTCCGGCCCGTCCAGCATCGGCGCGGCAGCCTTGGCCGAGTACGCTGGAACGCGGAACTCCCCGCTCGGAGATCCCAGCTCGCCCTTCGCCACCTGCAGCATCCGAGCCGATCCGCTGTAGCGGCGAAGTGGCGGACCCGAAACGCACGCGGCACCCCTGGCCCTCGCTCTGCCCAACGTTCTGTGGGCTAGCATCCCGAAGAGGGAGGCTCCCATTCCCGTCTGGGAATCCGAGTCGCGCCAGCACCGCCCGCGTGCCCTTCTCGTTCGCCGCGACTCCGACCGGCCCAGCCCCGCGTCCCAGCGACCGGCCCACCAACGCTTCCTACCCCATGCGGACAACAACCCGGCCTCACGCTAACTCCGCAGCCTCTAGCCCTGCCCCGAGGCCGGACGCTCTGCGCTCACACCTCATCCCTTGCCACCACTGCGGCCCGTCACCTTCCTGAAAGCACGGACGTCGCCAGTCCCGTTCCCACGGGTCGGCTTCCAAGCGGCGTTGGAGGACCAGCGCGCCAGGATGGGCCGCGTCGTAGGTCACCACGGTGCCGGGATGACGCGCGGCGAACAGCTGACTGCCTTTCTTGACGTCGCTGCCGTGATCGCTCACGATTTGCCGCGGAATCCCTGTACGGGCGGCCGTTTGCTCCAGCTGCGTCGCGACGATTTCCCCCGTGGAACGTTCGGTCGGGATCACCGCCAAGACCCGGACATCGTCATGCCCCAAGGCCCGCCGGGGAAAGGGGACATCCCGCAACTGCAGACCTAAGATGACACACACCTTCACGCTGCCGATCTGGACGGAGTGATCGATCAAGTAGACCCAATCCCCTGCGAATTCGAGTTCTTCGCGTAACGCGAACAGCCCCAGTCGCTGCAACCACCAACGCACCGAGGTGGCTTCGGGGAGGCTCGTCTCGATCTCCGGAGCTCCCCAGAAAATGCCCAGCACGCGCGGCACAGCACGCAGGGCCACGCCGGCCTGCACCACCAACCGCTGACACACGGCAATGATTCCGACCGGCGTTGAGCCGCGTGCGGGAGGCGAGCCCTCCGCACCCCAGCCACCGCGGGTCAGCGCATTTTTTTTTGCGCCGCCGCTTCTTGTTCGGCCAGCTGCACCCGAACTTGTTCCAATTCCGCCAGACGTTGCGCGGCGAGCTTCTCCGCCGCCTCCGCCCGCTCCACGGCCGCGGCGCAGTCCTCCCGCCAGCGATCGCGCGCGGCCCCACGCTCCGCCGCAAGCTGGCGCGTCTGTTCCAGCTTGGCCTGCACCACGTGATGTTTGTCCTTCCACTTATCCCGGCCAAGGCGAAACGTACGCGCCAAAATCCGATTGGGACTCCGATAGCGGCGGCCCGTGCTAGCAACCTCGGCAACACTTCCCTGTGACGGTTCCATAGATAGCCTCCTGATCTCCTCCCTCCGCTGCTTCCCATAACAGCCCATAGCGAAACAGATTTCCTCCTTCGCGACCAGGCCAATTTCCCCGCTCAAGCCCAAGTTTGCATCGCGCGAGCCCCGAGCTGGCTCATGTCCCGGAAGCGAGTCTATTCGACAAGGCCGTCGAATTGATCAGTCGGCGGAACTTTTTCACCGGCGTCAACCCGTTCATCATCCGACAGCTGTTCGAATCGGACCCCGCCTTGGCGCCTCGGGTGGACCGCGTGCAGATGACCGCGCCCTGGCTGTGGGATTTCGGCCCGCGAGTCTACCTCGTGTGCGCGATTGTCATCCGGCGGCGACCGGCGGCGCCGTGACCGCCGGAGGACAGCTGACTGTCATCGGAACTGGCGCAAGGCATCGAGGCTAGTGATGGTGATCCTTGTGATCGCCGCCGTCATGGCTGTGGTCGTGCCCGTCGCCTTCGTGGTGCTCGGCGGCAGGCTTGCTTGCCGGTGTCGGCGAACCGCAGCCGGGCAGGGCGATCAGAATTCCGGACAGCACCACAACACAAGCGAAACTCAGGACAGAGCGCATGTTCAACTTCCTTTCTTCAGAGGGCAGGTTCCGGCAACCGCTTGGCTGCCGCGATTGACAGACAGATTTACGGTCAGGCCACACTCCGTGTGACGGCGAGCAGGGCCCGGGGAAACAAACAATCCGGACGGAGTTTTCGCCGGCGGCTACGGGACATGCCGGCTGATGCGAGCGGACTCCTCGCGCGTCGGACGCTGGGCTTTTTGAAACGCCATGACCTGGCGTTCCGCCTCCTTCCACTGGCCCTCTTGCGCCTTGGCAATGATGGCCTGAAACGCGGCGAATTCTTCTTCCGAGGCCTGACCGGCGGCGCGGCGATCCGCGAGGATCTTGGCATTCTGCTCCAGCCAGTCCGGATTCTGAGCCGACAGCGCCGTCCGGAGCGACGCGATCAGTTGCCGGTTCTGAGGCGATGCCTGCGGCGGGCCGCAGCCACTGATCCAGATCGCCAGGACAGCCAGAACAACAAACCGCCGAGTTTGCTTCACTGCCGATTTCGCGTTCATGATTCGATCCTCCCACACATCGAAGGGTTGGTGCTTGTTTAGAAACTATCGACGACGTCGCCCTTGGCCCGGCTGGACATCGCGGCCCAGGTCGGCTGGTGGATGTCTTCGGAGATGAAACGCACGCTGCCATCGCCCAGTGTGACGTTGCAGCCGCCGGGATGCTCGGCGTACATCTGGCACGGCGCGGCGGTCCAGCTGTTGGGCGGATGGATGGTGGGCGGATTGACATGGCTGCACGGTCCGCTGTGGCAATTGACCAGGATGGCCGCAGGCTCGCAGGGACCGAACGCAAACGCCGGCTTGGGGCAGACGGCCGCCGTCGGAACGACGCCCACCCACGTCTTGTCGCTGAGCACCGGATGATGCTCGCCGACGAACACCGTGCTGGAGAGCCCGTCCAGCACGTCGGCCACGCTCGTCCGCGAGTTGCGGTACAGCGGTCCGTCCGCAATGCCTTCGTAACTGTCAACCGCGTGCAGCCAGGGCTCGTTCTGGCCCGCATTGGCGACGTAGCACGAGCGGGCGAAGGCGGCCAGCGTGGCACCGCTGCCGGACACAACGCTGAAGGGCTCCTTGGTTCGGCCCGGCGCCGACGGGCAGAGGAAGACGTCAAGCGGCGTGCGGGCCGGCGCCGCGTTCGCCGCATCCCAGCAGGGACGCGAGAAATCGAACGCGTCGTACACGGAACTCTGCTCCAGATAGGGCAGCAGGAGGGCCCCCCAAGCCCATCCCGGACCCGCATCCCGCGTGGCCGCATCCGGGGTCCCGTTCAGTCCGCCGCCACCCGCTTGGATGACGTACGAGGGAGGAAACAGCCGGTGGCTGCCGTGATAGTTGTGAAACGCCAGCCCGATCTGCTTGAGATTGTTGGCACACTGCGTCCGCCGAGCACTCTCCCGCGCGGTCTGCACCGCGGGCAGCAACAAGGCCGCCAGGATGCCGATGATGGCAATCACCACCAGTAGCTCCACCAGAGTGAACGCGTACATTATCCGTCTGGAACGCATAACCACCTCCGTTGAATCGTCGATTGTGTCAAGAGAACTTCCGCGGCCGGCCGCGATCATCGCCGGATCGCGCGCCGTCGGCGAGGTTGACCGAAGCTCCAAGAAACGGGCTCCGCTCGACATCGCGGCCGCGCAGGATGCTGCCGGTATGGGAACTGGTCAGGCTTGAGGTGGAGCGCGAGCGTGGAAGGGCCGCGGAACGTGAATGGAAACGGCGGGCCAGATGAGAAGGCACACAGACCGTTCGAGCGTCTCCAGAGAAGGAGATTCGAGCGATACGCGTGGCAACTTGAGTTGTCCGCAGAGCCGGCAGACGGCGCAGTTCTCCGCATCCCGCGCAGGCTGAGGAGCGCGCTCCCTGTCGCCCAATGCGGCGGCCACGCTGGCAGCCCAACAAACCCGGCCCGGCTCCCGGTCTCCGACGTACACGGCGTAGCCGCTGGGAAGTTCCAGCCAATGGCCATTCCCAGGGACAAAATGCCAGCCCTCGTCGATCCCAACGAGAACCGCAAACCAAGCGGTCAGGATCCAGGCGATCGGGCGGCGGGAGGCGACGCGCATAGCAGGTTTCTCGACGCGGTGGTTTCCCGATCATCGTCGCGGCCGTCTGTGGCCAACCGCGACTAGTGAGAATTCATCTCAATTTATAGAAAAGTAAAACCGCGTCAACGGGTATTCGGGGAAAAAGACGGGAAGGCCGCAAGATGCTGCCGCGCGGGGAGCAGCGGCGACCGGTCAACCGGTTTCGGACGCGTCGAAGCAACCGACAGTGATGTCGAAAAACACGACGCCTTTGCCAACGCTGCTCGCCGGCCTGCAGCTACGCAAACCTCGTCTCACAAGCGGGTTAGACGGATTCCGCGCCGCATCTCGTCCGCGGCACGCTAATTGCGGCCCAGCGGATCAGCGGGTCTGAAGCCACGAGAAGAAATCAGGAGGCGAAGTGATGCGAAGGTTGTTGTTAGTGGCCGTTGCCGCGGCTTTCTGTGCGGCTGTGACGTGTCTGTGTGCGGCGGAGACCAAGTCGGTTGGCCCTGATCGTCAGCTGTATCAGACGACGGTCGGCCGAGCGATTCAGTTTCTCACCTCTGGGCAATCGGACGACGGCTCGCTCAGTGCTTATGTCGGGATCGGTCCCACGGCCTTGGGAGCGCTGGGTCTGTTGCGGAGTGGACGCACGGTCGACGATCCGCGGGTGGCGAAGGCCCTGAAGTACCTGGAGGAGTACACCCAGGAAAGCGGCGGCATCCACACGCCGGGCAGCCGGATCTCGATCTACGAGACCTGCATCGCCCTGGTTTGCTTCAAGGAAGCTAACCGCGCTGGACAGTTCGACAAGGTCATCCAGGCGGCGGAGAAGTTCATTCGGGGCGCCCAATGGGAGGAAGGCAAGGGCAAGGACCAGTCCGATCCGGCCTACGGCGGCGCGGGGTACGGCGGCAAGTCGCGGCCCGACCTGTCGAACACGGCTTTCTTCATCGAGGCTTTGAAGTCCTGCGGCGCCGGAGCGGACGACCCGGCCATCCAGCGGGCGCTGGTCTTCGTCTCGCGCTGCCAGAATCTGGAAAGCGAACACAACACGACGCCCTTCGCCGCCAAAGTGAACGACGGCGGGTTCTACTACACGTGCGTGGTGGAAAAACTGAGCGAGGAACGGGAGACGGCCGACGGCGGCCTGCGAAGCTACGGCTCGATGTCCTATTCGGGCTTGAAAAGCATGATCTACGCCGGCCTGACGCGAGACGACCCGCGCGTGAAAGCGGCGGTCGACTGGATCCGCAAGCACTACGACGTCAAGACCAACCCCGGCATGGGCGACGCCGGCTTGTACTACTACTACCACACCTTTGCCAAGGCCCTGGATGCGCTGGGGATCGACGAGATCGAGGATGCCCAGGGCGTGAAGCACGACTGGCGCCGCGACTTGACCGAAGAACTCGCCCGGCGGCAGGAACAGAACGGCTCCTGGGTCAACAACAACACCCGCTGGATGGAAGGCGATCCGAACCTAGCGACCGCCTTTGCACTGCTGGCCCTGTCCTGCTGCCGGCCCGCGCCGGCTGACTAGGCCGCCAGTCAATGACTTCGATTCCTGGGGTTGCGACCGAAGGCAATTGCATTTGCGGATCGAGTATGGACACCATCAAAAGACTCTGTGGGACGACCTGGATAAGGTTGGCGGCCGTGGCGGGATTTGTGGCGGTGTTCGCTGCGCCCGGAGGCTGGCCCCAGGACTTGCCGGGCGACCGGCAAGCACCGGCGCCGCTGGACGGGCCGGATGTGCCGGACATCCGGGCGGTCGTCGCATTAGCGGAATTGGAAGCTGGTATCGTTCATGCCGAGCATCCTCGCATCCTTAAGGCCTTGGAGGAACTGGAGTCCATCCTGGCCGACGAGACCGCACGGCTGCCGGACGCCCGAGAGATCTACGCCCTCTCGTTCGGACTGATGGCGATTGTGGAAGCCAACGCCACCGGCCGGTACGATCGGCTCATCGACATCACCAAGCGCCGGCTGAAGGCGGCTCAATGGGATCCGCAGCGATCTTCCGGCGAATCGGCGGCATATCTTGGGGGAATCGGCTACAAGCCATCAGCGCCACCCGATCTCTATCACACGTCGCTGGCCATCGAAGCGCTGCGTCGCGCAGGCGTCCCGGCAAAGGATGCCTACGTGCAGCGGGCCGCCGGATTCGTGGGACGCTGCCAGGATTTCTCCGCGGCACCCGCTCGCCTTGCGC
>CAYUFW010000250.1:6307-12295 GCA_964443915.1 uncultured Pirellulaceae bacterium
AGGACTCCGACTGCGGCGGTTTCTCGATTTCGCCTCCTGCCGGCCGCCTGTCGAATTGCGAGCGGTCAACGCATGAGTGGTTCCGGCCGTGTGGCAGCCTGACCTGTGCGGGCTTGAAAACCCTGATCTACTGCGGCTACCCCAAGGAGGACCGTCGCATCGCCGCGGCGCTCGACTGGCTCCGCCGCAACTATGCGCTCACCGCTAATCCGGGCATGTCCGAACCCAGATCCCGGCTCTACGACTACTGGTATTCCTGGGCCACGGCAATGGCGGTTCTGGAGGCGAGGACGTTTGTGGACGCGGACCAAGTCCGGCACAACTGGCCGCGCGAACTGCTGGACCTGCTTGCGGCCGAGCAGCAACCGGACGGATGCTGGCTCAATCCGCTGGAGTCCGAGAGCATTCGCGAGGCCCACCCGGCGGTGACGACGAGCCTTGCCATTCTGACTCTCACCCGCATCGTCGCGCTAGGCCAAGGCAAGCCGGCGGAGTTGCGTCTGGTGACCGCCCCGCGGGATTCCGATTTCGCCGGAGATCGCCACGGCCAGACGGAGGCATCGTCGCTGACTGCCACATCGGACAGCTTGCGTGCCTCAAGCAGGAGTGATGTTCCGTTCGCCGCAAGCCTGATTTTTCAGAAGAGCAAGTCACTCTGAACCCCAAGATCAGTCCCCTCCGAGGCTGGCAGAAGAAAGAGCAACAGATGCGTAGAATTCGTGGATTTACGCTGGTGGAACTGCTCGTGGTGATCGCCATCATCGGCATCCTAGTCGCGCTCTTATTGCCGGCCATTCAGATGGCCCGAGAAGCCGCGCGGCGGATGCAGTGCGGTAACAATCTCAAGCAGATCGGCCTGGCGATGCACAACTATGCGGACACGTACAAGGGTATCCTGCCCAACTCGGGATTTGGGCGGCAGGATTTTTCGCCGCTGGCGAAGCTCTTGCCGTACTGCGAGCAGGCGAATCTCCAGGATTTGATCGACTTCAATCTCAATTTGGGCGCTCCCTACGCACCTCCGCCCGCTGCGCTGCTTCCAGTCATAGCGAACCCGCTGGGCTTATTCTTATGCCCCAGCGACGGCGAACGTCCGGTTCATGATTTGACGTTCGGAGCGACGGTCGTTCCCGTGGCGGGAAGCAACTACGCGATGAATCACGGCAGCGGGGTGGGCGCCAGTTTCACCTTTCATCCGGGCTTCGGCGCTTCCGACGGCCTCTGCTGGACTGGGGCGACCGTGCGGACCGCCGACATTCTCGACGGCACAACTAGTACGCTCGCGTTCACGGAATCGCTTCGGGGACCATGCACTTCGCCGCCGGTGACGCCCACGCCCGATATCCAGGTCTATCGTGCCAATATGGGGTCGGGGGCGGCTTGCAGCGCGGCGGCGGCCGACCAGGTGGACGCCGGCGGGCTCGCCGCGATCAGCGTCAGCAGTTGGGACGGCGGTCGGCTCTCGTACTGGCTTCGCGGCATGCCTCCGTCGGGCCCGCTGTTGAACGGACGTTTCCCGCCGAACGCCAAAGTTCCCGATCTGGTCGGGCAGTCGAACAAAATAACGGGACCGAGGAGCCGCCATCCCGGGGGTGTCAACGCCGGGCTCTGCGACGGCAGCGTGCGTTTCATCAGCGAGACTGTCGAACGGGCCACTTGGTATGCCCTCTGGACGCGAGCGGGCGGCGAAGTTATTGCCCAGTATTGAGAAAGGAACCCCGCAACATGAACGCAATCAGTCATCCCGCACCGCCGCTGTGCGTCGAAAACGTGACCAAGCGGTTTCGGCAGGGCACGGCGACCGTCGAAGCGTTGCGAAACATCTCGCTGACCATCCAGCGGGGTGAATTCGTGGCGGTGATGGGAGCCAGCGGATCCGGCAAGAGCACTCTACTGCACGTGATCGCCGGGCTCACACGGCCGGACGAGGGACGGGTGCTGGTCGATGGGCAAGACCTGTCGGCCATGCCGGACCGGCGATTGACGCTCTTCCGCCGCCGGCATATCGGCCTCGTGTTCCAAGCGTTCAACCTGATCCCCACGCTGTCGGCGCGGGACAATGTCCTGCTGCCGATGCTGGCCGACGGACGCGACGGCAGCGTCCAGCAGCGATTGGACGGACTGCTGGCCCGCCTCGGCCTGGCCGAACGCCACGGCCACCGGCCCGACGCGCTCCGCGGCGGCGAGCAACAGCGCGTGGCGATCGCCCGGGCGATCATCGGCGAGCCATCGATCATCCTGGCGGACGAGCCGACCGGCAGCCTGGACTCGGTGACCGGTCAGAGCATCTGCCGCCTGCTGCAGCAGTTGTGCCGCGAGCAGGGCCGAACGATCGTGGTCGTGACGCACGAGCCGGCGGTCGCGGTGTGGGGCGAACGGATTATCGTCTTGAAAGATGGACGCGTGCTCACGGAATTCCCGACCGCACAGTTCCGTGACCTGCACCAGTTGGCGGCCCATTATCAGGACATCGTCGGCGTCGCGCCAGCGGAGGTGGCAGCATGAGGGTGGTCTGGAAATTGGCTCTGTCGTATGCCGTGCGGCATCCCCTGCGACTGGTACTGACCTCGCTGGCGATGATTGCCTCCGCGTGCATGGTGGTCTGGGTGGTCAGCGGCTATGACGCGCTGGCTTCGCAATTCGGCGGACAAGCCGCCGAGTATCTCGGACGGTACGACTTCTTCGTCGTTCCCGAAGATCCGGCCGATGCCTCCGTCGACCCCGCGTTGGTCGAGCAGTTGCGGCAAGACCCTGCCGTCGCGGAAGTGACGCCCGTCGTGCAATTGGAGACGCGACTCCTCAACCCGAACGCAGGTCCTGGCGGCCCCGGCGCCATCGGCGGAGGTCCGGGTGGTTTTGGGGGCGGTCCTGGTGGCTTCGGCGGTCGAGGCATGCCGGGCGGATCCGGCGGTCCCGAAGGACCACAATCTGCCGGTCTTGGTCGTCGCGGGGGTGGTCGTGGCGAGCTAACGGGCCCAGGCGGAGTTGGCCCAGATGGCAGGCCTCCGCGTGGCGGCTTTGGCGGACCCGGTGCAAAGTCGGGACCCCAAGGCGGATTGGCTGGTCCGGGCATGCCGCGCGGTTCGGGCACGCGCGGCGGTCCGGGTGGTTTCCCGTTCCGCGGTTTCGGAGGATCGCCCATGCTGGTCGGCACCGATGCCAAGGAGCCGCCTCATGCCTTGATCGAGGGCACTTGGATCGACCCGCAGCATCCCGATGAGCGCGGCGCGGTGATCGGCAAGAGCACCGCGGAGCGGATGGGTTTCAAGCTGGGCGACGAGGCGTTGGTGATCTTCGGCACCAAGGAATTCCGCCTGAAGATCGCGGGCTTGATCGAGGAAGGCACGCCGCAGATGGGAATGGGCCGAGGGATGCGCCCGCCGGGCTCCCCGAAGCCCCGCACGGGCATCGAGGCCGGTCCGGCGGCGTCGGCGATCTACGTTCCCACCAGCTTGGCGTTGCACTTCACGCGCGGCAAGGCGAAGGTCAATCTGATCAACATCCGTTTGAAGCCCGAGGCGAAATCGCAGCTCGACCAGTTCCGCGCCACCTGGGAAGTGCGCATCGGCCGCCACCGGCCGACGGCATCGCTTCTGGGCGTCGACGACATCAAGACGGGCATCGAAGAAGGCATGATGGCCACGCGGACGCGGCAAGAGGCCTGGGGGGCCACGGGGCTGTCGCTGCTGGCCGCGCTGTTCATCATCTTCAGCACGCTCAGCATGGGCGTGACCGAGCGCGTCCGCCAGTTCGCCATCCTGCGGGCCGTGGGCCTGACGCGGATGCAAGTGGCCCAGGTGATCGCCGTCGAGGGGATCCTCCTGGCTTTGATCGGCTGGGCTGGCGGCCTGCTGGCCGGCTGGGGACTGATCGCGGTCATCGCGCGCTCGCAAACCGGCCTGTTCCGCAGCGGCGCCACGCTGGGCACGTGGTGCATTGTCTTGACCGGCCTCAGCGCGCTGGGCGGCGCGTTGGCCGCATCCGTTTTGCCGGCCTGGCGAGCCATGCGCGTCGAACCGTTGGAGGCCATGTCGCCGAGCCGTTCGGTGCGCCCCGGCTGGTGGTGGACGACGGTGCTGGGAATCGCCGGCTTGGTTCTGATCGCCGTCAACCCGATTCTGGTCTACGTCGCCTCTGCGACCATGTCAAGCGATATGCTGTACGCGGTCTACGCCGCGGTGGGCTGCACGACTATGGCCGTCGGATTTCTGTTGTTGATGCCGGCGACGATCCTGATCGGGGAACGCGTGATCGGCCCGGTGCTCGCGCGGCTGCTGCTCCTGGAGCCGCGGCTGCTCCGCTCGCAACTCGGCAGCAACCTGTGGCGCACGCTCGGCACCACCGCGGCGCTGACCGTGGGCCTGGGACTGTTCGTGGCCATGCAGATCTGGGGCTACTCGATGCTGGAGCCCTTCAAGCCCGGGGCGTGGGTGCCCGACGCGCTGGTGGCGTTCCAGCGTGGCGGACTGCCTGATGCGGAGATCGTCGCGGTGCGGGCCATCGAGGGCGTCCGCGCCGAGCAGTGCATTCCGCTGGCCGTCGAACAGCCGAAGCTGGCGTCCGACATCACCGGCAGCGAGGAGCACGCCTCGGTGATCCGGCAGAACAACGTGATCATGATCGGCCTGGACCCGCAGGTGGCGTTCGGCGGCGCCGATCCGCTCGTGAAAGCCCGTTTCGTCGCAGGCAATTCGGACGAGGCGATCGCGCGGCTGCGGGAGGGCCGCAACTGCATCGTGCCGGATCACTTCCTGCGGGCGGCGAAGTTGAAGCTGGGCGACCGGTTCTCGCTGGTGCCCCCCAATTCGCCCTCGAAGCACATCGAGTACACGATCGTCGGCGCGGTGTCGCTGCCCGGCTGGCACTGGATGACCAAGTTCTCCGGCCTGCGGCGGCGCGAGGGCCGTGCGGCGGCGATGGTCTTCGCCGATTACGCCGCCGTGCGGCGCGACTTCGAGTTGCACGAGATCAATTTCTTCTGGATGAACGTCGACCAGGAGTTCGGCCGGAAGCACGTGGAGGAAGTCCGGCAGGCGGAGGAGCAGAAGAAACAAGCGGAGGCTGCGGTGGCCGCCAGCGATCCGACCCCGCGTCTGCCGTCGCCGATGACGGCCGATTTGGCGATCGACGCCAAACGCGCGGCGGTGGTGAAGATCGGCGAAGCCCTCCAGCCCATCGCGGATCGGAACATGGGCGAAGCGCAGCCGGTGAACGCGCAAGGCACATGGTCGGTGGGGGCAACGATGTTCGGCCCGTCGGTGCGGATCAGCACGCCCGACGAGGTGGGCGTCCGCATCCTGGCGCGCGCGTCCGGCATGATCTGGGCGTCGTGCTACCTGCCGCTGATTACGCTGGTGGTCACGTCGTTGGGCGTGGTCAACACCGTCATGGCGTCGGTCCGCGCTCGGCGCTGGGAGTTCGGCGTGTTGCGGTCGCAAGGCGTGACGCGTTCCGGCCTGTTCCGCATGATCCTGGCCGAGGGCCTGTTGATTGGGCTGATCACTTGTCTGCTGAGTCTGGGCTTCGGCGTTTTCTCCGGCTGGTGCGGCACCGGCATTTCGCAGTACGTCAGCTTCTTCGGCGGCTTGGCGCCGCCGCTGGTTCTGCCGTGGCCGCAACTGGCGTTTGGCTTTTCGGTCACCCTGGCGTTATGCCTGGCCGCCGCCCTGTGGCCGGCGGTGTCGACCGGCCGCGCCGAGCCGCTGCGACTGCTGCAGGAAGGGCGGGCCGCCTTGTGACGGAGCGACCGGGACGCGGTTTTCCCTCCGCTCGTTACCCGGGGCGATGAACTTCGCCGCCGGCTGAACCAGTGGCGTTCTGCCGCCTTTGTTCCTATCCTGTCTTCAAGGAAGACCTGAGGGATGGACTGGATCTCCCGCAGGCTCCGTAAACGGGGAGTGGTGGCATCGAGAAACAGAGGGCAGGCCGCTCGCGACAACGTCGCCGAATGAGGCCTAGAGACAATCTGCGAAAGGAGACTCCATGAAG
>CAYUFW010000251.1:0-12166 GCA_964443915.1 uncultured Pirellulaceae bacterium
TTCCCCCGCCATGGTCGCCGGCGAGACTCCGCGCAAGAAGGTCCGCGTCGGCATCGTCGGGGGCCGGTTCGGCCGCAACTTCCACTGGTTCTGTCAGCACCCCGATTCCACGGTCGAGGCGGTGAGCGACCTGCGGCCCGAACGGCGCAAGCTGCTGATGGAGACCTAATTCGTCTTGCGCCCCGTGCAGGGCCAGCGCATTCACGGCCGCCGCTGCGGCGGCCAGGCATTTCAGAGCTTCTCGGCGGTGCATGGCTCGGGCCTCGTGAAGAACACGCGGTGAACGATCTTAGGTCAAGATGCGGGTGCTGAACCGGACGCGTCACTCCGAGATGCCATGCTCCGGTCACGGAGTGACCGGTCTACGTGAATGCTCCGGTCGCGTAGTGACTGGTCTACGTGAATGCTCCGGTCACGGAGTGACCGGTCTACGTGACTTCGAACAGGGCGATGCTGGCGGTGAACCCGTGAACGAAGTTCTTACCCGCCACAGGCCCCAGTTCCCCGGCAGCGAAGAAGCCGGCCAGCGGGATGTCGCCCAGCGTCTTGCCGATGGCTGCCGCGTCGTGATGCGGTTCCGGAAACATCCGAGTGCCGCGTCCGTTGCAGGTGAACAGCAAGACGCCCAAGGGATTGCCGCCGGTCTGCTGCCGCGCCGCCGCCAACATCTGCCGCAGATCGGCGTCGGCCGTCTGGGCATCGCGGATGTGGAACCGGACGGTCTTCCCGACGCGCACGTAATCGCCGATCACCACCGCGCCGGTCTCGGGATCGACGCCCAGGACGTTGCGGACCAGGAAATCGCCTTGCTCGAAGCGGTCCTGGTACTCGCTGACGGCGCGGCCCAGGTGCAGACCGCGGCGGACCATCTCCTGCTCCCGTGTGGGCAAGGTGACCAGCACCTCGTGCAGTTGGACCACGGCCGGCTTGCCGCCCAGTTCGTAGATCGCGTTCTGCTCGGCGCGCGTGACCACGAAGTGCTTGCCGATGGGCCGGCAGCCTTGCGAGACGACGGTTCGCACGCGCACCGCGCCGGACAGCAGGACGGCAACGGCTCCGCCGGGCAAGGCTTGTCGTCCCAGGATCAGGCGGCTTTCACCCGGCTGCGACGCGCCGCTGGCCATGCCGCCGATCACGGACAAGCCGGGATGGTCTTCGTTCATCCGCTCCAACAGGTAGTCGGACGGAAAGGTGAACGGCTCGCCCCAGAGCAACATGGCGGCGGAGCCGGGCCATGGCTCCAGCAGCGCGTCCGGCCAACCCAGGATCGCGCCGCCCTCTCGCGTCCGTTCGAACGTCAAATGCATCGGGAGCACTTGGGCGCCGGGCAGGCGCGCCAGGAACAAAGAAAACCCCGCAGCGTCTTCGACCTCCCGGCCGACGCCGACGAGCGATTCGGCGGTGCAGCCGACGACGCATTCCGTTCCCAAACGATCGCAGACCTCGTTGGCGATGGCGTCGCAGATTTCCGCGCGGTCTGCCGATACGAACAGCACGGCCAGATCGGGCGTGTCCTCCAGATGGTCCAGGGCCTGATCGCAGACTTCGGCCAGGCCCCGGCGGGGATCCCGCGCTGTCGACAAGGCGGAAGCGCAGCGTGCTGACGAGGATGCGGCGGATGGATTCATGCGTGACTCTCGCGTGTCCTGCGTGACTCTCGCGTCGTGGTCGGATTCTGGGGAGGGTAACATCGGGAAGACGGGTACTCAGAGCCTCAGTTCGTGCGATGCGCGCGTCACGCGCGCATTTTGGTGTGGCGAGCGGGGCGGCGTTAGCCCCCCGGTTCCCGGCCAGTGGCCCGACTCAGAACCGGGGGGCTAACGCCGCCCCGCTCGCCAATTGGGTTGCAGCCGCAGGCCGCGTTAAGATACTTTACGGCTGAGGTTGTGTGCAACCGAGGCGCCGTTGATTACAATAAAGCAAACAGGGCAGGCACAAACGTTCTCAGCAACAGCAGGATCCCCATGTCGGAGCAGACGGACAACCTGAAAGCGACCGTGGCCGAACTGGAGGCCGAGTTGGAGTCGATCCAGACGCTCGACGCGGAAACCCGCTCGGCGTTGGAGCAAGCGGTGCTCGAAATCCTGGCCGCGTTGCACAAGGATGCGCCGGGTGAGCGGGCCCCCGAATCGGTGCTGGACCGGTTGCACGCGGTGGCCCGCGAGTTTGAGGACACCCATCCCACGGTGACCGGCATCCTCAGCCGCCTGATCGACGGCTTGGGGCAGATGGGCATCTAGACCGAGTTTCGCGAAAAGGAGACAGGACCGCTCGATTTCCCCGCAATAACTTCAGCGGAAACGGAGAAAAGCGGTCGAGAAGCGAAGTTCTTCCCCACCCTGCGCGGTGCTGGCAGTCGGCTGCTATCGTCGTCGGCCGGCAAGCTAGGCAGACTGTGCCGACCAGCCTTGCCGCAGATCAAGCGTCGAAAACCGCTGGACCGATGAACCTCTTCATAATCGTTCTCTGCGCGCGGCCTGCCAGGTTGTCGTCGCCCGCGACGGACCATGTTGCGCGATCCAACCCGATCCTCCACAGACACGACATCCGATGGCACAACAGCGGACACGTCAACCGGCGGGGCTCTTGGCAGCAACATGGCTGGCTCTGGCGTGTATCGGCTGCTGGGGGAGTTGCGAGCCGCCTCCGGCGCAGGCTTCTTCTCTCCGCCGCACCGCCATTGTCGAGGCCGTGGAGAAAGTCCGCGACGCGGTGGTCAACATTCAGGGCCGCAAGATCGTGCGGGCCGAACCGTCCGAGGCCGGGAGTAACGAGCCCTTTCGGCAGGTGAACGGCATGGGAACGGGCGTGATCATCGACGCCCGCGGCTTCATCCTGACGAACTACCACGTGGTCGAAAACGTCGAGACGATTCAGGTGACGCTGGCCGACCGCCGCACCTTCGTCGCGCGTCTGGTGTCCAATGATTCGGTTTCGGACTTGGCGGTGATCAAGATCGATGCCGGCCGCCCGCTGCCGGTGATTCCCTGCGGGGTGTCCAGCGACTTGATGCCCGGCGAGTCGGTGATCGCGTTGGGCAACGCCTTTGGCTACGAGCACACGGTCACCCGCGGGATCATCAGTTCCCTGCACCGCGAAGTCCAGGTCAGCGCGACGCAGAAATATCACGATCTGATCCAGACCGATGCCAGCATCAACCCGGGCAACTCCGGCGGCCCGCTGCTGAACATCGACGGCGAGATGATTGGCATCAACGTCGCCGTCCGCGTCGGCGCCCAGGGCATCGGCTTTGCGATTCCCGTGGACGAGGTTCTGGAGATCGCGGCCCGGCTGATCAGCACGGAACAGGTCGACCGCGTCGTCCACGGCGTGGTGGGCGAGACGCGGAGCGCGGAAACGGACCGCTACTACGCGGTGGTCGGAATTCGCCAGGGCACTGCGGCGGCCAAGAGCGGCCTCCAGCCGGGCGATGTGGTTACCGCCGTCGAGCAGATGCCGGTAAAGCGGGCGATCGACTTCGAACGCGCGCTGCTCGGCCGGCCCGCCGATCAGCCGCTGGCGCTGAGCGTCCAGCGGGACGGCCAGACGCAAACGCTGGAACTCGTGCTGCCTTCCGTCTCGCCGGAGGCGGAGGATTTCGAGCAGCGGACGTGGCGCGTCTTGGGCCTGCGCTTGGTCCCGGCGTCCAAGGAAGACTGCCAGCGGACGACGTCACGCTATCGCGGCGGCATGCGCGTGCTGGCCGTCCGGCCCGACAGTCCCGGGGCACGCCAAGGAATCCGGACCGGCGACGTCTTGGTCGGGATGCACGTGTGGGAGACGATTTCCCGGGACAATATCGTTTACGTTCTGAACCACGCCGACTTTGAGAGTTTCCAGCCGCTGAAGTTCTTTATTCTGCGCGGTGACGAAACGCTGTACGGCTACATGCAAGTCAAACGGGAGCCCACGGTCCAGGTTTCCCGGAAGGCCAACCGCAACTGACCATGGAAGCAGAATTCCTGTCTTGGTTGCGCGCTCGACTGCCTGCCCATCCCCGCCTGCACTTGGGCATGGGCGACGACGCCGCCATTGTGCAATTGGCTTCCGCTGCCCGCTGCGTGGTCACCAGCGACATGCTGAACGACGGCGTGGATTTTGTCTGGGACCAGTGCGACGGGCGGCTCGTGGGCCGCAAGTCGCTGGCCGTCAACCTGAGCGATCTGGCCGCGATGGCAGCCCAGCCCCTGGCGGCGGTCGTCTCCCTCACCCTGCCGCGCCGCAACGCTCTGGCGGTGGGCCAGCAGTTGTACCAGGGTCTGCTGCCGTTGGCCGCCGAATTCGGCGTCGCCATCGCGGGCGGAGACACGGGCACCTGGGACGGCCCCCTGGCGATCAGTATCACGGCCATCGGCGAGCTGACCGAACGCGGGCCGTTGCTGCGCAGCGGCGCCCGGCCGGGCGACGCGATTGTCGTCACGGGCCGCTTTGGCGGCAGTATCTTGGGCCGGCATCTCCAATTTACGCCGCGAGTCCGTGAAGCCCTGCTGCTGAACGACCGCTATCGGCTGCACGCGGCCACGGACGTCAGTGACGGGCTGTCGCTGGACCTGTCTCACATCACCCAGGAGAGCGACTGCGGGGCGCTGGTGGAGTCGGCCGCAGTGCCCATCGCGGACGACGCTTATCGTTTGGCGTCGCGTGAGGGCGGCCGGACCACGCCGCTGGAACATGCGCTGGGCGACGGCGAGGATTTCGAGTTGATTTTGGCCGTGCCGCCGGAGGAAGCGATCCGGTTGCTGGGCGATCAGCCCCTGGACGTGCCGCTGACCCGCATCGGTACCTTCACGCCGGAACCCGGCCTGTGGATCGAAGGCCCCGAAGGGCGGCGCCAGCCGTTGCCGCCCCGCGGGTACGAACACTAGACCCGGTTTCGCGTGGAGGGGCAGGACCCCTTTTCGCGCAAGGCCCTTCAGCGCCGTCTCCGGCTGCAAACGCTCGCGCTGGTCAGTTCGCGGAATCCGGGGTGCTGGCGGATGGCGTCAAAATCGGTTTCTTCCCCCGCCAGATCGCGGTATTTGGGATCGATCTGCAGCGCCGTGGCCAAGTGGTCGAGGGCGATTTCCGCGTTGCCTGTCAGACTCCAGTAGCAGGCCAGGTTGTAATGGACGATGGCTTGGTTGTCGTCGACGGCCAGTGCTTCCTGCAAGGCCTGAATCGCCAGATTCAGGCTGCCGATCCGCTTGTAGCACCAACCCAGGGCCAGCAGTGCGTGCGTGTCCTCGGGATCCTGCTCGGCCGATTCCCGCAAGGGCGGGATGGCGTCGTGGTAACGTTCCATGGCACGGTACGCCAAGCCCTGCAGGTACAGAACGTACGCCGAGCGCTGTTCGGACTCGTCCAGCCGCCGCAAGGCGTCCAGCGCTCGTTGCGCCACCGGGTCACGTGCGGCAGGCTGCAAGTCCCACTTCGCGGGGCCCGCCATCAACAACTCCAAGTAACCCTCGGCTTCCCGAAGGATCCGATCGCGAATGGCCCGGCGAAGGGTGGAAACGGCCATAGGTGTATTTCCATCTTGAATCGAACGGCTATGCTCTTGGTAGCCATCATTCTAACTGCTGTCGGTCTGAGACCCAACATTTTGGTCGATACTTTTTTATAATCTTCTTCCGGGCCTTTCACCAGTCGAGGTCGAATTGTGACCAAGGGCGACCGTGGTAACAACCGGTGGGCGGACCGTTGGGCCGCCGCGGCGGAGATCATGCTGATCTTCCTGCTGTTCTTCCTTTACGCGGGCTGGCCGCCGCCGGACGTCAACGAGGCCCATTACCTGGCGAAGGCGAAGCACTATTGGCAGCCCGAGTGGTGCGCGACCGATCATTTCCTGCAATCGGCCGACGCCCATGTGGTTTTTTATTGGACGCTCGGCTGGCTCACGCGACTGGCCCCGTTGCCCGTGGCGGCCTGGCTGGGCCGGTTTCTGACGTGGTTTCTGCTGGCCTGGTCCTGGCGGCGGCTCAGTTGGGCCGTGATCCCCCGGCCCTTTGCGTCGCTGCTGACGGCGTGTGGATTTTTGCTCTTCAGCGGCCGTTTTCACATGGCGGGCGAATGGGTCGTGGGCGGCTTTGAGGCCAAAGGGATTGCCTATGCCCTCGTCTTTTTCGCGCTCGGCGCGATCCTGCGTCAGCGCTGGAACCTTGGCTGGATGCTGCTCGGGGCAGCCACCTCGTTTCACGTCTTGGTCGGCGGTTGGTCGCTGGTCGCGGCCGGCTGCGCCTGGCTCGCCTGCCAGCATTTGCGCCCGCCGTTAACTCGAATGCTACCGGCGATGGGCGCCGCCCTGGTGCTAGCACTGCCCGGTCTGCTCCCGGCGCTGTGGTTGAACCACGACGTCAGCGCCGAAGTGGTCCGCGAGGCGAATTCGATCTACGTCTATGGGCGTTTGGCCCATCATCTGGTGTTCCACCGCTTCCCGCACTGGCACATGGCGCGGTTTGCGATTCTGCTGGCCGTCTGGCTGGCCGCCTGCCGGGCGACGATCTGCCCGATCTCGGCCGGCACGTTGGGACAGCGGCCGCTGCGGGGCTTTGTGTGCGGCGCGGTCCTGATCGCGGTCATCGGGATCGCGATCGACCAGTCGCTGCTGTATCACCTGGACGTGGCGGCCGGGCTGCTGAGGTACTACTGGTACCGTCTCAGCGACGCGATGCTGCCGGCCGGTGCGTCCTTGGCGTTGGTCGCGTGGCTGGTTGCCCTCCGGGATCGCCGTCCGCGTTGGGGACAAGCCGCCCTGATCGCCGCCGTGCTGATGGCGGGCGGAAACTTGGCTTGGACCAACTACCAACGCCGCGGCGACCTGCGGCCGGGTTCGGACGTGCAGATGCTGCCGGCCTGGCCGGACGACCCGGCCCGCACGCGCCGCACGTACGACGACTGGCGGCAAACCTGTCAGTGGATCGCGGAGCACACGCCGCCGGACGCCTGCTTCATTACGCCCAAGATGCAGCAGACGTTCAAGTGGTACGCGGGGCGGAGCGAGGTCTGCTGCTGGAAAGACGTCCCGCAAGACGCGGCCGAACTGGTCCGCTGGTGGCAGCGGCAGAAGGACCTGTATCCGCGCCGCGTCGCGTTCGGGGGACTGGCCGCACATGGTGAGCAGGGACTGCAGGAATTGGCCGACAAGTACCGCGCCGATTACGTGGTGGTGGACCGCTACCTCAATCCGCGGCCCTTGCTGCTGCCCCGCGTGTACCCTCCCGGATTCTCGGCCGCAACGAGCGCTTACGAAGTCTACCAATTGCCCCATGACCCGTGACGGACTGATGCCGAAGACCGAGGAAGAACTCGCTCGATTGACCGAAGCGTTGCGGCGACAGCTTGCCTCGCAGGGCCAGCCCACGTCGTGGTATCGGCGATTCGCGCCCGAGTTGAGTTTCGGCCGGCACCGAGGGCCGGCGGCGGCGGACGCGAAACCGGCGGCGGTGACGATGCTGTTCTATCCGGCGGGCGGCCGGTGGCATCTGCCGCTGATTCTCCGGCCGACGTCCATGATCTATCACGCGGGGCAGATCAGTCTGCCCGGCGGCGGGGCCGAACCGAGCGAGGCGGCGGAAGCGTGCGCCTTGCGCGAGTTGCACGAGGAATTGGGCGTCGCCCCAGACGATGTGACGATCCTCGGATCGCTGCCGCCCATGTTCGTCTACGCCAGCAACTTCCTGGTCCATCCGCTGGTGGCCGTCACACCTCAACGGCCGGAGTTTCGCCCGGATGCCCACGAGGTCGCCGAACTGCTGGAACTGCCCCTGCCGCATTTGATCGACGAGCGGAACCACGAGATTTGCACGATTACCCGTGGCAGTCTGTCGTTCCAAGCGCCGTGCATCACTTTCCAAGGCCGGCACATCTGGGGCGCGACGGCGCTGATCCTGGGAGCCCTGCTGGACGTGATCGGGGATTCTTGGAGCGTACCCATTTAGCAGGTAGCAGGTAGCAGGTAGCAGGTAGGCCGGAACAAGTCCGCGCAGTTCCGGCATTCCCAGTTTGGGCCGTCGGCGAACCGCGAGAAGTACTGCCGGAACTGCGCGGACTTGTTCCGGGCTACTTGCCTGGATCGCTCAGCGGCTGATCGCCGGCGAGGACGGCCAGGATCTGGCTGCCGACCGGTGGGCAGCCGGGGACGAAGATGCCCTTGTCCCGCTGGTGCGCGGTGCAATTGCCGATCAGGAGGCATCCTTGCGGCATGTCGGCGCACCCCTTGCCGATCGCGATCTGCACCGTAGCCCGGCCGGGGAAGTAGTCGAAGATGCGGTCCTTGTAGCGAGTCAAAAATAACAGCAGCGTGGACTGGCAGGCACTGCACGATTGCTGGTCGTGGACGGTGATGTCGGGAAACTCGATCGTCAGGTTCTCCGGCGGCTGGGCGAACGGCGAAATCCAGTCGCGCCAGGGATCCGGGGTCACGCTCAGGCGACTTAGATCGATGACCCCGTGGCCGCGCTCGGCGCCGATGCTCAAATGCGGGACCCGTTCGGCCGCCGTCCCCATCAGTTGGCAGGCCACGGCGTCGGCGGCGAAGGCGTCGGCGCTGACCACCACGGCATCCAGCGGTTTGGGCTGGCCCGCGCTGGGGCCCAGACCTTCCATGCCCACCGTGCCGTCGACGATGGCCAAGTGGGGCCGGAGTACGGAGGCCATGTCGGCGATGGCCAGATCGATGGGCTTGTGCCGGCTGCCGGCGACCGGCGGCAGCATGTGAAACTCGACTTTGCTTCGCCGCCAAAGGCAGCCTTTCATGTTCTTCACAGACAGCGACACACCCGTGTGCATGTGCATCTTCATCACGGGCACGGATACCAGAAAGTCAAATTCCAGCACCTCCGGGCAGACCTTCAACGCCCGGATAACGAGCCCGTCCGGTACGGGTACAGCCACGAAACGACGGCGGTCCATGTCGATCAAGGGACAATGGCGTGGAGCCGCCACGGCCGCCATCCCGGACACCGAAAAAGCCTCCTGCATTTCGACGCCCACGATCGGGCTCTCGCCCACGGCTACCTCCGCCCCGGCTTCTCGAAAAACGTCGATCGCTGCCGCGGCCACCTCCGGGTGCGTCACGATCCCGGAGCCCGGAGCCGCCACGCGGCCGACGTTCGGCTTCAGCAACACCCGTTTCCCGCGGAGCGGGGAAAGATCGACGGCCTCCAATGCCCGCCGCGTGTTGGCGTAGGGCCCGCTGCCGTGTGCCACGTGTACCGACGGGTTCGCCGCCGAACTGACGAGTGGATTGTGGGCGAGCATTTCAGGAGACCGCCGGATTGTCAGGGACGCACCACCGCACCCTTGCGCGTGTGACCGGAACTTACCATCTGATTTTTTGCCGTCAAGCCGGCCGGTCCCCTCCCGGGCGTGTTCAACATGGCGGAAGACGTTCGAGTCCGTACCGGCGGGCCTCGTCCTCCATGCGTTTGGTGAGTCCTCGCTGTGTGCCTTCGGGCAGACGGGAGGGAGCATACGTTTGCAGAAGTCTTTCAACCTGGCGATGGGCCCGCTCCGCAATGGTTAACGAACCGTCCTGCTCCCAGCGCTCGCGCCGGGCGCGGTCGATGACGGGGCCGGGGAACCAGATTTCCGTTTTCCCGTGGCGCCGCGTATGGTCGGCGATCAACAAATGCCGCTCGCGCAGCAGCTCCTCCAACAGCGGCCGGGCCGGAAAATCCTCTTTCGGCTCGATGCCCGCCACCAACCGCAGGGCCATGCCGCACTGTTCGTTGTCCAAGACCAGCTTCTCCAGGCTCAGACAGCTCTCGAAGTCGATCATGCCCGGGCCCGAAACGCTGTTGATCCCGCTCAACGCCGCCAGCACGGCCCCCATGCCGGTCTCCAGGCCCGCTTGCGCGTCCAACTGCTTGGCATCGCTCAATGCGATGTAAGCCTGGGTGGGCAACCCCAAGTGTTTGCCGATTTCGCTGTACGCGCAATCCAGCATCATGGTCTCGACGGCGCCCATCGGCGTCGTCTCGTGGCGAAAGTCGAAGATCGCCGGCGACCCGCCGTACAGCAGCGGCGTGCCGGGGCTGACCAGTTGGCTGATGACGATGCCGCTGAGCGTCTCGGCCGTGTGCTGGACGAGCGTTCCCACCAGCGTCACCGGGGCCAGGAAGCCGGACAGCGGCATGGCGATCAACTCCACGGGGATTCCGTGCCGCGCGCAATCGATCAGGTTCTGCGAAGTGACTTGACTCCAGGACAACGGCGAAGTGGGGCAGCAAGAAAAGATCGTTAGCGGTTGGTCGCGAAGCGCCTGCGCCGTGCCGCGGACGGCCAACTGAAAATCCTTCATGATGTCGAACGAGGGAATGGTGAATGCCCCTGTGACCACCGGCTTCTCGCAATAGAGCAGGCTCAGGAACAGCCGGTAGCTGTCGGAGATTTCCGCGGGCACGTCGGCCGGAATCATGGCCGTGCTCTGCGCGGCGATGTGCGGCAGTTGGCTAACGACTTTGGCGTACTCGACATAGTCCGCCGTGGTCGGCTTGCGCATCCTTTGCGACGGGTAATCGAGCAGGTGCAGCGCGGTCGATCCGGGCGTGAAGTACACCGCGTGGCCGCCGAAATCGTGCGTCTGATTGCCCAGCACGTCGTACAGCTGGAACGAAGACGGTGCGGACTGCAACGCCCGCTCGATCAGATCTGGTGTGAACGTGGCACGTTCGCCGTCCCGGTCGACATCGGCGCCGTGATCGGACAAGATGGCGAGGACTTCCGGGTTGTGGATGGTCGCGCCGAGGCTGCCTAGGACGTCGATCGCTTCGGCGATGATTTGCTCGACGAGTTCATCCGTCAGAAAGCGGAGTGTTGGTCGCATGGGAATCTTCCTTGGTCCTGTCCGGCGGCCGTTGAGCACGGCGCGACTCTCGGATATTGTAACACACGCGACAATCACGAAATGCAAGCGAGCAACTCAGTTCTGACTGGAGGAACTCGATGAGGACCGGAAAAAAGCTGCGAGCCGATCGTCTTCGTCTCCTGGATCGCCGGCAGTTCTTGGCTGCCGGCGCGGCGGTTGCGGTGGCTGCGCCGAATCTGATTCCGGCTTCCGCCCTAGGGCGCGACGGCCACACGCCGCCCAGCGAGCGGATCGGGATGGGCTTCATCGGCTTGGGCGGCCAGGGCACGGGGCACTTGCTGGGCGGCGCGTGGACCTACGTGCCGGGCGGCTACATCGCCCGCGACGATATCCAGGTGCTGGCCGTCTGCGACGTGCGGAAGGAACGGCGCGAACAGGCGCACCAGCGCTGTAACCAGATCTATGCCGAGAAGTTCAGCCAGGCCGGCTACAGCGGCGTCCAGGCCTACAACGATTTTCGCGAAGTTCTCGCGCGGCCCGACATCGATGCCGTGCTGCTGGCACTGCCCTATCACTGGGCCGCGCTGATGGCCACGATGGCCGCGCGATCCGGGAAGGACGTGTACTGCGAGAAGCCCATTTCGACCACCGTCCGCGAGGGCCGCAATCTGGTCGAAACCTGCCGCCGGTTCGGCCGGGTCTATCAGGCGGGCATGCAACAGCGGTCGGAATACGACGGCAAGTTCCGGCTGGCCTGCGATCTGGTCCGCAACGGGCGGATCGGCCAGTTGAAGGAGGTGTATGCCTACCGCTCGCCCGGCGCGTTCGTCCCCACCGGCTGGACGTCGGACGAAGCGCAGCCCGTGCCGGAGGGCTTCGATTGGGACCTCTGGCTCGGACCGCTGCCGTGGCGGCCTTACTCCGGCGGCGCCGGCCACGCGCTCTCCGGGTTCTTCGTCGGGGACGTGAACTGGAGCCCGCACCACTACGACATCGTCCGCTGGACGATCAACCCGGCTCGCGACGAGCCCCTGGAAGCCTGGCCGGAAGACGGCGCGGTTCACTACCGCTACGCTGGCGGCGTCATGATTCACTCGACAGGATACCCCGGCGAAAGCGTCGGCTCGGACGGCGGGGCGTGCTTCGTGGGCAGCGAGGGACGGATCGCCGTCGATCGCAGCAACATCGTCTCCTATCCGGCGAGCATCCTGCGGGAGCCGCTGCGTCCCGGCGATGCCCGCGTGTATCACAGCACCAGCCACTCCGGCAATTTCCTCGACGGCATCCGCACCCGACGGCCGACGATCGGCGAGCCGCAGACCGCCGTGGACAGCATGAACTTGATCTTCGTGGGCGGCATCGCCCTGGCTTTGGGACGGC
>CAYUFW010000252.1:0-2106 GCA_964443915.1 uncultured Pirellulaceae bacterium
CCAGCAGAAGCTCGGCGGATTCATATCGCTGACCGATCCCTCCGCAGGGCGAAATCCCCACTCTCCTTCCCGCGCCGGACTTTCATCCAGCGACTACGTGAGGGATGGGCCAACGAATGAACCAGCCACGATGGCGACGGCGATCAAAGTAACTCGCATACTCGGAATCTCCCGTGTTTGGCGTGCTGAATGCCGTAAAAGAGCAGCTCCGCGGGGCCGCATGCACTTGTGACTCCGTCCGCTCTGAAGAATCAAGTCACAATGTCCACGGCTTGCGCATCGGTTCCGAACGCAGGGCATCGGCCTGGGCGTCGTCGACGAATGCCTCCTGGCCCGGATTCCACGCCAGCCTTCGCCCCAGACGCATCGAGATATTGCCGATGTGCAGCACCGTCGCGCAGCGGTGTCCGATTTCGGCCGGGAAATAGGGCAGTTTTCGCGAGCGGACGCAGTCGAGGAGACTCCGATGCTCGCCGCCGGCACACGTATAGAGATGCGTCTCTTCGGGGCCAATGACACTATCCAGGATCTCCTGCGAACTGGCCTTCAACGGTTTTCTCCAGTCGTCGTTGCCAATCCAGCCGTCGGTGCCTTCCAACCGCAGGCTGGTGCCGCCCGATTCAACGTACAGTCCGACGCCGTTGGCTGCCACCAGCGTGAGGTCGTGCCGGTCCCGCTTCTCGCCGTCGCCTAAACCGTGTCCTCCACCACCCAGGGTTTGCGATAGTCGCGCGTAAAGAACTCCGTGGCGCGGGGGTTGCCGACGATTTGCTCGGTCTGCGGGTCGATCGTCAGTTTCTCGGCCCCCAGGCGGTAGCTGATCATCGCGTAGTGGACCAGGAGCATGCTGAGGTGGCCTTCGGCGATGTCGGCGTTGGGCGTCTGGCGGCTGCGCACGCATTCGATGAAGTTCTGCTGATGCTCCTTGTCGGGGAACCGGCCGTGCATCTGGTCGCGGATCACCGGCTCGCGGTTTTTCTGCCGCACGTAGACCTGCCACCCCGAACCCATCCGGCCCACGTACATCAGGCCCTCGCTGCCGTAGATCTCGATGCGTTCGGTGTTCTGCGGCCAGTAGGGATAGATGTCGCCGTCGCGCACGCCCATGTCGGCCTTGATCATGTACGGCGTGTTGAGCGATAGTTCGATGCTCATCATCAGATCGTCGAACTCCAGGACGGCCAGTTGGGTGTCGGGCGTTTCGGCGGCCCCGTTGCGGTCGTAGCGTGCGCCGTTCGAGAAGACGGTCTTGGGGTACTTCAGGCCGCACAACCAGCGGGCCAGGTCGACCTGGTGGATGCCGTCGTAGGTCAGGTCGCCGCCGCAATACCGCCACAAGAATCGCCACTGGTAGCGGAGCGTCTCGTTGTACTTGTGCTCGGGGGCCGGACCGTTCCACATGTCCCAGTTGAAGCCTTCGGGCGGATCGCTGTCGGGCGTCCCTGGGAAATTCGGCTCGCCCTTTTGGTTGACCACGCGCACCAGGTGAATCGCGCCGAGCTTTCCGGAGGCGATGTACTCGCGGGCCGCGTGGTTGTAGGGGGCGGAGCGGTTTTGCGTGCCGATCTGCACGATGCGATGGTACTTTCGCGCGGCCGCCAGCGCCTTCTGTCCTTCCCAGGCATTGTGGCTCTGCGGCTTCTCGCAATACACGTCCTTGCCGGCCTGGCAGCACCAGATCGTCGCCAGGGCGTGCCAATGCGGCGGCAGGGCGAGGACCACGGCGTCGACCGATTGGTCTTCCAGCATCTTCCGGAAGTCGGCCGCATAGACGGGCATCTTCCCGCCCTGGCACGCGGCGATCCCCTTGGCCCGGCTGTCGTACATCTTGCGGTCCACGTCGCAGAAGTAGGCAAACTGGCAATCGTCGCGGCTGGCAAACCCGGTGGCCAGCATGTTGCCCCGGCCGCGGCAGCCGACGATCGCCAGGATGACCTTGTCGTTGGCAGGCGCGGCCCGCGCGGAGCGCGGATCAGACAGGATCGTCAACCCGGCAGCCAAGCCGATGCCCGACCGCTGTGCCTGCCCCAGGAAATCTCGCCGAGTCAAGTTGCTCATGGGTAATCCTTCCTTCCAAGTTGCGGTGCCGTCCAACCAGGGAGTTGC
>CAYUFW010000252.1:2159-12151 GCA_964443915.1 uncultured Pirellulaceae bacterium
GATGGCACGAAAGCGACGAGTCCCCGTTGTGCAAAACCCAGTTTTCGTTCAGGAGAAACACCATGAGATGGTTAGCCGCATTGTCGTTTGCTGTTTGGATCGCCGGGACGGGCGGCTCGGTGTGCGCCGAGGACAAGCCGGACTCGATCCGCATCCTGCTGACGTTCGGCGGGCACGGGTTTGAGCAGCAGCCGTTTTTTGCCATGTTCGACGCGCTGCCGGGCGTCAAGTACACCAAGGCCGAGATGCCCAAGGACGCGGGATTGCTCAAGCCCGGCCTGCAGAAGGAGTACGATGCCGTCGTGATGTACGACATGGCCGCCGGCTTCACGCCGGAACAGCAGCAAGCGTTCGTCGAACTGCTGAAACAGGGGATCGGTCTGGTTTCGCTGCACCACAACCTGGGTGCGCACCGTAAGTGGGACGAATTCACCAAGATCATCGGCGGCAAGTATGTCTTTGCCGAAACGGTGCTGGAAGGGAAAGCGTACAAGCCCTCGACGTGGTCGCACGACGAACTGTTGAAAGTCAAGATCGCCGATCGCGCGCATCCGATCACGCGGGGCGTCCCAGACTTCGAGATTCACGACGAGACGTACGGCGGGTTCTATACGGCGTCCGCTGCGCATGTGCTGTTGACGACCGATCATCCCAAGAATTCACCGGACATCGCCTGGACCAAGAGCTACGGGAAGAGCCGCGTGTTCTACCTGATGCTGGGCCATGATTCGAAGGCGTGGGCCAATCCGAACTACCTCAGGCTGCTGGCGCAGGGCATTCGCTGGGCGGCGGGCAAGTAGCTCTCGGCCGGTCACGAGCAGCCCGGCTTTTTCGAAAAGCCGGGCTGCTTCCTGCCGTCTATTTCGTCTTCGACTTGCGGCCGGGATGGCGCCGCAAGGGTTTTTCCTGGTCCGGCTCTTCGGCGTCGCCGCTGCCGATATCGATGACGGTCTCGTAGGATTCGCCGGGCAGGATGAAGATCTTGCCGTCGCCCATGCGGCCCGTGCGGGCGACTTCCACGACGCGGCGGACGATCTCCTCGACGCGCGAATCGTCGACCCACATCGTGATCTCCACCTTGGGCAGGAAGGCCGCCGAGTACTCGGTGCGGCCGTACTCCTCCAGGTAGCTCTTCTGCCGCCCGTAGCCTTTGACTTCGCGGACGCTGAGCGATTCGAGCGGCGCCCGCTTGAGGCCCTCGAGCACTTTCTCGGCCAGGAACGGCTTGATGACGGCGATGACTTGTTTCACGCGAGTGATGCCTGAGTTGAAGTCCAGCCTACAGGAATCGGCAATCGTGGCGACGCCGGGATGGTCGGGACGAAGAGCACCTAATCTTTCGCCTAATCTTTCACCTAATCGCCCCGGCGCCAAGCCAGTCGAGGGAGATTAGGCGAAAGATAAAGTGAGCGATGAGGGCTCCAGGTTCCGGCGCAGCCGGTCAGGTACAGGAAGCGCTCAGCCAATCTTCCATGGTTCGCGATACGGCCGCCGCAGCATCTGGTTGGCCTCGTCGTCCTGCACGAACGACTCGGTTTCCGGATTCCACTGCACGCGGCGTTTGAGCCGCATGGCGATATTGCCGCAATGGCAAATCGAGGCCGTGCGGTGACCGGCCTCGACCGGTTCGATCGGGTCCTGGCGGCTGCGGATGCAGTCCAGCCAGTTCCGATAGTGATTGTTGCTGACGGGCAGATGGATCTCGTCCGGGCCGATCGCGGCGTCCTTGACGGCGTCGGACGAGGCTTCGATCTTGCCTGCCGTGTATTGAATCCAGCCCTCGGTGCCCTCGAACCTGGCGCCGAAGCCCGGTTCCTGGGTCCGGCAGATCAGTTCGATGCCGTCGGCGTAACGGGCTCGAAAAGCGGTCTTCATGGCGGTGGTGTACAAGTGGCCCTGCGGCGGCCAGACCGCGCCCAAGTCCTCGAACTCCACGGGGCCGGTGCCGTCCTTGCCCAGCGTCCATTGCACGATGTCCAGCGCGTGCGCGCCGGTGTTGGTCACTTGTCCGCCGGAATAGTCCAGGTGGAAGCGGAAGCGGTACAAGCAGCGGTCGAGGTGATAGGGCGCGGCCGGCGCGGGCCCCAGCCAGAAATCGTAGTCGAAACCGTCCGGAACCGGCATCGGCTGCCAGCCCGGTCCGGGTCCGGCCCCGCTGCCGTTGACGATCGCGATCGCCCGCTGGACCTTGCCGATCCTCCCATTGCGGACCAGTTCGGCCACGCGGCGCACGCTGCCGCTGGAGCGATACTGGCTGCCGGTCTGCAGAATCCGCCCGTGTTTCCGCACGGCCTGGATCATCTGCTGGCCGTCGTGAACGGTCAGCGACAGCGGTTTCTGGCAATACACGTCCTTGCCGGCCTGGCAGGCCATCACGCTGACCAAAGCGTGCCAGTGATCGGGCAGCACGACCATGACGGCATCCACATCGTCCCGCGCCAGCACTTCGCGGAAATCGGCGTGGATGCCGCAGCCTCGATACGAGCCAGCACCGGTCTTCTTGGCGTAGTACTCGTTGACCGTATCGCGGACCGGCTCGCGGCCCAGGAAGTGCTCCGACCGGGCGTACCCGTGGCTGCCCCGATTCACGTCGCAGACCGCGACGACTTGGACGTCGTCAAACCGCAGCACGGACGGCAAATCGACGCGGCTTTGATTGCCGCACCCGATCAAGGCGACGTGGATGCGATTGCTGGGGGCATCCGCGCCGAACACGGAACTCGGCACCACCAGCGGAGCGGCGGCCGCCGCCGTGGTCTGGAGGAAGTCTCGGCGGGACAGCCTCGACACAGGGGCTGGGCGAAGGTTCATAGCGAGGCCTTTCGTGGCAAGACGTGCGGGCGGTAGGCGTCTGTCGTGGAGCGGAATTCACTCCGCTCTGAAGGGAACCAGTCTCGCTCCGAACGGAATGAATTTCGTTCTACTTTGGCTGCGGCCGCCGGCCGCGTCAAGTATCCATCAGGACGATCGCCGGGTCTTGCGCCACGGCTGTCCGCGCTGGAATGTAGCTGGCCAGGACGGTGATCAGCGGAGCGCCCAGCAAGGTGGCGGCGAGCCACACCGGCCGGACCCGAAACAGGTCGGCGGCCAAGTCCAACATGGTTCGGCCAACCAGCGGCGCCAGCACGTAACCCAGCCCGCAGCCCAGCAGTCCGCCGAGCAGTCCCAGCAGCACCGCTTTGCCCAGGAACAGCCCGGCGATGTTCCCAGCGCTCTTGCCCAAGGCCCGCAGCACGCCGATTTCCGGACGGCGTTCCCGCACGTTGCTGCCCGTCATCAGGCCGACAAACAGCGCGGCGGTCAGGATGACCAGCGGCGTGGTGATGTTGATCAGCCGTGCCAGCATCTGCTGCTGGCGCGCGCGGCTCGCCTCCTGGCGCTGGCGATGGGCGACGACCTGAGCCAGGCTGGCTGCCACGCGCTCTTCCTCCTGCTTCCGCGTGGCCTCGACCAGATCGCGCTGTTTCTCGCGGGCTTCGGCCCGCGGCTTGTCCTCGGTGATCCGCGTATCCGGCAGCACCTGCTCCAGTTGTTGGCGGATGACCGAAATCCGGTCGCCTTTGCACTTGCAGCCCAGGGCCATGATCTGATTGATCTTGCCCGGCTTGTTCAAGATTTTCTGGGCGTCGTGCAAGTCCAGCACCAGTTGGACGTCGTTCAGGCCGCCGAATTCGGGCATGATTTGGGCGATCTGGAAGGCTTGGCCTTCGATCTCGATCGTCTCGCCTTGCTTCAGGCCCACGCCCAACTCGTGACCGACGTACACCGTGCCCGGCTCGACCACGACGCCCATGTGCTGCTTGCCTTCGCTGCTCTGAGCCTTGGACGTCACCGGCAAAGTTCCGACGACCAGGGCCGTGCGTTCCCGCCACTTGATTTTCTGCTGCAGCGTGGCGATCAGGTGGACAATCGTTTCAATCTGTTCGGCCGCGGCCAGCTTCTGGATGTACTCCTCCGGGAACTCCACAGCCACGAAGTCGGTATACAAGTTGCTCAAGTTCGTGTCGCGGTGGACGATCCGCAAATTGACTCCCAGATCGCGCATGATGCGTTTGGTCTGCTTATCCATGTCCGCCAGGATCGCCTCGGTCTCCTTTTTCTTCTGCTCCATGTCTGACTGCAGTTGATCGGCCTCGGCCTGCAGCGCCGCCAACTCGCGCTGCGTGTCGACCGCGTAGCCGCCCAGCAGCGTGGGGCCGGTGATGAATAACGTGGCCGCGATGACCACCGCCGCCAGGCACAGCAGAAAGTTGACCGAGCGGAAGCGGATCTCCGACAGGATCAGTCGCGTGGTGCTCATCGTCGCCCTCCCAATCGAAAATTAGACAAAAGCGCGGTCTTCTCGTGTGGGACGGATTGGCAATCCGTCCTACCAATACCAATGGCGCCCTTGCTCGAAAACTAGGCAGAACCCGAACCTTCCGGGAGAGGCCGGGGTTCTTTCGCTTCGTGAATCGACTCCAACAGCAATTCCAGATAACTCCGCCGTTCGGCGCAGGACAGACCGAGCGCGGCGGCCAGCGACAGAATCCGCGATTTGGCCAGTTCCACGCCGTCTGCGCTCGCCACCAGTTCGAATTCCACAAAGCTGCCGACGCCGTCGACCTGGTCCAGCGCGACCTCGATGTCCGCGTCTTCCCAGGTGATATGTCCGGGAAGCCGTCGTTTGCGGACCAACATCACCGGCTTGAAACCCAAGGCATCCCACAGTGACGTCCATTGGGCCAGTGGTTCGGCCGAACCGGACAAAGGTAGTTCAATCTCCCGTCGCGTCTTGGTCGCCGCATCGATTTTGGGACCTTTGTATGTCACATAACTCTGCTGGCCCACTTGCCGGATTCGCAGGGCCTCGTCGGTCTGGGCGAAATCACGGCAGGGATGCGCAAAGTAGCGGTCCAGTTGCTCGATGGCGGCTTCAAAGCGGACACCGAGCGCAACGAGCCTGGCTTCGATCGCCGCCAAGTCGTCGACGGGGAATTTCTGTTCCACTTCGTAGTGCATCGGGATCACTGCGCGTTCGAGAGACCGTTCAGCCCGTGTTCGAAGATTGTCGCACAAGATGATCGCGGAGAGAAGAGGACGTCGGAGTGACGGTCACACGGGATCGTAGGGGCCCGGGAGCGATGATCGTCACCCGTCGGCCTTCTGTACCGATTGACGACTATCGATAATCTGAGACACTGAGAATGAGGGGATTGACCGAAGTCTTGTCTTCCGGCAGGGGGGGCGAATCATGGCGGAACTGAATTGCATCGAAAAGGACGGCGTCCACATCGTCGCCTTCTTGGATTCTTCTCTGTTCGAGGAGTCCGTGGTCCTCCAAAGGCGGCGTGAGATCGAGGAACTCGTGGCCCAGCGTGACATCTCGAAGCTATTGTTGGACCTGAGTTGCGTCCATATGGCGGGCTCCGCAGCCTTGGGCATGCTGATCCGTCTCAAGTCCCGATGCGTACCGCGGAACTGCCGCGTGGCCCTGTGTGGCCTCCAGTCGCCCGTCCGGGAGGCGATGCGCATCACGCAACTGGACAAGATCTTCGAGATCTACGAGGCCGTCGGCCAAGCCATGACGGCATTCCAGGCCGGCGGCACAGCGCCTCCCGGCGTGTAGAAGCCGGTTCGAAGCTCCCCCAAACAAGAAAGCCCGGCTTACCGAAGAAGCCGGGCTTGGGGCATGCAGAAGCGGCTGCGCGACATTCTCTAGGCAGCCCGCATCGCGCGTCGCACTACAGCGGGAATTCGTCCTTGGTGGCCTGCTGCTGATAGATCGGCATGTGCCGGTAGTAGACCTCCAGAACCATGGTCGCCAGAGATGTGTTGTACAGCCGGCCACCCGCGTCGGCTCCATGGCCGCCAGCAAACCACCAGCTGCCTTGGGCCGGGCCCTCCTTCGTCTGGCTGTTGACCAGGAAGTCACGCATCTTGGAGTTCCACTTGTCCCAGACCTCGTCGCCGAACTGCCGGCAGACTTGGGTGCCGTAGTAGTTGTAGTACATGTTGGCGCCGTTGCCCATCGAAGGTCCTTGGTTGCTGACCCATTCGACGCCGCGCTTCAGGGCTGCATTGTCGTGCTTCCAGCCCAGGTACATCCGGCACAACAGCCCGATGGCCGTCGTGGCTGGGCCCTGCCCCGGACTCGTGTAGCCATAGAAGGAACCGCTCTGCGCCTGGACGGTGTCCAAGAATTTGACCGCGCCGCGGATCGTGTTCGGATTCACCTGCAGGTAGGACATGTGGCCGCTTTTCAGGGCCATCAATTGCCAGCCGACGACCGACGTGTCGCCGGGCTGACGCGGGGCATAACGCCAACCGCCGCCGATGGGATCTTGGGCGTACGAGATGAAATTCAACGACGCTTGAGCGGGGGCCATCAGCGCTTTGTCGTGCGTCATACCAAACGCCTCGCAGAGGGCAATCGCGGCCAAGCCGTGCGCGTACATGCTGCCGCCGGACTCGTGCATGCTGCCGTCCGGCTTCATGTGGCTGATCAGGTATCCCAGTCCGCCTTGGACGGTCGTTTTGTACTTGCCCTCTTTGTGCGTCTGACCGGCGCCCAGGAACGGCAGGACCGCCATCGCCGTGGCACCATTTCGAGCTTGAGCCATGGTGCCGGGATGATCCGAGGTGCGCGGCCGGCCGTTGAGAATCGGGCCGGGGCGATGATCGAAGGACCAGCCGCCGTCGGGCAGCTGATGATCGGCCAGCCACCGCAGGGCCGCCGCCACCGCCGCTTCGCTGGCGTCGCTGCCGCCGCCCTGACGGACCATGCCGGCGCGGGCCTGAGCGCTACCCCGCCCGTCGTAACCCGTCCCCTTGTAGCTGCCGACTTCTTTCATCAGATCGTTGCGGGGTGCCGTTTCCTGGCCAAAGTCCACCAACTCGACGGCGATCGCCGCTTGGTCGATATCGTTGGAAACGACGACGTCCGTGACGTCCTCGGGGATCACTTCGCTGATGACTTCCATCGGGACCGAGGCGTCGGTCGCCACGGCCTCGACGTCCACCGGCGGCGTCAGCTGCTCCTCAAATTCCTCGATCTCCTGCAGATCGTCCGAGGGCGGCGCGGCGGTCAGGACCGCCTTGACCTGTTCGACGTTTCCGCCGACCGTGATCATGGCCATCACCAGCAGGGCCACGGCGTGGACCACCATGCTGACCAGCCAAGCCGGCATGGCGGTGAAGAACAAGAACCGATGCCCGCCCTCCTCCTCGAACTCTTCCTCCTCGTCGTACTCCTCCGCCTCCGCTGCCTTGGCTTCCAGCGACTGTTGTTTTACTTCGGCACTCATCTCTCCCTCACTCCGCATCGCCTCGTCGACGGATCTCGGGTATCAAAGTGGCTGCGACCGTCCGAACCCGTCTCGAACCGCCCGCTTTGGACTGCGAATTCAGGCCCCACTCCACCGTTAGATTAACCGATCCGCCGACGAACGCAAGGTCCACAAGGCAAATGTTGCTAACGACTTGCGACCGGTTCGGCGCAACGTGTGCCGATTATTCGGGGAGGTAGCCCGCAATTATTCCGGCGGTTCGGGGGGCCCTCGCTGGCAATTTCTTGCCTTGCCTCTGTCGCCAGCCGCCTGTTTTCGACTATACTTCATGCCTCCAGTGCGCTGTCAAGTCGATTAGCCGCTGGGCGCTCGCCCCGGTTCGTGGCCATCGGAACCAGGCCTAGCGCCCAACGGCTGATTTGATGCAGCGCCAAGTCGCAGTAGTAGGAAGCAGCATGTCCCGCGCAGGCCGTTGGCCTTGCGGTTGAACAGCCAATAGCGGATCATAACGTCTTAATTGTCACAGGAGCAGGTGAGCAGAATGGGCAAGAAGGGTAAGGGGAAGAAAGCAGAAGTCGTTTTCTTGGTCTGCGAGGAATCGGGCGAATACAACTATGCACTTCGCCGCAAACCAGGGGCCGAGAAGCTGAAACTGAAGAAGTACTGCCCTCGGCTGCGCCGTCACACGTTGCACGCCGAGAAGAAGAAATAGCCCCCGGCCAAATCTTCTGGGGCAAAGCGGCGATCCAAAAACCCGGCTTCTTCGGAACGGCCGGGATTCTTGTCGGCCCGTCTGCAGGGAGCACGAGGGTCATGGAAAGACGCTGGCGGATACGACCGCACGACGAAGCCAGGATTACAGCCCTGGAACGAGCGGCCAGAGTGTCTCCCGTCGTAGCCAAGCTGCTCCTGGCCCGCGGAATCTGCGATCCCCGCCAGGCCGGCATCTTCCTGGATGCTCAATTGACGGGACTGCGCGAGCCGGATCTGCTCCCCGGTTTGACGGCTGCCGTCGATCGCATCCATGCGGCCATCCAGCAGGGACGGCGGATCGTCATCTACGGTGACTATGACGCCGACGGCATGACGGCGACGGGACTGCTGGTCTGTTGCCTGCGCCTCTTGGGGGCCAATGTCGGCTACCACGTACCGAATCGGCTCGAGGAAGGATATGGCCTGAACGACGAAGCGTTAGGCAAGCTGGCCTCCCGCGGCGCGTCGATGGTGGTTTCCGTCGATTGTGGGATTGGCAGCATCGCCGCAGCCGAGACGGCTCGTCAGCTGGGGCTGGAACTGATCGTCACGGATCATCACGAGTTGAGCGACGACGGTCGGCTGCCTGCGGCGGCGGCGATCGTTCATCCACGACTGCCCGGCAGCGCGTATCCGTTCGGCGGGTTGTGCGGTGCGGGGGTCGCCTTCAAGCTGGCGTGGGCGCTGTGCCAGCGGGCCAGCGAGGCCAAGCGGGTCAAGCCGGAGATGCGCGACTTTCTGCTCGCCGCCGTCGGCCTGGCGGCCGTGGGAACGGTGGCCGACGTGGTGCCGCTGCTGGACGAGAACCGGATTCTGGTCCGGCACGGCTTGGTGAGTTTGCGCCAGCGTCCGCTGCCCGGAATCGCCGCTTTGCTCCGCGTCACCGGCTTGGACCAGAAGCCGCAGTTGAGCGCCGAGGATATCGGCTTTACGCTGGCGCCGCGACTGAACGCCGCCGGGCGGCTGGGGCAGGCTCAACTGGGCGTCGAACTGATCACGACCCAGTCGCCGGAACGGGCGCTCAGCCTGGCAGAGTACATCCACGAGTTGAACAACAGCCGGGAAACGCTGGAGCGCAGCGTCTATCTGGCCGCGCACAAACAAGCCAAAGAGCAGTCCGATCCGGAGGCGGAGCCGGCCCTCGTCCTGGCGGGCGTCAACTGGCACCCGGGTGTGATCGGCATCGTGGCGGGCCGGCTGGCCGAGAAGTACCATCGGCCGGTCGTGATCATCTCCTGGGACCAATTGGGAATCAAACCCGGCATCGGCTCCGCGCGGTCCGCGGGGAGTTTGAATCTGCACCAGGCGCTGGCAGCCTGCAGCCAGCATCTGCTCTCGCACGGCGGCCATGCCGCGGCGGCCGGGCTGAGGATCGAGGAGTCCAAGCTGGACGCCTTCCGCGCCGATTTCTGCGAATACGTGGCCGGGGAGATGTCCCACGAGGACCGCATTGCCGAGGTCCAGATCGATGCCGAAGCGACCCTCAGTCAGCTGACGCTGAAGACCGTCGAGCAGATCGAGCAACTGGCCCCGTTCGGCAACAGCAATCCGCGGCCCATCCTGTGCGCCAGCGGCGTCACGCTGGTCGGGTCACCGCGGCGGATGGGCAGCGGCGAGCGGCACTTGGCCCTCCGCGTGCGGCAACACGGGGTCACGATCCGCGGCGTCGCTTTCGGGCAGGGCGAAGCCGCCGACGAACTGGCAAGCCTGGCAGCGCCCTTGGACGTCGCTTTCCGGCCCGTGATCAACGAGTTCAACGGTTACCGCAAAGTGGAAATGCACCTGGTGGACTGGCGCGTGTCCCGGATCCCGGCGCTGGCGGGAACCTGAACCGCCCGCGGTGAGCCCCAAAGTAGGCCGGAACAAGTCCGCGCCGTTCCGGCAGAAACCCTTTGCGGTTCTTCGGCAAGTGGCAATGCCGGAACGGCGCGGACTTGTTCCGGCCTTCTATGATCGCGTGGGTTTTGTCAA
>CAYUFW010000253.1:0-7959 GCA_964443915.1 uncultured Pirellulaceae bacterium
CTCCACGATCGCCGTGGTCGCGCCGTCCAAGGCCCCGGTGCTGATCACCGGCGAAAGCGGCACGGGCAAGGAGGTGCTGTCGCGGCTGATCCACGCCTGGAGCCCGCAGCAAGGCGGTCCGCTGATCGCCGCCAACTGTGCCAGCCTCCCGGATTCGCTGATCGAAAGCGAACTGTTCGGCCACACCAAGGGGGCGTTCACCGGCGCGTCCGAGACGCGGCAGGGCTTCTTCCGCGCCGCGCACGGCGGCACTTTGTTCCTGGACGAGATCGCGGAACTGCCGCTGCACCTGCAGCCCAAACTGCTGCGGGCGCTGGAGACGGGCCAAGTCACGCCCGTGGGCAGCGACCGGCCGGTGGAGGTCGACACGCGGCTGATTGCCGCCACGAACCGGGACCTGGAAAAGGAAGTGGCCGAGGGCCGGTTCCGGGACGACCTATACTATCGAATCAACGTCGTGGAACTGGCGATCCCGCCTTTGCGCGAACGCAGCGAAGACATCGCGCCCTTGACGCGGCATTTCGCCGCCGAGTTCTCCGGCGGCCCGGTACGGCTGTCGCCGCAGGCGATGCAGTGCTTGTTGGCCCATCCCTGGTCCGGCAACGTCCGGGAACTGCGGAACGCCGTCCAGCGGGCGTGCCTGCTGTCTCGCGGCGACGTGATCTTGCCCGAACACCTGCCGCCCAAGATCGCCGCGCTGGCGTCGCAGCCCGGCGTTCCGGACGCGCCGCGCGGCCGCCTGTCCCAGGTCGAACGTGCGACGATCCTGGCCACGCTCCAGGAGTGCGGCGGCAACCGGACGCAAGCCGCCAAGAAGCTCGGCATCAGCCGCCGGGCCTTGATCTACAAACTCCGCGACATCGAGGCCCCGGCGTCCGGCGGATGAGCCCGTTGGCACTGACTGGGGGCGGCCATAGAGAACGACCGCGCTCGGCCAACATCGAGTCTTGTGCCTGCCCCCGTCACGCGGCCTTATTCCGGCTCGAAATCGTCCCGTTTGCCGACTTGAACCTTGACCGCCAGCGTCTTGCCCCCGCGGTAGACCACCAAGCTCACCGACTCGCCGACGGCGGTCAGGCTGACCAGATTCACCAAGTGGGCATCGTCCTCGACCAGCACATCGTTCACTTTCAGGATGACGTCTCCTTCACGGACGTCGGACGCGGCGGCGGGCGAGTTGGGGGTGACCGTCGAGACCAAGGCTCCGGCCGGGCGCGGCAGTCCGAGTGCGGAGGCTCGGACGGCGTCGAACCGCGAGTCCAGACGCACCCCCAGGTAGGCACGCACCACGTTGCCGCGTTCGATCAGTTGCGTGGCGATCTTCATCACCATGTTGATGGGAATCGAGAACCCGATGCCCTCGCTGCCGCCCGAACTGCTGGCGATGGCGGTGTTGATGCCAATCACTTCGCCCCGCAGATTCAGGAGCGGTCCTCCGCTGTTGCCGGGATTGATGGCGGCGTCGGTTTGCAGGAAGTTCTGGTATTTGACGCTGCCGTCGCCCAGCTTCAGATCGCGGCGGCCTTTGGCGCTGATGATGCCGTACGTCACCGAATGGCTCAGGCCGAACGGGCTGCCGACGGCCAGCACGAAATCGCCGATTTCCAGCTTGTCGCTGTCGCCCAAGCGGGCCGGGACGAGGTTCTCCGCGCTGACCTCCATGATGGCCACGTCGGTGCCGCGGTCGGTCCAGACTTGCTTGGGGTTGACGACGCGTCCGTCGGCCAGTTTGATCTTGATCTGCGTCAGCGACGACTCGTTGACGACGTGGCGATTGGTCAGGACGTAGAAATCGCCGCCGTGCTGAATGAGCACGCCCGAACCAGCCTCTTCCACCGAGCGGCGGGAGAAGCGGATGTCCTCACGGCTGCTCTTCGCCGCCTCGATGTGGACCACGGTCGGAGTCACCAGGCGGACCACGCGCTTCAGCAGCGACCCCTGACGCTCCAGGGCGGCGACGTCCCGGTCGATTTCCTGGTACAGCTGTTGCCGTGCTTCGGCGGAAACCAGCGCGGATTCCGGGGGTTCGGCCGCCGTGGCCTGGGCGAGGGCTGGTGACGGGAGATGACACACCAGCAGCAACGCGGCAAGGCAGAGACTGGTACCGAGCGGCCGTCGAACCTTCATACTGTTGCAGCTCCGTGGTGCGATGCAGAGTTCCGCCAGCGTGCCGTTTCCAGTTGCCAACTTCCCTGCTCGCGGCGACACAGAACGCCCTTCCGGATCGCGGAACTCGCGAACGGGAAACCGCGCTAGGTCACGTCCAGTTCGAAATCGCGGAAGACGACGTCGGCTTCCGAGCCGCTCGAGTCGATGACCCGCCCCCAGTCCGCGACGCTCCGGCGGGAACCGTCTTTCTCCGCCTCACGCTGGCACTGAATGCACAGCGTGGCGTAGGGCAGGGCCTGCAGCCGCGCCAGCGGAATCGCCTCGTTGCAGGCCTCGCAATCTCCGTAACTGCCGCTACGGATTCGCTCCAGTGCGCCCTCGATGTTCGCCAGTTCCCGGCTCTCCACCTCGGCCAGTTGGGAACTGATCTCGTCCTGGGCGGCGTCGAGGGCAAAGTCGGCCACGTCACCGCGGCTTTGCCCCCGCAGTTCTTTCAGCAGGCTCAAGTCGCCGGCCAGGGCGTTTCGCAAGGCATCGCGGCGCCGGATCAGAATCTTGCGCAAGTGCGAGATTGCCTCACTTCGGGTAATTTTCATCATATAGTTCCCCCACCTTCGCTAGCAGCCCAATCGTCCGCGATGTTCCGTCGATTTCGGATAATCGACAAATCCCGACTAGATATCAAACTTTTCTCGCCGGAGTCAGGCATTTTGTTTCTAGCCGGTCTGCGCGCGAGCGAGCTTTGACGGGGAGCCGACCGTGAGCTACATGAATTTGGATGCGTGCCGAATTCCCGGCGTCCTCGAGATCGGGGACGCTTCCCGATCCCGCGGCTCGTGACAGTTTTTCAAGAGGCGACTGCGAATGCGGTCCTTGCACGTGGGGTGACTCGCTATGCCAGCGGAAGCAACGACAGAACTCGAACATCGAGAACCAGGTGCGTTCCCCGGCTGAAGAGCCGGTGACGGCAGATACGGGCGATTCGGCCGAGCCACAGGACACCGCTCAAAGCTCCTCGCCAACCGCCGAGGATTCTCCTTCCGCGCCTCCCGAAGTGTACGTCCCGGAAGCTGCCGTCGCGGACCTCGTCGAGGACCAGCCGGATATCTCACCAGCCCCTTATGTATTGGCGCCGCTCAGTCTGCCGCCCGAACAGGAATCGAGCTTGGACGCCATGCGCGAAGTCGCCAACTTGTCCGCGAGCGCCGCGATCCGGACCTTCGAGAAGCAGGAAGCCGCCCGCAAGACGTTCGATCGGCTGCCGCTGCTGCTGGTCGGCCTGTTCTGTGGCCTGACGCTTCTGTACTCCGCGTTCGCTTCCGGCAAGTCCGCGATGTTCGTCGGAGCGGGAGCGGCTCTCTTGGCCGCCGCACTGACCGCCTCGCAGTTGCTGGTCGTCGCCTGTCGCTGGCTGTGGGCCTCCCGACCAGCGGAGTTGGAACGTAGACGGGGCGCCCGATCGTAAGGAAGCCGCAACCAAAACTTGCCACCCAGCCTCAGTTGGGCGAAGCCGTCTGCGTTCCGCCCGCCGTCTTCCGCCGGTACTCCGCCAGACGAGTTTGCGCGTACGCGTGGTTCTGGGTCTTGGCTAGCAGGTCGCCAAGTGCATCCACGTGACGGCCGAAATCGGAGACCGGCGGCCGGGGCAGCTGCCGGGGCCGACCGAACACCGTCCAGCGGCTGGCGAGGACCAGCATCCCCAGCACGACGAAATGCAGCACCATGGCGTTCAAGGGCCAGACCGTGAAGGCTTCCAGGCCGGTCGGGTAGTTCGTGCCCGGCTCCTCCTCGTGGACCGGCACGCCCTCCGGCCCGCTTTCCAGAAACATGACGCGCTTCTGCGGTGTCCCGCAGGCGGCGATCAGTTTGCTCGCCAGTTTGCGATGCTCGTGTTCCACCAACGGCAGGTTCAGCAGCAGCGAACCGTTGGTCACGATGATGATCTGCCCCTCGTTCCAGTACGCATTCTCGATCCGCCGGACCAGGGATACACCGTCGGCCGACAGCAGGTCTTCCGACTCGAACTTGCCGCCGTACTCGTCGTTCGGCGGGGTCTTCAACGGCTCCAATCGCGCGTCCACAACCAGATCGAGTTCGGCCGGACGAAGGCTGCCGTCGGCGGCCCACGAACCTTGCAGCCGCGGCGGGCGGTCTTGACGCCGTCCGAAGTACCGCCGCGGTTCGCCGGACCGCACGCGGAACCAGCGGCAATCCTTGACTTCCGGGACGGCCGTCCGGGCCTGGCCGCGCTGGGCGCGTGCCTGAGCCAGTCGCCGCAGAATCTCGACGCTCTGCTCCGGCGGCGCGGTAGGCAGGACCTTCTCCCAATAGTCGACCGTCGCATCATAGTCCCGGCCGACATAGATCAGCGTCTTGCCGCGCCCCCGGTACAGCCAGTCCTCGAGGAACTTCTGCGCCTCGTCCGTCGGCGGCTTGTAATCGTCCGGGAACCAAACGATGGCGTCAAACTCGTGGGCCCGCGGCGACAGGTACCGCCGCGTCTGCACTTTGTGGCCCGCCAGCTCGAACATCGCCGCCAGCACGGCGGTCCCGTTAACGCTGGCTCCGCCCTGCACGCCGCGGCGTTTGCCGTAGGTGCTGTCGATTTCCTCCATCCCACAGCCGCTGCACAACGCCGCGACGACGACGAGCAGCCACGCGCCACAGGACGGCTGCGGCGCGAACCAGATGCCCGGCTTGTTCGGCCAAGGCGAACTTTTTCTGAGCCGGCGGTTCGCGTTCACGGCGCGGCCTCCGTCAAGCTCTGATGGAACTCGTCCAACCGCTGCCAGCACCGCTCGAACCCAGCCCGGTCCAGCGGATGGTGGCCGAAGAACACGTCCTCGAAAGCCACCATCGTCCGCTCCAGAATCCCGCCCAAATCCGGCCGCGAACGCAGCTCGCGCAAGTACTGCCGATTCGTCTTGCCGCGCGTCAGCCGGATGGCTTGGTGCCGGTCCAATTGCACCAATTGATAGCTGAACAAGTAGACGACCGCCTGGGCGTAGGCGCCTTGCTCGTACAACCGCCGCGCTTCGGCCAACAAGTCGCCTTGCGGCCGGGGCACATGGAACGGCAGGCTCTCGATCAAATCCGTTTCCGCCTTCGTCTCCCGTTCCGGGGCCTCCGCCGCCTCGGGTGCCGCGTGGGAATGCAGGTAGGTACGCACCAGGAGATAGACCAACACGCCCAAGACCGCGATCAATCCCAGCCAAAGGAGCGTCTCGACCACGGCTCGCAGCCCGCTCCAGTCGGTCCCGAACGACGGACCCTTGGGTGCCGCGGGAGCGGCTTGCCATTGCGAGCGGCGATGCTGGGCGGTGTCCCGAGGCGGCCGGACGTCGACGCGGCGGAGCGCATCGTTCTCCGCGTCGTACCAGGGAAAACTCGCATGCCCACGGAGCGCTTGCCGTCCGGCCTCAATGCCCTTGTCAGCCGCCGGCGAGTCGGCGGGAGCCGCCGGCGCGGGGCCCAGCGTCCAGGCCAGGGCGCCCAGCAGCAGCGCGGCGCGGACGGCCAGCGGCAGTCTCAGGCATCTCCCCCGTCGCGCTGGCCGAAATGTTGCTGACATCGTCCCGTCGCCCTCACGCCGGTTTGCTCGTCAATCGGTTTGCCTCGGCCCTCAGCCGCAGTTCCACTTCCCACCCCTCCTGCCGAATCCGTGCGTCCAGGTACGTCAGAAAGCGGAACACTGTCAAGTAACACGCGGCGATCCACATCGCCAACGGCAGCAAGACGTGCGTCAACAACGGCCCTTGGCTCCAGTCCTGCCAGGGCGCCGCAACGTGAAAGTAGAACGTCCCGTAGATCGCCAGGATCAGCAGGACTCCCAACAGGCAGCCCAACAGCCAGCGGACGAACCACTCGCCGCCGTTGGCCCCGTGCAGCATCTGGCTGCGGCGGCCTACGGTCATGATCCGCTCGTTTTGGGAGGTCAGCGGATTACGCTCCAAGAGCACGATCTCGTTGATGAACGGCCGAAACGCCCGCAGGGCGCTGGCGTACGCGGCCAGCAGCGGCAGCAGGAAAGCCTCCACAAACCCATTCACCTCGCCGTCACGCTCCAAAACCAGCAGCAGCGCCCAGCCGAACAGCACGCCGCGCCCCAGCAAGTGGCACCACGCGATGCGCGGCAGCATTCGCACCACGTCCCGCACGACGTCGCGGAACCGCGGCTCGGCGAGGAACACGGCCTGCCCCAGGTACGCCGTGGCAAAAACGCCCGCCAACGGCGCTTGCAGGTAGATCTGCAGCGAAAGGTGATAGACGAACCGCCACGGCAGCCACGCTTCTTCGTCGGCCGCACCGGGCATCCAGCCCAGCAGCAGATAGTTCACCGCCATCAGCGGCAGCACGCCCAGCAGCATGGCGGCGGACAGAGGCAGCGCGTACTCGCGAAAGACGTGCAGCGACAAATCCAGCGTGTCCAGCATGCCGCGTTCGCGGACGACGATCGTAGTTCTGTCAAACTGCACCGCTGCTTCTCCGCGGCATGCCCAAGATGATGAAATAGAACGACAGCAAGCCGCTGGACAACACCGCGATGGTCGCCTTGATCCAGTAGGGCAAGCCCGACGGCGACACGAACCCCTCGATCAACGCTGCCAGAAAGAACATGGCCATCGCAGCGCCCATCAAGGGCATGGTCTCGACGGCCGTCCTGCGCAGCGAGGAACGCCGGCTCCAGCGGCCGGGCAACAGCCACGCCAGTCCCAGCCGGAGGCCCGCCCCGGCCGACAGCACAATCGCGGTCAACTCGAAGGGGCCGTGCGCCGTCACAAAATGGAAAAAGTTCTGGCCTTGGGCCACATCCGGCCGGGCCATGTACCCGAAGGCCGCTCCCAGGAAGGCCGCATTGAAGGTGGTTACCACGACGCCGGGAATCACCGCCAATCCTCCGGCAAAGCACTTCAGCCCGATCCCCGTGTTGTGCTGGATGTAGAAAGCGGCCATCATTAGGCCCGCTTCCGGATCGCGGCCGTCGACGGGATTCTGGAAGTTCGTCTCCAATTCCTCAATCGCGCCGCTGGTCAGCACCGCCTCGGCGTACTGCGGCCAGACATGCTTGGAATACGCCAGGAACGCCGACAGCAGGAACACGCCCCAAAACAGACAGAACGCCACTTGCACGCACCGGTCCTGGAAGATCCGCTGCGGCACTTCTTCGAGCAACGTCCGGCTCCAATCGGCAAAGGCAAAGCGCCGTGTGCGGTACAATTGGTTGTGCGCGCGGCCGACCAACAAGTGCAGGTACTGCACGGTATTGGGCGGCAGTTGGTAGGCGTCGGCCAAAGCCAGATCCGCGCACGCGGCCCGATACAGGGCGGCGAACCGCGACACGTCCTCCGCGCGCAGCGTCGCCCCCCGGCGGTTGGCCAACTGCGCGCACAGGTTCTCCAGTTCCTGCCAATTCTTGCGCCGCAGGTCCAGCAATTCAGCGACTTTCACCGTCGGAAACTCCGTGTGGCGTCTAAGATGCGGCGTTTCGCCCCGCACTGTTTCATTGTACGACGGTTACCCCAAGCCGTCGACGTGCGCGACAGGCTGGGAGGCCCAGCCTGCGCACCCAAGGGCATTCCATGATGTCTGGACCCGATGCCGGATCACCCTCAATGGGCGATCTTCGCGTGGGGAAGCGCCTTTTTGAGTTCCGCCAGCCCGGCCGGCGTCATGCCGGTCTTGGCGACGTCCAGTTCCTTGAGCTGCGCGAAACTTGCCAGCCTCGGCACAGACGCATCGGTGATCGGCACGCCGCGGAGTTCCAGACGCCCCAAGTTGGCGATTGGTGTCAAGTGCGCGAGGCCGGCATCCGAGAGCTTCACGTCGCGCAGAATCAGCGTCCGTAGGCCG
>CAYUFW010000253.1:8024-12140 GCA_964443915.1 uncultured Pirellulaceae bacterium
ATCCGTCAGCGGCGTCGCCATCAGGTTCAAAGTCGTCAGGCGGGGCAACGCCTTGAGGTGCGTCAGACCCTCGTCGCTGACAGGAGTGCCGCCCAGGTCCAGCGATTCCAGCTCCGTCATTCCTTTCAAATGGACCAGCCCTGTGCCACTGACCGCCAGCCGACGGAGGTCCAAACGCCGCAGCTTCGTCAGCCCGGCCAGGTGCGTCAGGCCCTCGTCGGTGACCTGAAACGCCTGGGCCAAGGACAGGTCCTCCAGCCCGGTCAGACGGCCGACGAATTCCATCCCCTGGTCGCTGACGGCCAGCGAATCCTCGACCGCCAGCGTCCGCAGCTGGCTCATCGACGCCAGGTACTCCAAGCCGCTATCGCTGATCGAGCGGCTGCGGACGCGGAGCGTCTGGAGTTGCTTCATGCCGGCGATCAGTTCGAGTCCGCCGTCGCCGATCAAGTCGCTGCCTTCCAGGTCGAGCGTACGCAGGTTTTGCAGTTGGGAGATGGAAAGCAAGCCGCCATCGCTGATGTAACTGTCGGTCAGAATCAGATGTTCGAGCCGAGGAAGGTCCTTGAAGTAAGCCGCCGCCGCGTCCGACATGCGTGTCAAGCGGTGCAGACGCAACGAGTTCAGATTGGGTAGCGTCATGAGCGCACGCACCCCGGCATCCGTCACGCCGACGGTGTCCAGCGCCAGGCTGGTCAACCCGGTCAGGCGCGCCAGTTGCGGCATCGAGGCGTCGGTGATCTCGGCGCCCTTCAACTCCAGCCGCTGCAGGTGCGGCAGGGTGGCCAGCTGCTCCACATCGGCGTCGGTCAGACTGGCACTCAAGAGATCGACGGCGATCGCCCGTCCTTCGCCGTCGAATTCCACCTGGCCGCCCCACTGCTTGACGCGTTCCAGCAGTGGAGCAAAAGCCGCCGCGTCACCCTGAGGCGTGCTGGCGGGCGCGGCGGCGGGCGGGGCTGTGTCAGCCGGTGCCGCGACCGGGGCACGAGGCGCTTCCGTCGGCGGCGTGCTGTCCGTGCGCGGCGCAGACGGGCATCCCGCCACGACGAGCACTACGCAGCCGGCAATCCAAACACTCAGCCGTTGCACCATTCAACCATCTCCTTGCGCCGCCAGCCCCAGTAGGACGGATTGGCAATCCGTCCCCCTTCGTCAGCAATCCAGACTAGTGCCGTTTCCACTTGGTGACTTCCGCCATCTGGGAGGGCAACAGGTAGCCCGGAACAAGTCCGCGCAGTTCCGGCACGGCCGACCGTCCGAAAACCGCAGGAATTCTCGCCGGAACTGCGCGGACTGGTTCCGGCCTACTTTCTGTCTCGCCCCGGTCTGCGTAGTTAGAAACTGAAAACGGCACTAGCGCCCAACCGGCTGGACGGCCGTCTTCTTGGTCGGTTTCAGCCGCAGGTCGGGCACGCCGGGCGTTTCGACGCCGCGGACGTGAAGCGAGTGGGCCAGCGCGGGCTTGGCCGCGTCGTCGGCCTTGGCCAAAGCCGCCTGCAGCACCGCCGTCGCCTTGTCGCCGGGCAAACGTTCCAGTGCCATTCGCGCGTCCTCGCCCAGTTCCTGGTGGCCCAACAGTGCGGCGACCGGCTCGACCGCCTCCTCGCCCGCGATCTGCCACGTCATCCACAGCACGTCGCGGCGCAACTGCGCCGGCTGGGAATCGCCCAGCAGTTTGAGCAGTTCGGCGGCGACCGCTTTCGCTTCCTCTGCCGCGCCGGGCCGGCCAGCGTGATAGACGATGTTCTGAATCGCCCGATTTGCCGCCCGGGCGATCTCCAGTTCTCCGCTGGCGGCGATTTTGGCCAACGGCGCCACGGCCTTGGCCCCCACCGCGCCCGCATGGTCACGAGCGCCTGCGCGCACCCCGTCCTCGGTGCTTTGGATGCGTTGGAGCAATACGTCTAGTGTCAATTCTTCCATCGTAGTAGTCCTTGTCGTTACGAGTTACGGCTACAGCGTGTACGGATACCGTTGCGGGCGGCCCATCAGGCGGCGGGCCTGTTCATCACCCACGATCTCGCGCTTGCTGTGGTCCCAGTGGAGTTTGCGGCCCAGGAGGAACGAGAGGTTGCCGAGCACGGTCAGGATGGCCACGTCGGCGGCGGCTTCGACGTTCATGATCGTCTTCTTGCCGGTCTTGATGCCTTCGAACCAATCTTCCTTGTGGCCGGGGCTTTGGTAGACGTCTTTCGCGCCGGGGCCGGGTTGCCACTCGCGGGCCTTGCGTTCGGCCCAGGTGCCGCCGTCGCCGCCCCAATGCGTAAAGGTGCCGTTGTCGCCACGGTACACCGCGCCGTATCCGGGGCGCGAAATGCGGCCGCCCGGCTCGTTGCCCGTGCGTTCTTCCGGCGGCGCCGGCTCGCCGGGCTGGTTCCAGGTGAGCACCCAATCAGGATTCTTGAACGTGTACTTGACGTTGATCTTCACCGCCGAATCCCACAGACCGCGCTGCGGCGCTTCGCCCGTGGCTTCGATCTCGACCGGCCCCGTGCCGTCCGCATTCATCCACCACATGGCGCAGCTCATCACGTGCGCCCCGCGATCGCGGATCTGGCCGCCGCCGGACTCCATCATCCAGCGGAACGTGCCGTGACAGTAGCCGCGATTGTAGGGCCGCCAACGCAGCGGACCGAGCCAGGCGTCCCAGTCCAACTCGGCCGGCGGATCGCTGTCCGGCGCAAACGCGCCCACCGGGCTGGGATAGTGGAAGCAATCGACCTGGGTAACCTTGCCGATATTGCCGTTGACCAGGTAGCGGTGCGCCAAGTAGGCTTCCGGCTGGCTGCGGCCCTGCGAGCCGATCTGGACTGCGATCTTGGCCTTGTTGGCGGCGGCGATCATCGCCTTGCCTTCCTCGATCGTGCAGCAGGCAGGCTTCTCGACATAGACGTGCTTGCCCCGCTCCGCGGCGTGGACAGTCTGCACGGCGTGCCAGTGGTCGGGCGTCGCGATGACGACGGCATCGATGTCCTTCCGATCCAGCACGTAGCGGTAGTCACGGTAGCAGTCGGCCTGCGGCCCGGCCGTGCGTGAGGCGTTTTCCAGCCGCTTGTCGTCGATGTCGCACACGGCGGCGATGTTCACTTCGCCCCGCCGCAGGCGGCTCACCATGTCTCCCAGATGATAGCCGCCCATGCCGCCCACACCGATATGGCCGAACGTCAAGCGTTCGTTGGCGCCCGCTCGCCCCGCCGCGGCCAACACGCCCGAGGGAATCACGTACGGCCCAGCCACCGCCCCGGCCGCGATAGCCGATCCGGCCGTCTTTAGAAAGGTGCGGCGGGGTACGCCCAAAGTCTTTTTGCTCATGCCTTCACCTCTTTGCGTTCTACAACTGGAAATCGGAAATACCAGCAATCAGCGACAGGATACCCGCCCACCGACGGGCATTCAAGGAACGAGACCCGGCTTTTTCCGAAAGCAGCGGGCAAAAGTCCCGTCCCGGTCCCGTTCTTACCCTGCCCCCCGCTGGAATCCTTGCCCGACGGTGTATACTAGGGCAACAGGCACAACCCTGTTTTCGTCGGGTTCTGTCACGTTTCGCACCCGTTGGCCGGGTTCGGCGAGGATCGCTCGCTCGGCGGCGCGGCTGTGTTCCGATCTCGCAAGGATGAACCTGCGGTGACCAAGACGTCCCACAAATCCGTGTTCCGCGAATCCGCGATGCGGAGCGGCCTGATCACGCCGGAGCAGTTCGACCAGGCGCTGGCGGCGGTCCGCGGCGCCTCGGACCGTCTGCCGACACCGGTGGAGGAAATCCGCGACGAGGAATTGGCCTCCAAGCTCATCGACACGGGGCTCCTGACTCGTTATCAGGCCGACCAGCTGATCGCCGGCAGGACGAAACTGAACTTGGGGCCCTACACGATCACGGATTGGATCGGCCAGGGCGGCATGGGGCAGGTCTTCAAGGCTGTCCACAAGATGATGGGCCGCGAATGCGCCGTGAAGGTCTTGCCGCGCGAGAAATCGACGCCGGAGGCCATCGAGAGCTTTACGCGCGAGATCCGCACGCAAGCGCTGCTCGACCATCCCAACCTGGTGCGTGCCTACGACGCGGGCCACGATGGCAACGTCCACTACCTGGTCACCGAATACGTGCCCGGCACC
>CAYUFW010000254.1:0-12133 GCA_964443915.1 uncultured Pirellulaceae bacterium
TTCTCGCTACAGCCAAGCCGGAAGTGGCGGGTGGCCGAAACGCCGCTGGCAAGGTATCTTGGGCACATGCACGGAATCGAAAACACATCTGAAAGGACAGCCGACAGCGGTCAAAACGACGACGATTACGTGTTGGCCGAGTTGGTGGAGCGGCCTGAGGAACGGACGTTTGCCCCACCGGAAGCCGGGCAGCCGCACCGGCCCCCGGTTCACCGGCGCCGCGTGAAATTGCCCGTGATCCTGTTCTTGATCACCTGTTTGTCCACGTTCTTTGCCGGAGCAGTGGGGTGGATTCCCACGCTGGACGCGATGCCCATCCGCCGGGCGATCATCAGCCACTGGCAGGACGGCCTGATCTACATGGCCTGCATCCTGGCCATCTTGCTGACGCACGAAATGGGCCATTTTCTGGCCACACTGCGGTACGGCATCCCTGCTAGCTTGCCCTACTTCGTGCCGTTTCCGATTTCGCCCGTGGGCACGATGGGCGCCGTGATCGGCATGGACGGCCGCCGGGCGGACCGCAAAGAGATGTTCGATATCGGGCTGGCCGGTCCGTTGGCTGGCTTGTTCGTCGCCGTGCCGATCTTGCTGATCGGCATTCAGCAGCTCGACCTGAGCGCTCCCGGCCATGGGCTGTACCGGCTGGACCTGCCCCTCGCCGTACGTTGGGTGCTGCAATCCGATCCGCCGCCGGGATATCACGTCAACGGGGCCGGTGCCGACCAGATCTGGTGCAGTCACCTGAATCCCTACTTCATGGCCGGCTGGGTGGGCCTGCTGATCACCGGCCTGAACATGATGCCCGTCAGCCAACTGGACGGCGGGCATGTGATCTACGCCTTGTTCGGCCGCCACTCCCGCTGGATCGCCCGCGGGTTCATGGTCGCCGCGCTGACTTACATGACCGTCACGCGGACCTGGGACCGTTGGGCGCTGATGCTGGTGCTCATCTTCCTGATCGGCATCCACCACCCGCCGACGCGGGACGACACGGCAAGACTGGGCTGGCTACGGATCGCCCTGGGCCTGGCCTCGCTCGTCATCCCCCTGCTCTGCTTCCCGCCGCAGGTGCTGCACGTGGTGGAGTGAGCAGGCGGGCACAAGGCATCGAGACGAACGCAACGAGGCTCGGCTATTCCGAAAAGCGGGGCGACTGGACCGCGCTCAGCAGCGGGCCGCATACAGTTCGGCGAATTCCAGGATCCAGGCGTCGATCAGTTCCACGAACTTGGCCGGATCGGCGTCGGCCACGGGTTCGTAGTACTGGCGGCTCAGCAGTTCTTTGTTGTGGACGGTGCCCTTGGCGGACAGCTCCAGGATCCGCAGCGGGCTGTAGGGCCGCACGGTGATTTCCAGGCGGCTGTAGTAGTTTTCGCGCTGACCGCGGCCGAACAGGCGCAGGTCGTCGCGGCGGCAGGCGGCGCCCCAGCCGCGCTCGCCGAAGATGGTCTCGACCTGGAAGCCGGGGAAGTGCTGCGGCAGGCTGCGGATGCACTTCTCGATGTGCTCCGACAACTCCAGCCGATACTGCGAGTGCAGCCGTTTCAACTCTTCTTCGTTGACCGTGCGCGTGGCGTCGGCCAACACCTGGGCATCGCCCCGGCGCTGGCCCCGCTCGATCGCTTTTCTGAGTCGCTGTTCAAAGTCCATGATCAACCTCGGGAGAATCAGAAGGCAAACGTGATGTGGCGTCAAGCCCCGGATCATTCACTCCTGCTCGAACCGGCCGCGGCGCCGAGCGATGCGATGTTTGCGCATCTTGCCGTACAGGGTGGTGGGCTTCAGCCTCAGCATGGCCGCGGCACCGCCGGGGCCGTAGACCTTGCCTTCACAACGCTGGAGGGCGTCCAGGATCGCCTGCCGCTCGACTTCGGCAAACGATAATGGGCCACCCGGCGAAGCCACAACCTCCCCGCTGTCGGAGAGCCACTTGGCATCGATCTCCAGCGTATCGCCGCGGCTGACGATCACGGCCCGCTCGACGATGTTTTCCAGTTCGCGGACGTTGCCGGGCCAGTCGTAATTCATCAGCAACTCCATCGTGCGCCGGTTGACGCGGGTGATCTCCTTGTTCATGCGGGGGGCGAAGCGGGTGATGAAATGGTTGATCAGGGCGGGGATATCCTCGCGGCGCTCCCGCAGGGTGGGAACCTGGATCGGGAAGACGTTCAGCCGATAGAACAGATCAGCGCGGAAGTGGCCGCCATCGACATGCTTCTTCACGTCGCGGTTGGTGGCCGCGATGACGCGCACGTCCACGGGAATGGGGTGACTGCCGCCGACCCGCTCGATGGTCCGCTCCTGCAGGACCCGCAGCAGCATCACCTGCGTCTCCAACGGGATCTCGGCCACTTCGTCCAGGAAGATGCTGCCGTGCTGCGCGAGTTCGAAGCGGCCCTGACGCTGTCCGGCGGCCCCGGTGAAGGCCCCGGCTTCGTGCCCGAACAGTTCGCTGGCGATCAACGACGGAGCCAAGGCGGCGCAGTTCACTTTGACCAGCAAATGCTCGTGCCGCGGACTGGTGTCGTGAATCGCCCGCGCCACCAATTCCTTGCCGGTCCCTGTTTCGCCCAGGATCAACACCGTGCTGTCGGTGCTCGCGACCTGCTCGACGGCCGCCCGCACGCGGCGCATGGGGACGCTGTCGCCCACGATGTTCCCCGAGTCGTGCGATGTCTTGACCTCGGCCTGCAGGTAGACGTTCTGCTCCTCCAACTGGGATTTCAAGCGGGCGATTTCACCGTAGGCCGAGGCGTTGTCCAAGGCGGTCGCCAAGTGGTCGCACCATTCGCCCAGCAGTTCCAAATCCCAAGCGCCGGGGACGGCTTCCGCTCGGAAAGCGATCCCGAACACGCCGAAGCTCGCATCCCGGCACACCAACGGCAACTGGACGTAGGCCCGATAGCCTTGCTCGTACAGGCGTTGGTCTTCCGCGTAGACCCGCTCGCGCTCCAGACTGGGCACCACGCGCGACTGGCGCTGCTCCAAGACCCGCTGGACAGCCGTACCCGACAGCCGCTGCGCCGGGATATCCAGCCAACGCTCCCGAGGGCTGAACTCCAACGCGAAGCCGTACCGTTGTTGGTCCGCCTGCCTCAGCAGCAAGAGGCTGACGCGGTCGCAGCCAAGGAGTTTGTGGATCTCGTCCGCGGCCAAGCGAAACACCTGCCGCAAATCCAGACTCGCGCTCACGATTCGACCCAGCCGCACCAACGTCCGATACCGCTCCTCGGATCGCCGCAGTTGTTCCGTTTGCCGCTGGACCTCGTCCCGCAGCCGATCCAGGAATCCATCCTTCGCCTTGTTCGCCTCGGCCAGTTCCTCGTTCCGCTGCCGCAACGCGGTAAGCAACTGGGCCTTTTCCAGGCTGATCGCAATGTGCCCCGCCAAGGATCTCAGGATCGTCCCGTGCTCCTCCGTGTAGGCGCGCCTGTTTCGGGAGGAGAAGAACACCACGCCGATCGGCTTGCCTTCGGCCAGCAGCGGCAACGTCAGACTGGACCTCATGCCCTCCTCGACAATCAGCCTCGTCGAGACCGACTCGGGCTTGCCAGCCAAGTACGCCTCCAAGTCGTTGATGATCCTCGGCTGCCCGGACTGCAGAAGCGCTTCTAACGTCGAGCCGGCCACGGGGGCAGAATACCCTGCCGACAGCTTCATTTCCCCATCGCTGCGAGACCAGACCGCCCGCAGCACACGCTGCGCATCATCAAGCATGGCCACGCCGATCCGATGGTACGGCACGACGCCTGACAAGTTCTCGTACAGGGACGCCAGCAAGTCTTCGAGGCTTCGGCCCAGATTCAGGCCCTCCAAGAGCTGCTCGACGACAGCGTGGCTGCTACTCAGTATCAATCGGCTAACCTCCGACAATGAAATTGTCCATATTTCGTCATTCAGCCAATTATTGACGATTCGTCGATTGGTATCCAGTCTTTGTGCGTCCTGTCCTCGCCAACATCGAAAAAACCCGAAAGATTCATCCTCTGGCGACAATGACAAGCCGGGGATGGCGAGCGGAATAGCTCGCCGTGACCACAAAACAGGCAACCAAATGTAGACAGTATGGGCTTATACCCAATCGACCGTGATCCAAAGAGGCGTTCTTCAAGATTGTCAGTGATTGCGTTAAGTCGCTGCTGATAGATGACTTAGGATGGATCAAGCCTGGATGGCGCGCTGTGGGAACCGGATGACGGTACGAGTCTTGCAATTCGCGAGCAAGCGCAATGGTGGTCCATCAATCCAGTGGGTGAAACTGGGCAATTGGGGCCGCGAATTGGACGCATCACCCGCCCGTGGCGGGTGGGGGGGTTAGTGAGATGGTTCAGGCTTGCGAAACGGCGAAGCGGGTTTCACGATCTGGTGCAGCGACGGCTGGGGGCCGGTCGCGATTGCAGTCACCGCCACCCGTCCGGACGCGGAAAGGGGCGAAACCGGACGCTGCCGCGGCGTTGGGTCAGAACGGCAGTGCGGAGGGCCGGCTGGCCCTGCGGCGCAGGGCTGAGCGTCTGCTGCGCACGGAGATCGGCTACCTCTACCACGCCACTTTTGATGAGCCCCGGGCGGAGAAGAAGATCCTTCGGCCCCTCGCGGCGGCTCGCGGCATGCGCACGAGGCGAACCCCGTCGGGTGCAGACTTTTACTTGGCACGTCTGTACGAGGTGCCGCTGCTCAGTCAGGAGGAGGAAACGTATCTGTTCCGCAAGATGAACTATCTCAAGTTCCGTGCGGACCGCCTGCGGCGAAAACTGAACCCGCTCACGGCCACTTCCGACCAAGTGGAAAAGATCGAGCGTTTGCAGGCGGATGCGCAGCAGGTCCGCAATCAGATCATCGAGGCGAACCTGAGGCTGGTGTTCTCGATAGCCAAACGGTACGCCAGCGTCGGCTCGGCGGCTTTCGATGAGTTCATTGGCGAAGGGCACGTCACGCTGATGCGGGCGGTGGAAAAGTTCGATTTCTCGCGCGGCGTCAAATTCTCGACGTATGCGACGTGGGCCATCGTGAACGGCTGCAACGCGCTGCTGAAGAAGCAGAGTGCGCTGCAACGGCAGCAAGTGTGCCACTCCACCGAGGGCATCGAAGATGCGGTCCCGGACCACCGCGTGACGGCGGGCGAGGAACAGGCGGTGCAAGACCTCCGCCAAGTGGTCGGAGAACTGCTCTTGGGTCTGAATTCCCGCGAACGGGCGATCATTGAAGCCCGGTTCGGATTCGAAGTTCACCAGTCGCCGACGTTGAAGGAGTTGGGGGACGATCTGGGGATCTCGAAGGAACGAGTCCGGCAGCTACAGCAGCGGGCTCTGCAAAAACTGCGCGAGTTGGCCGAGATTCAGAAGCTGGAACTGCCGGACAACTGATCAGCGGTACGGCGGCCGGATCAGGCCCTCGCGAAGGACCACAAACAGTCCGGCGGCGATCAGATCGGCTGTGGTGCCTGGGTTTCGGCGGTTGCCGTCGCTCCGCAGCCAGAAGTCGAACTCGCCCAGTTCGAGAAGGTAGCCTTCGTCGCCGGGCATTCCCGCTGCCAGGACGCGCTGGGCGATGGCCGCGGCGCGGGCCGCGGTCTCCAAACCGCATTTGCGTGCGATCAAGCTGTCCGGATAGGCCGCCAGCATCCGCAGTTGCGTGTGGATTACCGCGTCGGTCAGGGGCCACCCCGCAGCACATCCCTCGACGATCCACGGGGCCACGGCTCTCAGTACGTGCGTGAATCCTTCTGCGTACTGCCGCGCCACCATGTCCCGCTGGGCGGCGGCCGCCATGGCCTCCAGCAAGCTCGGCGGCGCCGTTCCCGCCACGTCCATTTCGGCCGTCGTGCCGAGGCCTCCGGGCTGGGCCAAACGAATGGCGGCATACACGTCCTCCGCGTCGCGAGCCGTCAATCCGGCCAAGACTTGGGGCACACCGACCTCCAAACGTTGCGGTCGGGGCACCGCGGCCAGGGGGGCCAACAGCAACACGGATCCCAGATTGGTGTTCACGGGAACGAGTTGCCGGGTGGCCCGCACTGCCTCCAGGACGGTGGTCCCGACGCCGCGCTCGGCGGCCCGTTCCATCAGCGGGCCAATTGCCGCCGCACTGACCACGAAGTCCGTGAAGGTCATATCGGCAAAATCCGCCCCGCGGTGAACGTTGCCCGGCTTGGGCACGGTCGCCTCCAGCAGGCAGGCCAATGTAGCGCAGGCGCCAATCGACAACGTTCCGTCGGCGGCGCATGACTCCGGCAGCGGCATGACGCAAGTACCTCGTCAACGGAGGGGATGGGCGTTCAGAAAGGTCTCGACCAACGGGATGATCCGTTCGTGCGCGTCCTCGATGACGTAGTGACTGGCGTCCACCAAACGCTCGACTTCGGCAGCTGGAAAGGCCTTCAACAGCAGGTCCAGGCACTCAGGGCGGAAGCACCAGTCGCGCATGCCCCAGATCATCTGCACGGGACGGTCGGCCAGCGACCCCAGTCCGCGTTCGATTTCCTCCAACACCTGCCAGGTGGGATGCCGGGGCGTGACCGGGATATCGGCGACAAACCGGTCGATGGCCACGCGATGCTCCCAGCTGTCGTACGGCGCCAGCAGGCCGGCTCGCACCTCCGGCGTCATCCGCTCGCGCTTGTGGACTGCCATCCACAAAGCGAACCGCGCAAACAGGTTCAGCCGGCGAATGGCCCACCTGCCCAGCCACGGCGTGCGGCAGACGCGAAGCCGCCAGGGAAGGAACGGCGGCGGGTAGGCGCCGGTGTTGAACAGGACCAACCGCGCGATCCGGTCGGGAACTCGCAAGGCGGCGCCCAGGCCGATCGGGCCGCCCCAATCGTGGACCAGCAACGTCACGGCCCGCAAATCGAGATGCTCGATCAGCTGGACGAGATTCGCGATGTGCGTGCTCAGGCAATACGGATACGCTTGCGGCTTGTCGCTCCATCCGCAGCCCATGTGGTCGGGCACCACGACCCGATGCCGGTCGCGAAACGCCAGGATCAGGTTCCGCCAGTAGAACGACCACGTGGGATTGCCGTGAACCATCAACAACGGCTCGCCGGAACCTTCGTCCAGATAGTGATAGCGCCACGAATCCAGCGTCAGCGCGTGCGAGGCAAACGGGTACAGTTGGCGCCAATCAGCGGTCATGGTTTGGGTCATACCTTCTAAATCTGCGGGAAGAACCCGTCGGCCACCGAGCGGAGGCGCTCAGGGTCTCGAAGCTGCACTCGGTTGCTATCCAGTTCGACGATCAGTCTCGCCTCGATCAAGCGGCTGAGCGTGCGCGAGAACGTTTCGCTGGTCAGGTTCAGATGGCTGGCCACGTGCCGCTTGAGCGTCGGTAGGCGCACTGTGCCGTCGCCGTCGGGCTGGGCCTCCAAGAGAAACCGGGCCAGCCGGCCGGCGGCGTCGCGGAGGACGATGTCTTCCATCAACGACAGGAAGTGGCGGACCCAAAAGGTCAGCCCAAACATCATCTCCAGGCACAGCTGATGGTCCTCGGCGATCGCTTTGCGAAAGGGTTCCAGGGGAATCAACGCGCACCTCGAGTCGGCGACGGCCTCGGCGTTGGCCGGGCAATCGAAACCGCCGATCGCAGCCACTTCGGCAAACGTGTTGCCGGGCCCCAGGATGTGCAGGACGTGCTCCTTGCCGCTGGGGGCGATCTTGAACACGCGGACCATGCCGCTGCCCACGATGTAGACGCCCGGGCACGCCTCGCCTTGGCGGAAGATCAACTGCCCTTTGCTGAACTTGCGAATGCTAGCAATCTGCGCAAGCCGGTCCAGTCGCTCGCGATCGACTTGCGCGAAGAAATGGCAACTCTTCAGGACGTCTTCGGCGGTTTCCTGCAATGGATGGCTCTCCCCTTTTTGTCCGATGGGCGGGCGGCTCTCCTGCAACGCGGATTTGACCTGGGTCAACGACATGCCACCGCCCGCAGGGATTATAATCCGAACGAATCGAAGTGGTGAAGTGGCCAGTGTGACCGGTCGGCGGAGCACGGCCCCACCGTGGTACCTGCCTTTGGCGTTACGAGAGAAGGAGCAATTTGATGTTCTGCAACCAATGTGAACAGACCGCCCACGGCACCGGCTGCGCGATGAGTCCCGGTGTGTGCGGCAAGGATGAAGACGTGCAATCGCTGCAGGAAACGCTGCTGTACGGCTTGAAGGGCATGGCCTCCTACGCCCACCACGCCCGGCGGCTGGGCAAATCCGACGAGGCCGTCAGTGCGTTCATCGAGGAAGCCCTGTTCGCCACCGTTACGAACGTGAATTTCGACACGGAGTCGCTGTTTGAGATGGTCCTGGAATGCGGCCGCCAGAACCTGCGGGTCATGGAGTTGCTGGACCAAGGCCACGTCGAAAAGTACGGCGCCCCGTCGCCTGTCGAAGTTTGCGAAGGCACCCAGGCCGGGCCGGGAATCCTGATCACCGGGCACGACATGCTGGATTTGGAGATTCTGCTCAAGCAATGCGAAGGGACGGATGTCAAGGTCTACACGCACGGCGAGATGCTGCCGGCGCACATGTATCCCAAGCTCCGCGAACATCCCAACCTGGCCGGCCACTACGGCGGCGCTTGGCAGAAGCAGAAGTTCGAATTCGACGCCTTTTTCGGCCCGGTGCTGGCGACGACGAATTGCGTCCTGATTCCGCGTCCCAGCTATGCCGGCCGGCTGTTCAGCACGCGTTGTACGGCGGTGCCCAACGGCAAGCGGATCACCAACGACGATTTTTCCGAGGTCATCGCCAAGGCGAAATCGTGTCCGCCGCTGCCGCAAGCCAACGGCAGGAAGTCGACCGTCGGTTTCCATCATGACGTGATCCTGAGCGTCGCCGACACGATCGTGCAGGCGGTCAAGGACGGCCAGATCAGCCGGTTCTTCCTGATCGGCGGTTGCGACGGCGCGGAACTCGGCCGGAACTACTTCTCCGAGTACGCCCAGGCCACGCCGCCGGACACGTTTATCCTGACGCTGGGCTGCGGCAAGTACCGCATCCGCGATTATGACTATGGCCAATTGCTCGGTCTGCCGCGGTTGCTGGACATGGGCCAGTGCAACAACGCCTACGGGGCGATCAAGGTGGCGGTCGCCCTCTCTCAGGCGTTCAACTGCTCGGTGAACGACCTGCCGCTGACGCTGGTCATCTCCTGGTTCGAGCAGAAGGCGGTGGCCGTGCTGCTGACGCTGCTGTACTTGGGCGTCAAGGGAATCACCATCGGCCCGAAACCACCAAGCTTCATTACGCCGAACGTCTTCCAGATTCTGCAGGAGAAGTACGACCTGCGGCTGACCGGCGATGACCCGGCCAAAGACCTGGCCCTGGCCATGGCGGGGTAGTCTCACCGTTGTTGTCGAAGTGGAGCTTCCCCACACCGTTTCTCGGGGGCGGGAGTCTTTTCTTTTTCCGCGCCAGGCCTTACAACGTCGTAAGCCGTGCGGCGAAGGAAAAGACTTTCCGCCTTTTTCGGTTCTTGGAACGTGAAGAGGAAGCGGTTTATGACGTTTTCGCTCTCGAATCGCGTGGCCGTCGTCACGGGCAACTCCGCGGGTCTGGGAAAGGCCATCGGTCTCAGGCTGGGCAAGGCCGGCGCGAAGGTGCCCGTCAGCTATGCGCACGACAAAGCGCGGGCCGAACGAACGCTGGCCGAGTACAAGGCCGCGGGCATCGAAACGCTGCTGGTGCGAGCCGACGTGACCACTCAGGAAGGCGTGGAAACGCTGTTCTCGAACACCGAAATCGAACTGGGCAACGTGGACATCATCGTTCCCAACGCGACGTGCGAACAGCCGGTGAAGCCGATCGAGCAGTACGATTGGGAAACCTATCAGCGGATGATCGACTTTTTCATCAAGAGTCCGTTCCTGCTGGCCAAACGCGGCCTGCCGAAGATGAAGGCCAAGGGCTGGGGCCGGATCGTCAACATCACCAGCGAAGTGTTCCACCGCAGCGTTTCGTCGTACAGCGCTTACGTGGCGGCCAAAGGGGGCCAGATCGGCTGGTCCCGCAGCATGGCCCGCGAGCTGGCGCCGTTCGGCATCACCGTCAACATGGTAGCCCCGGGCTGGATCTCCGCCGAACGGCAAGCGCGCGACCTGCAGCAATGGAAGGACGATTATTTCGCCTCGATTCCCGCCCGCCGCTGGGGCCTTCCCCAAGACGTAGCCGACGCCGTGCTGTATCTGGCCAGCGATGAAGCCTCGTTCGTGACCGGCCAAACCCTCTGCGTCAACGGCGGCCTGACCCCCTGGTAGACTTGGCCGCCCGGCGGCAGCCGGCTCTTCAGCGTGTCTTCCCTGTTTCAAGCTCCTCGTCCTGGCTGGGGCGGCGGATCGGCCACCGCATCGGGACCGGCCACCGCGTCGGCGACGACCTCGACAAGATCGCGCACCACCAGGTTCGTGTGACGGGCCGCCTGGAGCAACGTCAGCGTTGCCGGGCAGGCCGTGATCAGCACCTTGGCGCCGGTCTTCGCGGCTTCCTCCAAAACCCGTACAGCCATGCTGTGGCTCAACTGCGGGTGAAGCGCGTGAAACACTCCGCCCGGCTCGCCACAGGAATAAGCCAACTCCCGCGTCCAGACCATTTCTCGCAGGGCCAATCCAGGAATGCGTCCGAGGATCCGCCGCGGTTCGTCATAGATGGCGTGCCTGCGTCCCAGGTACGTGCCGTCCAAGAACGTCGCGACGGCGGCCGGTTGCTCGCGCGGAATGATAGCCCCCTGCTCCAGGAGACGATCGAGGTATTGCGTCGCGTGCAGGACTTCGCTGCCGTTCAGGTCCAGTCCCAGCGCGGGATAGTCGGTCTTGAAGGCATCGAAGGCGCTGGGGCAGGTTGTCACCAGGATCCGGGGCCGGACGGCCCGGATCTCGGCCAGGAGTTGCACGGCCATGGCCCGTGCGTCGTCCTGATAGCCGAGCAGCGACAGCGGCTTGCCGGTCGAGCGCTCGTTGGGAAGCACTGCAAAGTCGGCCCGCGCTGCGGTGAGGATCTTCAAGAACGCTCGGGCGATCTGTGGCTGGCGGTAAGCCGTGTCGCAGCCCGCGTAGTAGACGACTTCGGCCCGCTGCCGAAACAAGTCCGGGCTGCCCCAGGCCTGGAACCGTTCCTCGGGGGGAAGACCGAAAGGGTTGCCGGTCTGGAGCAGACGGTCCTTGATCTGCCGCACCAGTCCAGGTTCCTTGCCCTGGGCCACGACGTCCGCGCGGGCCGCCAGGACGGCGTCCGGGGGATGACAGTCGGCCTTGCACCAGGTCTCGCACAGTCCGCACAGGCAACAGCGGTAGAGGGCATCGATCAGTTCCGGGCTGTAATCGGCGTAGCCCTTGAGGATCTTGAACAGGATCAAGCCCTTGCCGCGCGGGATGTCCGACTCGCGGCCGCTGACCACGCCGACCGTGCAAACGTGGCGGCACATGAAACAGAAGCGGCAGGCTTCGATCGTGGGGCGATGTTCGGCAATCAGCATGACGTGATTCTCCGTCGTCAGTCTTTCGATTCAGCGTGGCAGGCGACTCGGCGAACGGCCCGGCGTAAGCCGGCCGGTGGCTTCGGTGTGCGGCCGTTCCACCGGCGGGCTCACGCCCGCCGTTCGCCCGCCGCAAACCGGCACGGCTCGGTGAGCCATGCTACGAGGGGAATCCCATCTTGCCGGGATTCAGGATGTTGCCGGGGTCCAGGGACTTCTTGATTTCTTCCAGGACTCCGTAGGCCGGACCGTACAGTTCCCGCATCAGGCGTCCGAGTTTCAGGCCGATGCCGTGGTGTTCGTTCAGCAGGCCTCCGTGCTGCATGGCGGCCCGCAAGCAGGCGTCCCAGACGCGATTGTACAGTTGGGCCGCCTCGTGGGCATCTTCCGGCGGATGGTCGATGATGAACCGAGCGTACAGCATGCAGCCCCATTCGTACCAGTGCGAGAAGTGGCCGATGTAGCGGGCCATCGGGAACTGTTCTTCGACAACCCGCTTCATCGCTCGGTACACGTTCTCGATGTTGGCGAACGTGGCTACGGTGTCCAACGTGCCAAACGCCTGCGGCAGGTGGAACATGTGGTTGGGAAAAAAGAAATCGTAGCGGTGGTCCCACCAGTCCTGGCCCAGGTCGGGGCCCAGGTCCTCGTGGGGAAACGATCGGCAA
>CAYUFW010000255.1:0-12099 GCA_964443915.1 uncultured Pirellulaceae bacterium
GGCTCTTCCTAACCTCTTCGTAGATATGAGGCTTGCGTGCAGCGCATTGGGTATAATCGATCGGGTCCAACGTTGCCTGCTTGGGGATTGATGGATACCGTGGGACCCGGCCGTAAAATGCGGATTCGACATCGCCGTGGAGCAGCATAGAGCCAAGGATCTACTTCGTTGAAACTCGCCCGATTCTGCCTGGTCGGTGATCAGCCAAGGCCTTCCGGAGCCGGTTCACGTGTTTCAATTCTTCGCGCGTGTCCCCATCAACTCGAACGTCGGCGCGGCGGGGCGGATGGGGCAGCGGCAGCGGTCGCGGAGGAGTCCTACGGTGCTGGTGTCGATCGGCTCGAAGCCGAGTTGGAAGGCGGGCGAATCGGGACGCAGGGTGTAGTTGTCGCGGGCCGGGTCCACGAACAGCGGATCGGCGATGACGGAGTTCTGGTCGAAGCCCCGCTTCTGCCAATCGGCGAACGTCGCACAGCCGCGGATCGCGGGCTCCTTGCCGCCGGGCGGGAAGTAGAGGTTGCGGTCGATGCGAATCACGTCCTCGTCCAAGCGGCCGGTGGCGAACAGCACGGCGTCGGGATCGGTGTAGGCGACGATGTTCCGCTGGAACGTCAGGCCCGTCGAGTTGTTGGAAAAGTTGCTGATGTATACCTGGCTCCGGGCGCTGTCCACGAAGATATTGTTCTCGACCTTATTGTCTTTGCCGCCCTGGAACATCTGGCCGCCGTGACTGGAGCGGTACGTGATGTTGTGGGTCACGGTATAGCCACCGGCGAAGGAATCCAGGTAGATGCCCCAGGACATGAATACGGACTTCGCGCCGTCGGCGGAGTATCCGATCGAATCGCCCACGATGTTGTTGCGGATCACGCTGCCGCTGCGCAAGTTCCGGTCGTGCTGCGTGACCTCGATCCCGCCGGTGTCGTACGTCTCCAGGCTCGTGTTCAGGACGCGGTTGTACTCGATGCGGTTGCGCAACCCGGCGCTCTTCAGCGAGATGCCGTAGCGGGAGATGTCGTGGATGGCGTTATGAGCGACCACGTTGTCATCCGTCCCCGCGCCTTCCAGGATCACGCCGCCGATGTGCTTGTAGACGAACCCGCAATCGTGGATGTGGTTGTCGGAGACCGTGTTGCCCGCCGTCTTCAGCAGCAGCACGCCGCCCTCGGCACCGTGGGCGATATCGTTGCCGTTGACCGCATGGCCGCGGCCGCCCGAAAGGCACACCGCGTACTTGCCGATGTTGCGGAACGTGCAGTTCTCGACGGCGCACTCGACGGCGTCTTGCATGTAGACCACGCCGTCGTTGCCCATGCGATAGCCCTCGCAACCGTCGTCCGGCGAGTAGTCCGTCTCCTGGAACGTGAGGCCGGAGAAGCGGAGATGGCTCACCGGCTGCTTGGCAGCAGCGTCGCCGATGATCTGCACGATGCGGCCCAGCACCGGGGCGACGACGGCCGTCTTCTCCGAGGATTTCGCCAGGGGCCAATGGAACAGCTGGCCCGTTTGACGATTGAGGTACCATTCGCCGGGGCTGTCGAGTTCCTCGAACACGTTTTCGACGAAGTAGCGGTCGCCGGGCAGGATCGGCACAAGGCACTCTTTGCCGCCGATGGTGACGCGGCGGGCCTGTTCGTCGACCTGCACGAGAGAAACGATCTCTTTGAAGGCCCGGCAGGAGGACGACTGAAAGACGTGGATTTCCGCCTCGCCGGTTGCGGCCCAGGCCGGCTTGAACGTTCCCGGCGTGTAATGGAACTCGGTCGGCGAACCGGCCGAGGTGCCGGAGACCGACAACTGCTTGCCTTGAGAGCGGGCGAAGGTGGCGGCCTGGACGACGAGCGCATGCTTGTCGGCCGCCGGCTTGGCCAGCGTCGTGCTGGCTGGCTTCCAGGCGGGATCGTCGCAGAGGGCGAAGGCCGCGAAAGTCAGCCCGCCGCCTTTGACGTTCTGCCACTTCAGCACGTGTTCGCCTTTGGTCAGCGGCACCGTCGCGGCGCGGGACCAGCGCAGTGTGCCCCAGGCCCCTGTGTCGGGAAGGTTCCCCAGCGGGACAGGGGTCCCATCGTCGACGATCAACACGGTCCGTTCATTCATGTCGGCCCTGCCGAAGGGCGCGTTCAGCGCGCCGTAGTACATCCAGAACGCGTACTCGGCGTCAGCCGGGATCTGGACCTTGTATTCCATCCAGTCGCCCGGATTGTGGATGTTGTTGACCGCCAGGCCAAAGCCCTGGATGTCCCGGTCGGCGTACAGGAACCCTTTGCGATAGGGATCGGCCGGATCGACGTTGGGATGCCGGGCGCGAATCTGTCGCCGGCCGTCGGCGAACAGCGAGCGGAAGTACCACTTGCCCGCTTTCACCTCGGGCAACGTCGCGACGCGAATCTCGCCTTGGTACGGTTGCCAGTCGGCGATCGCCTGCCCCCCGCACAGCACCGGCTGCTCGCCCGCGAACGCCTCGTACGTGATCGGACATTGCGGCGTGCCGGAGTCTTCCGGCGTGAAGCTGATCGTCTCCGACAGGAAGTACTCGCCGCCGCGGATCCGCACGGTGACCGGTTCCTTCAGTCCGCCTTGGGCCGTCTTCCACTGGCGGATGGCATCGCGCGCCCGTCCGATGGACGCAAAGGGACCGTCGTTGCCCTTCGGCTCCGCCGATTTCCCCGACCAAGCGTCGTTGCCGTTCGGGGCGACGTACAACGTCAATCCTTGCGCGTGCAAGCTGGCGTCCGAGACAGGCAACAGCCCGGCCACGAGGATCGCCACCGGCAGAGAGAGGCACAGCTGTTTGAACATCGTTGTTTCTCCTGAAAGGTTGCTACTTGGCGTGTTCATGATACCAGATGAAGTTCTCCAACATCTTCGCGGGCGAGAGCCGGATGTCATCACCCCCGAGCACGATCGTTCCTTTACCGTAACGCCGGACGAGCAGGTAAGGGTACGTGGTGTTTTCGCTGGGGGCGGTCGCCAGGACGGTCCAGCCCTCGGAGTCGGCCGGTACGAAGCCGTAGGCCGGCGTGATGGCCGTCTTCAAGCGGCCGACGAGGTTGTTCGGCGTGGTGCCCCAGTCGCCCGGCGCGAGGAACGTGCTGACGCGTCCGGCGAGCGGAATTCCGCGGCACGAGACGACGTTCACCTTCAGGGACGGATCGTGGAAGTACTGGTCCAGCGGAATACCCCAGTAGGAAACGAACACCGCCAGCGCACCATCTCTGACCGCCGGAGCCAGGTGCTTTTCCCAGTATTCGGCCGGGACCTTGTTCGGACCGTGGGGATGACGGAACCAGTAGGCGTCACAGCGGTCATGGTCCGCCAGCAGTTGGTCCGGGCCAGTGGTGATGTGGACCTGCCAGCCGATCTCGGTGAAGTCCTGCGTCAAGATGGCGTTCCGCTGGCCCTCCCGGTCCGGCGCGCCGGACCACCACAGCAGCGAGCGGTCAGTGCGGGCCGCGGAACTGAACAGCAGCACGGCCGCTTCGCGTTCGGGAAACACGGTCGTGGCAACATCCGCCCGCCCGCCGTGATGCCGCAGGAACCGCGCCTGCCAGCTTTCGTTCGCGTTCGGCGTCTGACCGAGCGCGGCAAAGGGAACGGTCATCTCGGCTTCCCAGGCGTCCGCAGCCAGTTGCGTCTTTGCTTGCCAGTCGGGATTCCACTGGTCCTCCCGGACGCCGACGCTGGAATCGCGATAGTCCTGCTGTGTCCCGCGGGAGTTGACGGCGAAATGCCACGTCTCGCCGGTGGCGCCGCAAGACAGCACCAGTTCCACACTGTCGTCTTCCACGACTTGGCCGTCACGGTCTGTGGCCGCCGCCATCAGGCGCTCGATCTGCGGCTCCCGGCAGACCCACCTGACCAACAACGCCTCGCTGGTCCAAGCCAGTTGTACGCGGGTGGAAAAGCCCTTGGCGGCATTGGCTGGCGGGGCCAATTCCTGAGGCCGCGAGGCGGATTGGGCGAAGTCGGCGGGCTGCGCCAACCGCGGCAGGTTGAATCGAGGAACATCGGCGTTCACCCGGTACAAGTCCTGCCACTGGCTGAACAGCAATCGCTCCCGCTGCAAGGCGGCCGCGGCGCGAACGCGGGCGGCCGGGTTTTCGATCTTCGCCACCTGCTGTTCCGCGGACGCGAAGGCCGCCGCCGCTTCCGAGCGCAGGTTGTCGGTCAACAGGTGCGGGGCGGCGCTCAAGGCGTTGCGCAGGATCGTGGCGTGGATCGTCATGCCGCTCCAGGCGCGGTCCATGGCCGTGTAGTAGTCGTACATCGGCGCGGCGGCTTCACCAAAGACCGTTTGGCACCAGTCGCGGAGCAAATCGGTCAGCGGCTGGTCCGGGTCCCAAAGCAACCGGGCATACAGGTAAATCGACAGGCGGTTCTGCACGGAGTGGGCATAGACATCCGGACCGTCTTTGGGCGACAGCGAAATCTCGGGGATCAACGCCACGTGGCCCAATCGCCTGCTGGTCTTGACCGCATCGTCGATCACGCTCAGGAAGGGGACGAAGCGGCAGTTCTTGGAGTAGATGTCGTACTCGTAGGCGTAATTGCCGATCGGCAAACCGGTGGCCTGCCAGTCCAGCATGGCCCGCATCGTGTCCTCGTTGTGTTGGCAGCCTGCTCGTCCGTAGGGATGGATGTTACAGCGGCTGTAGCTGGCGTATTCGATGAACTCGCTATTGCGGATTTGGCACTTGGGCACGTCGCGATAACCCTGATACGCGATCGTGGCGAACCTGAGGCTGGGGAATTCCTGTTTCAGCGTGTCGGTCAGCCGGTTGTAGAACTCGAACCAGGCCGTGGACACGTCCATCTTGGCACATTGGGCACAGCGGCAATAGTCTTGATTGTCGCTCGGAAAGACGCTGAGCAGATCCAGGAACGGCCGCTTCCGTAAGTAGACGGCCATCTCGGCGGCGACGATCCTGTCCACCTCCGGATGGCTGAAGCAGACGTTGCCCTTGTAGCGCTTGCCGTCGATCTCTGCGAAGTACTCCGGGTGTTGGTCGAACAGCGCGTCCGGCAGGACGACGTTGTGGGAAGACCACATCGAATAGAAGCCGCGGCGTTTGTCCGGCGGAGGGGCGGCGTGACGATGGATGTTGATGAAATTGCGGCCCATCCACTCGCGGAACAGGTCGACGTCGCGCCAGTCGCCGCAAAGGTGGAAACCCCGATACGTGAACGCGGGTTGGTGATTGAACTTCAGCTCGGGCAGCGACCAGCTTTTCTTCGCGGGCAGGAACTCGCCGTCAGGTCCGGGCCACAGCCACCGCACCCCGAGTTCGTGCTGCAGAAAACGGTACACGGCATACAATGCGCCGCGCGGCTGGTTCCCGGCCAGATAGAGCCGGCCGTCCAGGGTGTACACGGCGACCTGCTCGACTTTGCCGGGGCGGAGTTTCAGAGCCGCAGCCCGCGCTAGTACCTCCGGGTGTTGGAGATCGCCGACGATGATTGCCCGGCGGTCGGGCACCGTGGCCGAGACATGGACCTCGAAGCCGGCACCGGAGATCTTTTTCAGCGCGTCGCGCAGCTCCTCCGCGGCAAACGTCTCCGTCGGATCGGCTTGCGGAGACAGATAGATTCCCCAATCGGTGCGCCCCTCCTGGAAGAACGGTTCGCTGCCGAACGACGGCAGCGGCGCGACCAGGACGAAGGCGGCCAGATACAGGCTTCGGTGAGACATTCCAACACCTCCTCAAGACGGAGTCCAGACAGCTGAGGCAGCTGTCCTTCCGCACGAACGTCCGTTGGTGCTCGGATGTCGCGTGCGGTCGCAGGCGGGCTCTCGGGCGGAGTGAATTTCGCTCTACGAAATTGTTCTTGGACAGATGGCTGGTTTCACATCAGCCACTTGGCCCGGCCTACCGGTCGCTAAATCTCCTTCTCCTCGGGCACCACGAACGGCTTGCGGTAGTCCCGCGTGAGCAAGGCGTCGGCCTGGGGACTGTTGACAAACGTTTCGCGGTCGGGGTCGATCTGCAGCCACGGGCCGAGCGTGAGGCGTTCCTTCTCGATGTCCACGTCGTTCTCGGCCAGGTGCGTGCGGATCGACTCGAACGTCTCCACCAGGTTTTCGTTGGCCTTCAGCGTCCCGAGCCGCGCGCGGATCTCCTGGGGCGAAGCCAGCTGGCCCAGGCGGTACGAGATGTTGCCCAGATGGCAGAGTGCGGCCGACTGGTGCCCCTCGACGATCTCGGCGTTCAGGTCTTCCGGCTTGCGGCTGCGGACCGCCTTGAGGAAGTTGGCAAAGTGGTCGTCGCCGGGACCTTCGAGCTTCTGGACCAGCTGGCCGTCGAGGCCGTACACCGCGCAGGACGCGCTCACCGCCATGTAGCCCTCCGTGCCGGTGATGATGCACATGCCGGGAAAACGCGGCGGCTTGGTCTTCAGGTTGCGGATCTCCTGCACCACCGTGATGCCGTCGAAATCGTGGATCACGACTTGCGTGTTGGGCGTCTCGGCTGCGTCGTTGAACTTCACACGCCCGCCGTAGCACAGCACGCCGCGTCCCAGGCCCTGGAGATTCAGGACCATCCGCATCGTATCCACGGCGTGGACGCTGTTGTTGCCGATCTCGCCGTTGCCGAAGTCCCAGAACCAGTGCCAGTCGTAGTGGAACGACTTGCGCGTGATGGGGGCCATCGGCGCGGGCCCGGCCCAGAGATTGTAGTCGACGCTGGGAGGCGGATCATACTTGCCCGGCGGGCCGATTGGGTTGCGGCCGCGGTACATGTAGCAATGGGCGACCTTGACCGTCCCCAACTTGCCTTCGCGGATGAACTGCGCGGCGGCGCGGACCGAGCCGCTGGAGCGGTACTGAGTCCCGCCCTGGCAGATGCGTTTGTACTTCCTCGCCACCTGAGCCACGCGGCGGCCTTCGCTGACGTTGTGGCTGATGGGCTTTTCCACATACACGTCCTTGCCGGCCTGCATCGCCCAGATGGCCGCCAGCGAGTGCCAGTGGTTGGGCGTGGCGATGGACACAATGTCCACCGATTTGTCGTCGAAGATCTCGCGCATGTCGGTGACGAACTTCGGTTCGCGCCCGTCCTGGGCGAACTTCTGGGCCGCGCCGGCGCCGACGTCTCGATCGGCGTCGCAAACGTACGTGATCCGGCAGTCGGGGCGGGAAGCGAAGAACCGGGCATGGTCGCCGCCCCGGCCGCGCACGCCGATCACGGCCACGCTCAACTTCTCATTGGGGCTGGTACTCGGCGCTTCGCCGGCCAGCACGTGCGACGCCGCTCCCGCGGCCGCCGCACTCAGAAGGGACTCTTCAAGAAAACGTCTGCGGCTAATTCGAGTCATGGTTGGTGTCTCCAGGGGAAACGTTAGGAGGGGTTCCGATTCACGGGGGCCGCTGCTTCCACTACGCGGTTTCTCTGCTCCGAACGGCCCCCGTGCTGTTAGTGGTATCCGATCGTTTCGCGGGCGGCAACCGGACTCGGGTCTTTTTCCACCGCCGTTCACGGCGCGGGCAAGACGAAGGTCCGACGGGCTTCTTCCAGAAACGCATGGGACAACCGCTGAACCGTCGAGGCGTTTTCGGCGGCGATGTCGTGCTGTTCGGCCGGATCGCGCCGCAGGTCGTACAGCTCCCATCGCGCGTCGGGCCGCAGGCCGTCACGGCCCAGGATGTCGCGGCCGACCAGTTTCCAGTCGCCTTGGCGGATCGCGGCGTTGCGTTCGTGCTCGAAAATCAAGGTCCGCGGCTCGGCGGGACGATCCCGCAGCGCGGGCAGCAGGCTCCGCCCGGCCAGCGGCAAGATGTCTTTGCCCGCCACGGACACCGGATACTTCACTTCGGCGACTTCCACGCACGTCGCCATGATGTCCATGACGTGCGCGACGTGCGTCCGCCACTGCCCCTGGCCGACGATCCGCGCCGGCCAATGCGCGATCAGCGGCGTGCGGATTCCGCCTTCGTGGGCGTAGTGCTTGTACAGGGAAAGCGGCGTGTTGCTGAGATTGGCCCAAGCGCAGCCGTAACTGAACAGGCTGCCAGGCCCACCCATCGCTGCCAGCGCCTGGCCCTCGTGCAGCACGTTCGGCGAGCCGGGAGTGGCTCCGTCGATTCCGTAGCCGGGTCTGGGATTTTGGAATCTGGCGGGATCGAGATCAAAACCAAAGGGCTCCCACTCGGCACAGGCCCCGTTGTCGCTCACAAACAGGATCAGCGTGTTCTCCAACTCGCCGTGCTGCCGCAGCGAAGCCACCATGCGCCCGACGTTGGCGTCCATGTTCTCCACCATCGCCGCGTACACGGCCATGCGCCGGGCCAGATCGGCCCGCCGCTTCGCATCCAACGAGTCCCAGGCGGGATTGCGGCCGTCGGCGGTCAGCGAACCGAGTCGTTGGGCGACGGCCAGATTGTCAATCGGCGAACGCGGCGGCAGGGGAAAGCCGGCGGACACGACGCCGAGCTTTTTCATCCGCTCCAGACGCTCGGCGCGCAACACGTCCCAGCCGCGTTCATAGGTCCCGACGTAGCTCTCGATCAGCTTCCGCGGGGCCTGGACGGGGAAGTGCGCCGCCTGATAGGCCACGTACAGCAGCCACGGGCGAGGCTTCTGCCGAGCGATGTCGAGGAAATCGAGCGCATGATCGGTGATCGCGTCGGTCGCGAAGTACTCGCCCGCGGCGCAACTGCGTTGCGGCCGGCCGAGCGGCAGGCGGATCATCATCCCCGGCTCCCACGAATTGACCGCATACCCGTGGACGAATCCATAAAACTCCTCGAAGCCTCGGGCGATGGGCCCCGGCTCATTCACGTGCCACTTGCCGCAAGCATACGTCCCGTAGCCGGCTCGGCCGAGCACTTCGGCCAGCGTCACACATCGGTCGGTCAGGCGGCCGCGGTAGCCGGGCAGATTAGTCCCCTTGCCGACGAACCGGCCGATGCCGGCTTGATGCGGATACAAGCCGGTGAGCAAACTCGCCCGGGACGGGCAGCAGCGGCTCGAGTTGTAGCACTGCGTGAACCGCACTCCCTGGGCCGCAAGGGCATCCAAGTTCGGCGTGCGGACCTCGCCGCCGTAGCAGCCCAGGTCCGAAAACCCGAGATCATCGGCCAACACCAGCAGGATGTTGGGCCGGGCTTCGCTCTTGGGATCGTCGGCCGCGGCCGAACCGTCAGCGGCCGGCAGCGAGGCTGCCGACAGCGACAGCGCAAGGACGAGTGGGAGGCGGTACTTCATCTCATCCCTTCAGCCGCTTGTACCGGAATCGCCGCGGTTCGTCAGCGGCAAGGCCCAGCCGTTCGTGCCGCTGTTCTTCGTAGGTCTGGAAATTGCCTTCGCACCAATGGACGTAGCCGTCGCCTTCGAAGGCCAGGATGTGCGTGGCGATGCGGTCCAGGAACCAGCGGTCGTGGCTGATCACCACCACGCAGCCCGCGTAGTTCAGGATGGCCTCTTCGAGGGCCCGCAACGTGTCGACGTCCAGGTCGTTGGTGGGCTCGTCCAGCAACAGTACATTCGAGCCGCGCCGCAGCAGTTTCGCCAGGTGAACCCGGTTGCGTTCCCCACCGGATAACTCGCCGACTTTCTTCTCCTGGTCGGGGCCACGGAAGTTGAACCGCGAAACGTACGCCCGCGCGTGGATTTTCCGGCCGCCCATCTCCAGCGATTCGGCGCCGCCGGAGATCTCCTGGAACACGCTGCTGTCCGGTTTCAAGGCGTCGCGGTTCTGATCGACGTAGCCCAGTTCGACGGTCGGCCCGATCCGCAACTCGCCGGAGTCGGGCTGCTCTTCGCCGACGAACATGCGGAACAGCGTCGTCTTGCCGGCCCCGTTGGGACCGATCACGCCCACAATCCCGCCGGCGGGCAGAGTGAAACTCAGGTTCTCGATCAGCACGCGATCGCCGAAGCCCTTGGTCAACCGCTGGGTCTCGATCACCAGGTTGCCCAGGTGCTTGCCCGGCGGAATCTGGATCTCGAATTCGTCCGGCTGTTCCTCGAAATCTTGCGCCGCCATCTGCTCGTAAGCCTTGATACGGGCCTTGCTCTTGGCCTGCCGGGCGCGGGGCGCCATGCGGACCCACTCCAATTCGCGCTGCAGCGTTTTCTGCCGCGCAAGGCTGGATTTCTCTTCCTTCGCCAGCCGCTCCTGTTTCTGCTCCAGCCAGGACGAGTAGTTTCCTTCCCACGGGATGCCGCGCCCGCGGTCCAGTTCCAGGATCCAGCCGGCGACATTATCCAAGAAGTACCGGTCGTGCGTCACGGCGACGACCGTGCCCGGATACTCGGACAGGTGCCGTTCCAGCCACGCCACGGCTTCGGCATCCAGGTGGTTGGTCGGCTCGTCCAGCAGCAGCAGATCGGGCCGCTGCAGCAGCAACTTGCACAATGCCACCCGCCGCCGCTCGCCGCCGGACAGCGTGGCCACGTCCGCGTCGCGCGGCGGCAGGTTCATCACGTCAAACGCGATCTCGATCTCGCGATCCACTTCCCACGTGTTGGTCGCGTCGATCTGATCCTGCAGCTTGGCCATCTCGTCGTACAGCTTCTGCATCTGCCGGTCGTCGAGCGGTTCGCCCAGCTTCGCGCTGATCTCGTTGTACCGGTCCAGCATCGCCCGCCGGTGGGCCACCGCTTCCTCGACGTTGCCCCAGACGTCCTTGTCCGGGTTCAGCACCGGCTCCTGCGGCAGGAACCCTCGGGTGAACCCGTCGGTCAGGCGGGCCTCGCCGTCAAACTCCGTGTCCTGCCCGGCCATGATCCGCAACAGCGAACTCTTGCCCGCCCCGTTGCGGCCCAGCACGCCGATCTTGGCCCCCGGATAAAACGCCAGCCAGATGTCCTTCAACACCTCGCGCTGGGCGTGCTTCTTGGTCAATCCGGCAATGGTGAAGATGTATTGTCTGCTCATGCCTTGGATGTCTCGGGCAAGTGGTTTTACAGGTAATCCTCGCGGATCGGGCAGAACACGTCCAAGGCTTTGGCGGGCTTGTCCCCGGCGACGACGCGGTGGCGGATGCCGCCGGGGATGCGCCACATCTGGCCGGGGCGGACGACGTGATGCTCGTCGCCGATGAAGAACTCCAACTCGCCTTCCAGCAACAGGCCCATCTGCTCGTGGGGATGGCTGTGCCATTCCACCACGGAGCCCGGTTCGAATTCCACGTACCCCAACATCATGTCCGTGCCGGGCAGCGTATGGATCGTCACCCCAGGAAAAATCGTGTGGTGCCCACACTGCTCGCGGCTGGCAACATAATTTGACATGAGCCGTCCTGCCCCCCTTGTAAAAGGTTGTTGGCGAGATTCTACCGCCTGCAGGTAGGGCCGTAAACGGGAACAGCCGGGGGTCCGATTGGGAAGCAGGTACGTTCACCGGCCCGCAAAGCAAGAAGCCCGGCTTTTTGGAAAAACCGGGCTTCGGCGGGGAGCCGGAAAATGGTGGGCACGCTGCGAAGGCGGCGCGACGCAGCAGCCTGCCGTCGCGTCACTTGGAAGCCGCCCGCTGGGCCAGCCGGCCGTCCATCTGCAGGATGCCCATCGGGTGGTCGCCGACCATCTTCAGCTTCTCGACGATCCCCAGGGCGTGGGCCTCCTCCTCAACCTGTTCGGACACGAACCACTGCAGGAAGTTGACGGCCGCGTGGTCGCCTTCCTTCGTGGCCAGATCGACCAGGGCGTCGATCTTGCGGCTGATCTCGCACTCGTGGTCGTAAGCCTGCTGGAAGGCTTCCAGCGGCGTGGCCCACTCCAGCGGCGGCTGGTCGATCTGCTTCAGCGTGACGCGCCCGCAGCGGACGCCGATGAAATCCAGGAATTTCATCGCGTGCCCACGCTCTTCTTCCGCCTGCAGCCGCATCCAGCTCGCCATCCCGTCCAGGTTCTTCGCCGTGAAGCAGTTGGCCATGGCGAGATAGAGGTACGACGAATAGAACTCTGCATTCAAATGGTCGTTAAACGCTTGCCCGATCTTCTTGTTCATGAAACTCTCCCTTTCTTCACAAATCGGTTGTCAAAACGGTTTGGTGTTCCAAGTCTCTATTTGGGTATACCCGAAGCCGCCCCGGTGACAAGGGGTTCAAGACGGGGTTTCAGAGAAGAACCTGCGCGTGCCCGGTTTTGATGAGAACGA
>CAYUFW010000256.1:0-12052 GCA_964443915.1 uncultured Pirellulaceae bacterium
CCGGCGGCTAGCGCCGTACCGCTCACGTGACATCGGACGGTTATTTCTCGAACGATGCTTACGTCGGAATCGCCGAGCTTGGCAAGGACTTCTTGCCTGGTCGTCGAGAACCGGATAAGCTGCTCCGAGCACGCGAACTGAACAGGTGACCAATGCCCCACGATCAATATGAAAACCCGTTGATTGTCCGTTACGCCTCCAAGGAGATGAGCCGGCTGTGGAGCGACGACAGGAAGTTTGGCACTTGGCGGCGGCTGTGGGTGGCGCTGGCCGAGGCGGAACAGGAACTCGGCTTGGCGATCACGGACGAGCAACTCGCCGAACTCCGGGCCCACGTCGACGACATCGACTACGAGGCCGCCAATCGGTACGAGCGCCAGTTCCGCCACGACGTGATGGCGCACGTGCATGCGTATCGCGACGTCTGCCCGCTGGCGGGACCGATCATCCACCTGGGCGCGACCAGCTGTTACGTGACGGACAATACGGATCTGATGCTGTTCCGCGAGTCGTTGCAGTTGGTCTGCCGCCGGCTGGCGGGGGTGATCGCCGCGTTGGGGGAGTTTGCGGTCCAGCATCGCCACGTGGCGTGCCTGGGCTTCACACACCTGCAGCCCGCTCAGCCGACGACCGTGGGCAAGCGCGCTTGCCTGTGGGCCTACGACCTGGCGCTGGACCTGCACGAAGCCGAACACCGGCTGGAGCAGTTGAAGGCCCGCGGCGTGAAAGGCACGACGGGGACGCAGGCGAGTTTCCTGGCGCTGTTCAACGGCGACCACGGCACGATCCGGCGGCTGGACCAGTTGGTGGCCCAAAAGATGGGCTTCGACGCCACCTACGCGGTCACGGGGCAGACCTACACCCGCAAGATCGACTCACAAGTGGTCGACGTGCTGTCCGGCGTCGCCCAGTCCGCGCACAAGCTGGCCACGGACCTGCGGCAGTTGGCCAGCCGCAAAGAAATCGAGGAGCCCTTCGAGGAGAAGCAGATCGGCTCCTCGGCGATGGCGTACAAGCGCAACCCGATGCGCAGCGAACGGATCTGCTCGCTGGCCCGCTACGTGATCAGCCTGCAGTCCAGTCCCGCCAACACGCTGGCCACGCAGTGGATGGAACGGACGCTGGACGACAGCGCCAATCGCCGGCTCGTCTTGCCCCAAGCCTTCTTGGCCGTGGACGCGGTGTTGATCCTGTGCCAGAACGTGTGCTCCGGGCTTTGCGTGTATCCCCAGGTAATCGCCAAGAACTTGCGGGACGAACTGCCTTTCATGGCCACCGAGAACATCTTGATGGCGGCCGTCAAGGCCGGCGGGGACCGGCAGCTGCTGCACGAGCGGATTCGCCAGCACAGCCAGGCGGCGGGCGCGGCGGTCAAGCTGGAAGGCCGCCCCAACGACTTGATCCAGCGGTTGGCCGGCGACGAAGCCTTTGCCGGCATCGACCTGGAAGCGGCGTTAGACCCAGCCCAATTCGTCGGCCGCGCGCCGCAGCAGGTGGACGAATTTGTGGAGCAGGTCGTTGAGCCGATCCGCCAGCGGTATGGCCGGGAACGGCTGCAGGCGGAAGTGTCAGTTTGAGGGTCGAGTCCGACCATCATCAAGGGTCGAGACCTCCGCTTGTCAGTAGGTACGAGCCGATGGCCAGCCGAAAAATCGTCGAACGTGTCGTGCGAAAGACTCGCGTCAGCCTCGAAGAGGCCGAACGCCGGGACGAGATCCGCCGCCAGGCGATGGAGGACTTCCCGCCCCTCGAATCGCCGCCCGGAATTCCAGGCCAGATTCGGGCCGCCCGTCAAGCGAAGAGGTTGACTTGGCAGGCGGTCGCCAAGGCTGCCGGACTTTCGCACCCGGGCGCGGTGCGAGACATCGAGCAGGGCCGCGATGCTCACGTTTCGGACTTGGAAGCCGTAGCGCGTGTACTGGGGCTGAAGTTGGAGTTGATTACGGCGGACGTATGACGGGCACTCAGATCAGGTCCACCTTGCGCTTGGTGCGGCGTTTGGCTTGGGCGCAGGTTTCGCAGATGCCGTAGACGGTCAGGCGGTGGCCGGTGACGCGGAAATGGTGCTCCTGGGCCACGCGGTTGCGCAACTCGACCAGTTCTTCGCTCTCGAACTCGAACAGCTTCTGGCACTGTTTGCAGTACAGGTGATCGTGGGCCGGGTAGCCGTAATCGTGTTCGTACACGGCGCGGCCGTTTAGCTCGAATTTGCGCAGCAGCCCAGCGTCCACAAATTCGGCCAGCGTGCGGTAGACCGTGGGGCGGCTGACGTAGCCCCGCTGGCCCTTGAGGGGCAGTTGGGCGAGCAGTTGGTCGGCGTCGAAGTGTTCGTGGTGGCTGAAGATGTGCTCGACCAGCAGACGCCGCTGTTCGGTATGCCTCATGCCGCGGCTCTGCAAGTACTCCTCAAACCGGGCCTGCGGCGTGAGGGCGGTTTGCACGGGATTGAGCGGCTGTTTTTCGGGCATGGCAGGCCACGGCGAAGTCGAATAAGCGACCGTCGTTTGATGCACTTATTCTAAGGTCCCTGCCCACGATTGCAAGCGCTGCAGAGGACCGCTGGTCCGGCGTGAATCGAGGAGAGCCAAGCGTCCCTGTCAGCCGGCCAATTCGTCGAGCAGACGTCCCAGGGCTGCGTCCAGCCGGGTCTCGGATTCGTAGACACCGGAGGCGATCTGGGCGCGAAGTTCGGCCACGCGGTCCGCGCGCACGTCGGGCAGATCGCGGACGCGGCTCACCAGGTCGGCTTCCGGCGAGATGTCCAGTTGGTCCACCGCCAGCCACGAATCGGCTTGCTGCGCGGCTTCGGCCGCATGCGTGCGATGAGGACCGCTGATCGGTTGCGCGCCGTGCAGGTGCGAGAGGCCGTAAATCTGCATTGCTTACTCCCCCGAGAGATGGCGGCTGGCACCAGCCGGCGGGTCGACCTCGTGTCGTCCGGCGGCGGTCGAGTTATTCCGCTTGGTTGCCATTATACCCTGAGTTGACCTTGGCGTCGCCTGTCCGTGTCGAAAAGCGCTGTCCGTGGCGGGGAAGTGACCTCTGCGAACGCCGCTGAGAACACGTTCCCTTATCGACCGCAGGTCCCCGACGCTTGACTGCCGAATCCTCGTGACTCCTTGTGCCGGTGACAGGTGTCTGCTCAGCGTTTGACGCCTGCGCCCGGCGGCTGTCGGCGCGTCTGGAACTGTCTACGTAGCCCGACGACCCGGAGTTCGCCGGATTGTCTCGCGCGACAGCAAATGGCGCGGAAGTGTACGAAATGCGGCGAGTCGGGGCAAGAGCGAAGGGTGGAGGCGGTGCTAGCGACCCCGGAACTCAGCGATTTCGCCAGACGTTGCGGTCGGGAATCCCCAATCGCTGCTGGCAAGCCTCAATTTCCTTCTTGAAGCGGACGGCGTCCTGCGGATAGCCGGCCGTGGGGCGCAGGCCGGGCACTTGACGCTGCCAGAAGGCATTCCAGGCCAGCATGGCCAGTTCGCGCAGGTACTTGGAGATCATCGAAGCCAGAGCCACCGGCAGAACGCGTTCGCCCTTTTCAAGAAAACGGAATTCGACGCGGCGTCCGGCTGGTCCCCAGCGGTAGACGCTGCGGACGGCACTCTCCTGGAGAATCTCGACCAGGTAGTCCGGGAAGATCGCCTGCAGCAAGTCGGCATATCGCTGGCGGCCGCCATGCTTGTCGCAGACCACCAAGGTGGCCTGACCATCCGGCGCCGGCAAAACCCCTTTAATCAGTTCCATCGTCAAAGTCGACAGAACCGTCGCCTTGTTGCCCAGGCGCTCGAGCCAGGCGTTGAACCGCTCGGGCCAGACGGCGACCGAGCGCATGGCGAGCAACCGGATGCCGACGCGCTGAAGGGCATGCCGGAAGGTTTCGGTCAGGCGGTCCAGCGAGCCCGCATCGTGAGCCCGGGGCAACGCGAGTTGGAAGTCCCGGTAGCACGGATCGCGATTCAGTTGGCCGGAGTCTCCTGGAGCCAGCGCCTCCCACGCTTCGCGCCAGTGACGGGGGCGAAGGCCGATCAGTCGCAAGCCCGTGAAGACGCCGCACTCCAAGTCCTGCAGGGTGCCGCCGGGCTTATAGAGCGCCTTGGAGTCGGCGATGGGCACCCGGTCCGGGCCCATTTTCCGGTGTCCCTCGCGGGAGACGACGTCGGAGAGCAGTTCGTACCAATCCGCGTCAAGCCAGTCGTCGGGCACCTGCCAAAGGGTAGCCGAGATGATCAGCGGTCCAAGGTTGGGGCCGTAGCCGGCCTCGTCCGTTCCGATCAGGTAAGCCATGACGAAGTGTCCCTGCAAAGTGCGTAGGTGGATCGCGCAGCGGGTCTGTCAAAGTGTAACGGATCTGCCGACTAAACCCGGTGGCAACGGTCGTGCCGGCCGGTTCATCAGCCGGATAACCGTCACATTTTCGGCACCTTACTGGTCCGGAATCTTCGGCAGAGTTTTCGTCGTAACCCAAGACACGAAAATTGTTTTCGAAGCCTCAAGGCCCCTTGTCAAGCACGCCGATACGGAACATGTCAGTGGACGCGTGAAGCTGAGTGTGGAAGTGCCCAGCGACGCGTCGGTCCAACCGGCGGACACAATCGAGTCAAGGATTGGCTCGACCGGTTCTGGCGTTACACACCGTTTGTATCGGAGGCATGACCCACCTGCTCCGATTGGCCCACCTGCGATCACTCGACCCGGATCGGTCTCCTCGGCCAAGGGGGCCGGTTGATCAGCGGTTGATGCCGACCACCGCTTTCGGGCATACCGGCGACATCTTCCTGCGCGAGGCCTGGACGGCAGCAACGCCAGTTCGATTTCACTATGTTCCAGTGTTATAGGAGACATGGCTCGATGAAGTGGAACATCCTTGTTGCTTCGATGGTGCTCGGCCTAGGTTTGAGCACTCCGAGCTTCGGTGACCTGTTGGACCGAATGCTCGGCTCGAATGGGTGCGGCTGCGAACAGAAAAACGGCTGTGCTCAGAAGTGTGGCGATCCCAAGTGCGACGGCAAAGATGCCTGCGCCCAGAAGGACGGCTGCGGCCAGAAGGAATGCGGCCCGAAATGCGCTCGTCGTGGTCTGTTGAACCTCGGCTGCGCCCAGAAGGACGGCGGGAAAGACGGTTGCGGCCAGAAAGACGGTTGCAAGGATCCGTGCCAGAAGGACGGCTGCGGCCAGAAAGACGGCTGCAAGGACGGCTGCGCCCAGAAGTGCGGCGGGCTGTTCGGCGGCGGACTGCTGGGCGGTTGCGCTCAGAAGGACGGCTGCGGCCAGAAAGACGGCTGCAAGGACCCGTGCCAGAAAGACGGCTGCAAAGATCCGTGCCAGAAGGACGGCTGCAAGGACGGCTGCGCCCAGAAGTGCGGCGGTCTGTTCAATGGCGGTCTGCTGGGCGGCTGCGCTCAGAAGGACGGCTGCAAGGACCCGTGCCAGAAGGACGGCTGCAAGGACCCCTGCGCTCAGAAGGGTTGCGCCCAGAAGAGCTGTGGCCCGTCGCTGTTGGAACGTATCTTCGCTTGCCGCCGTAACGCTTGCTGCGAATCCAAGTGCGGCAAGGACGGCAAGGACGGCGACAAGGGCGACGACAAGGCGCCGGAAGCCGAGAAGGCTCCCGCCACCGCCGACGCTCCGGTTCCGCCGGCTCCCGTTGTCGATCCCTCCGCGTTTTTGAAAAGTCAACGTCGAGTGATTACTGCCAGCACCAGTCTGGTCCGCTAGTTGGCGTAGCCGATCGGCTCTGACGTTTGAACGGCCTGTCTGGATACTGACTCCAGACAGGCCGTTTTTCTTTGCGCCGCGTGACGGGGCCCCCGCTGCCGGATACGGTCGCCGGGGAGCGCCAACCGGCCCCGTCCGCGTGCCTGGCCTGTTTGCCTGGAGACCGGTTTTCGTCCGCTCGGCGGCGTGATACCTTAGGAGCTACTTCCGTCGCCTTGGAGGAGCAAACACCACCGTGAACCTCGACCATTTTTTCCACCCTTACCGGACTCCCACGACCAACATCGTGGATTGCCTGCGCTTCTGGACCGGCGAACATCCCGACGCCCCGGCGTTTTACTTCTTGGAGGACGGGGAGACGGAAGAGATTTGTTGGACCTACGCGCAGTTGGACCGCAAAGCTCGCGCGGTGGCCGCGACGCTGCAGTCGCTGGACTTGGAGGGCCAGCGGGTGCTGCTGCTGTATCCGCCAGGGTTGGATTTCATCGCCGGCTTCTACGGCTGCCTGTACGCGGGGGCGGTGGCGATTCCTGCCTATCCGCCGCGGCGGAACCGGAACATGCTAAGGATTCAAGCGATTTCGGACGACGCCCAGGCGAAAGCCGCCTTGTCCGTCCACGACGTGTGCGATCGCGCGGGCGGACTGCTGGACGAAGCCCCGCACCTGAAGGACTTGACGTGGCTGGCCACCGACCGCATTTCGGACGACGCGGCCGATCGCTGGACGGCGCCGGACATCCGCAGCGAAATGCTGGCGGTGCTGCAGTACACATCCGGATCGACCGGCGCGCCGAAGGGCGTCATGCTGGCGCACCGGAATTTGCTGCACAACGTGTCGCTGATCACGTACGGTTTCGAGCCCAACCGCCAGTCATGTGGTGTGTCCTGGTTGCCGACCTACCACGACATGGGGTTGGTGGGCGGCGTGCTGTACTCCGTGTTCTTTGGCCGCCACTGCATCCACATGTCGCCCCTGGCGTTTCTGCAGAAGCCGATCCGCTGGCTGCGAGCCATCACCCGCTACCAAGGGACGATCGGCGGGGGACCGAATTTCGCCTACGATTTGTGTACGCAGAAGGTCACGGACGAAGAGCTGCAGGGACTGGACCTCAGCAGCTGGGACGTCGCCTTCAACGGCGCGGAGCCGATTCGGGCGACGACCCTGGACGGGTTCGTCGAGCGCTTTGCGCCTGTGGGCTTCCGCCGCGAGGCCCTCTATCCGTGTTACGGGATGGCCGAAACGACGTTGATCGTCACGGGCGGCAAGAAATGCGAACCGCCCGTCGTCCGCTCCTTCTCGGGCAAGGCCCTGGATCAGCACCGCATCGTCCCGGTCGACGACGGCGATGAGGACGGGCGCCAACTGATCGGATGCGGTCGCGTGCTGCCGGGCGGAGACGTGCGGATCGTCGATCCGGTCCAGTACCGGCAGATGCCCGAAGACTACGTCGGCGAGATCTGGGTGGACAGCCCCAGCGTGGGCCTGGGGTACTGGAACAAGCCGGGAGTCACCCAAGAGACGTTTCAAGCCAAACTCAGCGACAGTCATACGGGTACGTATCTGCGGACCGGCGACCTGGGATTCTTGCACGAGGGCGAGTTGTTCGTCACGGGGCGGCTCAAGGACTTGATTATCGTCCGCGGCGTCAATCGCTACCCTCAGGACATCGAACTGACCGTCGAACAGGCCAGCAGCCACCTGCAGCCCGGCGCGGTGGGGGCGTTCTCCGTGGACATGCACGGCCGCGAGCGACTGATTATTGTCAGCGAAGTCGAGCGCGCCCGCCGCAAGGATTGGTCGGATGTCATGGGGGCGGTTCGCCGCGCCGTCACGGCCGAGCACGAGTTGCCTCCGGACGGGATCGTGCTGGTGCGGTTCGGGTCCATCCCGAAGACCTCCAGTGGCAAGATCCAGCGTTATGCCTGCCGCAGCAACTTCCTGGACGGCTCCCTGTCGGTCGTCGCGCAGTGGTTTGCCTGGGACGAAGAGCAGCGAACTAAAGAGACAAGTCTTTACTGAGCCGAGAGTTGCGCCAGGATGGCCAGGCCATCGGCCGCTGGATTCGGGCCTCGGCGCCGGACGGCACGCCGGGCCTGTGAAATTGCGTAAGTTGCGAGTGCCGTAAGCCTTGCGGTCTACCTTATGGTCAAGGTACAATACGCGCGAACTTGAGGCCCGCCGGCGCAGTTCAACCGTGGAATCTGTGACCCCCACCAGCTGTCTCCATCAAAGGTCTGGTCGATTGAAACGCGCTCTGATCAGCGATATCCACTCGAACTTGGAAGCACTGCGCGTCGTGCTGGACGATATCCGGCGGCAGGGGGTGTCCGAGATTTACTGCCTGGGTGACGTCATCGGTTACGGGCCCAATCCCTGCGAGTGCCTGGACGAGATCATGAGGCACTGCAAAGTCTGCATTTTGGGCAACCACGACCAGGCGGCACAATTTGACCCGGAGGGCTTCAACCCTGTCGCCCTGCGGGCCGTGTACTGGACTCGCGACCAACTGGACAACGGTCCGGGGGGAGCGGCACGGGTCAACGCTCGCTGGGACTTCCTGGGGGAACTCCCCAGGATGCTCAACGAGGAGTCCACGTTGTACGTACACGGGTCGCCGCGCGAGCCGACCAACGAGTACATCTTCCCCGAAGACGTCTACAACCAACGCAAGATGGAAGCCTTGTTCGGCCTGGTCCCCAAGCTCTGTTTCCAGGGGCACACGCACATTCCGGGAGTGTTCACCTCGAACTTCGAGTTCCTCACGCCGGAGGATTTTCATTACGAGTACCGGCTGACAGGCGAGAAGGCCATGATCAACGTCGGCTCGGTCGGCCAGCCGCGCGACAGCGATCCGCGGGCGTGCTACACGATTCTGGACGGAGACCGCGTGGTGTTCCGCCGCCTGGACTATCCCGTCGAAGTCGTCGCCAAGAAAATCTACGCCGTGCCGAACTTGGATAATATGCTCGGCGATCGGCTGCTTGCCGGCCGCTGAAGCCGCTGCCAGCCAGAAGGGGTGCGATCTTGAAACGGGCCATCGTCAGCGACATTCACGCCAATCTGGAAGCATTGACGGCGGTCTTGGCGGATATCGAATCGCAAGGGGCGGTGGAGATCTATTGCCTGGGCGACGTGGTGGGCTACGGCCCGAACCCGTGTGAATGCATCGATCGGGTGATGGACTTCGACGCCTGCGTCTTGGGCAACCACGACCAAGGGGCGTTGTTCGACCCGGAAGGGTTCAGCGCCGGGGCAGAGCGGGCCATTTTCTGGACGCGGTCGCAGCTGGAGTCCCCGCCGGATGACGCCGAGCAGAACTTGCGGCGCTGGGACTTCCTCTGCGAACTGCCGCGGACCATCCGCGAGGATGGCCTGCTGTTCGTCCACGGCTCGCCTCGCAGTCCGCTCAACGAATACGTCTTCCCCGAGGACGTCCACAACCCGCGGAAACTGGAGAAGCTGTTCAGCGTCGTGGAGCGGGTCTGTTTCCAAGGCCACACCCACGTTCCCGGCGTCTTGACGGAAGACGGCCGCTTCCTGCGCCCGGATCAGGTGGACGACGTCTATCCGCTGGTCGGCCAGAAGACGATGATCAATGTCGGCAGCGTCGGCCAGCCGCGCGACGGAGACCGCCGTTCCTGCTACGTGCTGTTGGAAGAGGGGACAGTCCGCTTTCGCCGCGTGGAGTACCCCTTGGAAGAAACGGCGCGGAAGATCTACGCGATCCCGGAACTGGATGATTTCCTTGGCGATCGCTTGCGTGACGGGCGATGATCGCTGCCTCCTGCCTAAGGTCCTGAATTGTGGAAAAACGCTTCGCCCTCTTTCTGATCCTCTCCGCGCTGATCCTCTTCACGCACCTGACCGTGCAGAATCTGCTGCACCCGCCGCAACCGCCGGAGCAGAAGCCGGCGGAAGTCGCCGAAGGCGCTGCCAAACCGGCGGTCGAACCGGCGCAGGGCGGCGATGCGGCCAAGTCGAAGCCGCTGCAGGCAGGCACGGCAGCCAAAGAGCCCGGCCCCGCCGAACCGGCTGCGGCCGCCAAGAAGCCGGATCCCGCGATTTCTGCGCCGCCCGTGGAGGTCCCCGCTCAGTGGGTCACGCTGGGCTCAATGGCGCCGGAGAGTCCCTACCGGCTGCTCGTCACGCTGCACAATCGCGGCGCGGGAGTGGAACGGATCGAGTTGGTCCAGCGGACCGCGACCGGCCGGTTCCGGTTTCAGGATCTGGAGCAGGCCAGCGGATACCTGGGCCACCTGGCGCTGAGCGACGAACCGGGAGGCAAGGGGTGCCGTGTCAATGTCGTCGGCCCCGGGACCCCAGCCGCCGTTGCCAAAGTCCAGAGCCCCGGCGGCGGTGACGGGCTTCGTGTCGGCGATGTCATCCGGCGGATCGACAGCGCGACCGTGCGGGACACGATCGATTGGGACCGTAACCTGGCCGGGACGAAACCGGGGCAGACCGTGCAAATCGCCGTCGCCCGTGCCGCCGGCGCCGGTCAGCCGAAGGAGCACTTGCTGACCGCCACCCTGACGTCCCCGCCGCTGACCCTGGTGTACCCGGAAATTCAGCCGAAGTCCGGGCTGCCGGCGCCGCTGTCCTTTCTGTGTACGCTGGAGAGCATAGGAGACACGTCCATCCCGCGAGGCGCGGAGGAGATCGAACGCTTGTCCAAACTGCGCGACGGCAACTGGCAGGTCCGCATGTTGGACGACGACGCCACCGGCCCCGGGGTCGAATTCAAGATCGTCCTGACCAAGGCCGATCTGCAAGCCGTCGGCGGCGAAGGCTCGTTGGAACTGATCAAGCGTTATCGCTTGGCCAAGACGCCTCCCCAAGAACTTGCCAACTCCTCGTTTCCCTCCTACCACCTGCAGTTGGAACTGGAGATCCGCAACCCGGGCAACAACCCGCAGCAGTTGGCCTATCGTCTGGACGGCTCCAGCGGCCTGCCGCTGGAAGGCTGGTGGTACCTGGCGAAAATCCACCCCCGCATGTTTGCCGCCGCCGGAGCCCGCGACGTGATCTGGAACACGCCCGCGACGGGCCACGGCCTGATCGGCGGTTCCAAGATCTACGCCGACGCCAAGGAGGCGCTGGAGAAGAATCAACCTTGGCACATTCCCCTCTGGGCCGATCCCCAACCGCAACCGTTGGGCTACGTCGGCGTCGATACGCAGTATTTCGCCACCGTGCTGGAGCCCAAACAGGACGAATCCGCGCCGCCGATGTTGTTCAAACAGGCGCTGGCTCTCCCCGTCGGCGAGATCGATCCAGACGACAAATCGAAACACAAGACGACGAACGTCTCGTTCCGGCTCATCAGCCCGACGCACACCGTTCCCGCCGGCGGCGTCTGGAAGCAGGAGTTCACTCTTTTCGCGGGCCCCAAACAGCCGGCCTTGCTGACGGCTTACAACCTGGAGCGGTGCATCGAGTACGGTTGGTTCCGCACGATCGCCAAGTTCCTGGGAACGATTCTGCACGTGTTCGAGAGCCTGCCGGGGGTCAATTACGGCCTGGCGATCATCCTCCTGACGGTGCTGGTCCGCAGCTGCATGTTCCCGTTGAGCCGCAAGGCGGCCAAGAACGCGCAGATGATGCAGGAACTGGCCCCGGAAATGAAGCGGATCGCCGAGAAGTACAAGGACGACATGCAGAAGCGGGCCGCGGCCCAAAAAGAGCTGTTCGCCAAGCACAACTACAATCCCTTCGGCGGCTGCTTGCTGATGTTCCTCCAGCTGCCGATCTTCATCGGCTTGTACCGCGCGCTGTCGGTCGACATCGAGTTGCGTCAAGCCTCGTTGATTCCCGGCCTGCACTGGTGTTCCAACCTGGCCGGCCCCGACATGCTCTGGTACTGGAAGCCCTATCTGCCCGCCTTCCTCGCCGGCGAAAACGGCTGGCTGGGGCCGTACTTGAACGTGCTGCCGATCGTGACCATCGTGCTGTTCCTGGTGCAGCAGAAGATGTTCATGCCGCCGGCCACCGACGAGCAGACGCGGCTGCAGCAGCAGATGATGAAGTTCATGATGGTCTTCATGGGCCTGCTGTTTTTCCGCGTGCCCAGCGGCCTGTGCGTCTACTTCATCGCCTCCAGCCTGTGGAGCGTCGCCGAGCGGAAGATGCTGCCCCCGGTGGGACAGCCTGCCAAGCCTGCCCCCGCGGGCCCCAAGCCGGCCTCCGTGTGGGACCGCGTGGCCGCCAAGTTCGGCGCGGAAGACGATTCCGACAGAGCCCGGGCGATGCGCCGGCAGCGAAAGAAAAGATGAGAGGTGAACAGCAGGTAGATCCTATGAAACGTCGCGGCGGTTAAGTCCTATGGTTGAGTATTGT
>CAYUFW010000257.1:0-12048 GCA_964443915.1 uncultured Pirellulaceae bacterium
TTGCTAGCACTTACAGTCGTCAAGAAGGGAAGTTAGAAACTGGAAACGGCACTATTCCTCTCTCTCCCTCCACGCCACCGCCTGCGGCAACGGACACCGTGCCAAGCTCCCGCACCGCGAGCAAGGCTCCCGCCGCACGCAACGGCCGCTCGAACGGTCCGTCGAACGCCGCATCAGCAGCGCCGCGACCGCCGCCAAGGCCGACAATGCGGACCACCGCAGCAGTCCCGACAGCCATTCTCGCCGTGAGTTGCGACTACTCTTCATGGGTCTGCCCCTCTTTTGCCACAGACGGATCACCGTCCTTCCGCACAAACACCCTGACCTGCCGTTTCATCGGGTCCAGCGCCAGCACTCGTCCGCGGCTGTCCACGGCCACGTCAAACGTGGGCGTATGTCCGCTGTCTTCGTTCAGCTGAGCCGCGCTGACCGTCTGTCCCATCATCTCCGGATCGGCGACCACGCATTCCAGATCGCCCTTGGAATCGTAGATCTTGACGCGCGGAATGCCTTTCTCCGCCGTCACGAAGCGTCCATCCGGCAGCACGGTGAAATCCGCCGGATTGCAGCAGCCGAAGAACCCGTCGATGTCCGCCGAGGCCTTGCCCCAGTGCCCCAACAGATCGCCATCGGCGGTAAATGTCTCGATCCGTCGAGCGCCGGGATTAGCCACGCGGAGCAAACCATCGGCCGTGACGGCCACGTCAAAATGCGGACTGGGAATCACAAACCCTCGCAGACCGCGCGCCGCGTCGGGATCGCCGATGCGTCCCAGCAGTTTGCCCTCCGGATCGAAACGCAGCACGACGCGGTTGCCCGCGTCGGCCGCGAACACGGCTTCCTCGGCCACCGCCAGCGACGTAATCACGGACTTGTCGTTTAGGCCGTCCGTCCACGCCCCGACCGCGGTCTGCGAATCGAACAAATAGATGCGGTTGCCTGAGCCGACGTACAGGCGGCCCGCGTGGACGTGCTCCGCGCCGGCCACCGCCAAACACGACGGCTCGCTCTTGACAGGGATTTCTCCCTGCCGCTTTCCGTCCGGATCGAACACCAGGACGCTGGTTTCTCCCGCGACGTAAATCCGATCGTCAGGTCCTGCAGCCAGCGCGCGTACGGCGTTCAATCCCGTCGCGAAGGCACCACGCTCCTGGAACTTGATCAGCGCCGGATCGGCCCGTTGGTACGGATCCGCGTTGAACTCGAATCGCTCCGACAAGCCTCCGCCGTCGTCACCCCACGGGTCCACACGCAGCACCGCCACTGCGGCGACAGCGAGCGACGCGAGCACCAAGACGCCAATCACCACCGGCCGAATCACCGCACGGCGTGGCTGGCTCTGGCAGCGACAGGTCTTACAGGGTTGCTGGTTGACTTGGTTGGTCATTGGTCAGTAGTCATTGGTCATTTGTCACTAGTCACTGGTCACCGATTACCGCCCGCCGCCCGCCGGCCACCGATCACCGGCCACCGCTCACCGCTCTACTTCCCCACTCGCACGTCCAGACAGGCCATCCGCGTCATATCACGGACGATCAGCCGGCCGGACGCGATCGCCATTGGTCCCCAAGCATCATGGCCGTTCTCGAAGACCTGGAACTGGGCCAGGGGGCGATAGCCTTCGTGCGTCGCCTCCATCGTCGCCAGCAGGCCGTTGTCGGCCAAGGCGAAGATCAGCCCGTCGGCGATCATGTACGGCCCGTGGCCGAACTTCAAGCTGCCGCTGTTCCACAGCTCTTTCCCATTGGTGTCCATGCAGATCATCTGTTCACGGAGCTTTCGCACACCGTACAGGTGTCCGCGGTAGAAGATCGGCGTTTGATGCTCGGAATTAAACTCCTTGCGTTTCAGCGTGTACGCCGTTTCGACCGCCAGTTTGTCGCTCGTCTGCTTCATCTGCAGCATCATCGCGCCCGTCATGTCGTACCCGCTGCACAGGAAGATCCGGCCGTCGGGCAACGGCAGCGGCGACGGGCTGGTCGCGAAATTCTCGACCCAACTCGTTTCGTCCCACAGCAACTGCCCGTCCTCGGCCGCGATGCCGGCCGTGCCGCCCGTGCCGCAGTAGACGTACATCTTGCGGCCGGCGAACTCGGTCGTCATGATCGACGAATGGGTCATTTTCCAGCCGCGGGGATTGGGTGTCTTCCACAGGATCTGGCCCGTGCGGTACTCGACGGCGACCAGCAGCGCATCCGCTCCGCACGGCGCCAAGATCACCCGATCGCCGTCCACCAGCGGGCACTGGCCCGTGTACCATTGGCGTTCTTCGCTCCCAAACTGCTTGACCATGTCGATGATCCAGCGGCTCTGGCCCGTTTCGGCATCCCAGCAAGCGACATGGCAGCGGGGGCCGATCGACACGATGTACTCGTGGACCAGCGCCGGCACCGTGCGGGAACAGCCGTGGTTCGGCGTCACCTCGACGGGGTAACTGTTGTGCCAGATCTCCCGGCCGTCGGCCAGCGACAGGCAGCGCATCGTGTCGGCTTTGGCCTGCTCGTCGTAATCCAGCACGAATACCCGGCCATCGCGGATTACCGGGCCCGCGTAGCCTTGGCCCAGTTCGATCCGCCACAGCACCGGCGGGCCCTGGGCCGGCCAAGTCCGGGCCAGCGGCGTGCCGTCGTCGCAAATCGCATCCCGGTGGGGCCCGCGAAACGCCGGCCAGACGCCGGGGATATCGGCTTTTTGCCCAGGCCCGCGCACCGGCTGCCCCGCCGTCACCGGCCGCGTCGAACCGTCCTGGACGGCAGCGGGCGTGCCGTCCAACCCCGGCACGCGTTCCGTCAGCGGCCCGCGGCCCTGATTTCCCAGCGAGAGCAGCCAAGATGTCAGACCGCGACTCGCCCCCGCCTCCGCTTCGACGGGCCAACTCCCGGTGCTGAGCCAAAGCACGAGTGCCGTCACGCCAGCTAGCGCGAGCAAAGTAGGAACAACGGTGGGAATCCAGGCAGTCTTCATCGTGCCCCAATTGTAACGCGGTCTGCGGCTGCAACCCAAGGGCTCAGACGTACAGAATTCAAAATTGGCGGAGTCACGTTTCTGCCAGCCCTCCGACGTCTGCTCCGCCAATTTTGAATTCTGTACGTCTGAGCCCTTCTTGAACGCCGAACACCAGCCGTCATAATCGTAACTTTGGGAGGTGCGCATGAACACTCGAATCAGAATCTTTGTTGTCGCTTTTTCTTTGGCCTCTTGCTGGGCGGCTTTCGGCGCCTCCGGCCAAGCCGCGGAGCCCGATGGCCTGCTGGACGAGATTCGCGCCGCGATGGCGGACCGCGAGTTGAACGTGGCCAAGGCGAAATTGGAGGAGGCCGCGAAAGCCAGCGGCAGCGAAGCGTTCACGAGCCAACGCGAACGGCTGCAGCTGCTGTACGACTATTTGGAGGGCTTCTGGAAAGCCGTCGACGAAGGTGCCAAGTCCCTGAAGGCCGTCGAGGAACTCATGATCGGGGACATCCGGGTGGCCGTCGTCGAATACCAGCCGGGCCTGCTCGTGCTCCGCGTGAAGGGCGAGAACCGTCGCTACACCGTGAAAACGCTCCCCGCGAAAGTGGCCCTGACGCTGGCCGAGCGCGTGCTGAAGCCCGACGCGCCGCAGAACAAGGTCTACTTCGGCGCGTTTCTGGCCATGGATGGAAAGGGCGACCGGGAAGCTGCCCGCAAGTTCTGGTCCGAGGCTCAACAGGCCAAGGTGGATGTCTCCGCGCTGCTGCCGGAACTGGGCACCGCGCCCCCGGTCAGCTTGCCGGTGGAGATTCCGCCGCTCACTTCGATCATGCGCAAGCTGCTGACGCCCGCCAGTTGGGCCTTGCGCCGGCAGGCCGGAGACCGCATCGTGCGGGAAACGCTGAAGGACGATGCCGAACAAACTTCAGAGGGCTACCTGAAACTCGCTCTGCCTGCGGACGCCGGCGCCGCACAAGTGGTCTACAGCCGCAAGCTGACCGGCAACTTCGTCTGCCGTGTGATCTTGAAAGACGTCGCCGAGGGACAGGTGTTTGGCCTGTTCGCAGCTGATTCGCTGGACGCCGCCCATCAAGTGCAGCTGCCGAAGGGTTCCATGATGATCGAATTCGCCAGGCAAAACGGCGCGTTCCAGTGCCGCCTGAATCAGAAAGAGGTCCCCGTCGAGACGCGCGGCGACGTGACGCAGACCATGCCGGGCATGATCGGCCTGACCGTGCCGGCGGGCAGCAACTGCGTCCTGGCCTGGTTTGAATTGCAGGGCAGATAGCCGCAGCTTGATGCCAGCCGTCACGCGGGAATATTTGCAGCACGGCCTATCTCCAGCCAGCCGCCGCCATGTGGTCCCGGCGGACACGGCAAACCGACCCGGACCCTGCGAACGGTGCCGCCATGAAACGACACGCACGCCTCGCCCTTGTCGCCGTACTGCCGCTGGTCGTCGCTTCGGCCGGCCTGCAGGCTGCTGAGCCGCCGGCTTCCAAGCCCAACATCCTCTTCATCTTCTCCGACGATCACGCGCAGAACGCCATCTCGTGCTACGGCTCGAAGGTGGCCACGACGCCCGGCATCGACCGCCTGGCGCGGGACGGGGCGCGGTTCACCAATTCCTTTGTGACCAACTCGATCTGCACTCCCAGCCGGGCCACGCTGCTGACCGGACAATACTCGCACATGAATGGCGTTCCGGTCTTCAACCGCTTCGACGGCGCACGCGACCACGTCGCCAAACATTTACAGGCCGGCGGCTATCACACCGGCATGATCGGCAAGTGGCACCTGGGCTCCGATCCCACCGGCTTCGATCGCTGGATCGTGCTGCCCGGCCAGGGCCGATACTGGGACCCCGAGTTCCTCGTTTCCGGCCGGAGACTCACCATCCAGGGCCACTGCAGCCAGGTGACCACCGAGCTGGGCATCGAGTGGCTCAAGACGCGGCCGAAGGACAAGCCGTTCTTCCTCATGCTGCACCACAAAGCGCCGCACCGCGCATGGCAGCCCGACGAGCGGAACAAGGCGATCTTTCAAGCTAAGACGTTCCCCGAGCCGGAGACGTTTTGGGACGATTATGTCACCCGTCCCGCCGCGCTACCGGAGAACCAACAGACCGTCGCCAAGGACCTCACGCGCCGCGACCTCAAACTCGAGCCGCCGGCCGAACTGAAGGGCCCGGCCCGCAACAAGTGGCTGAACGAAAAGCCCACCGAGGTCGAGATCACCGCGTCCGATGGGACCAAGCGAACGCTCCGCGGCAAGGAACTGATCCGCTGGAAATATCAACGCTACCTGCAGGACTATTTGGCCTGCTCGCAAGGCGTGGACGATAGCGTCGGCCAGGTGCTCGACTACCTCGAAGCGTCCGGGCTGGCCGATAGCACGGTCGTCTTCTACTCGGCGGACAACGGCTGGTACCTGGGCGAGTTGGGCCTGTACGACAAACGCTTCATGTACGAGCCCGGCCTCCGCGTTCCGCTCGTGGTGCGCGGTCCCGGCATCCCGTCCGGCATCACTCCGGCGGCCTTCGTCGCCAACATCGACCTGGCGCCCACCTTCCTGGACCTGGCGGGCCTGCCCGTTCCCGCCTCCATGCAAGGGCGTTCCCTCGTCCCGCTGTTGCACGGCCAGACGCCCGCCGACTGGCGAAGGTCCGTCTACTATCGCTACTACCACGACCCGGGTCACCACAACACGGCCGCCCACTACGGGGTCCGCACGGCCACGCACAAGCTGATCTATTACTGGAAAAAGGACGCCTACGAACTGTTCGACCTGACGGCTGACCCACGCGAGCAACACAATCTCCTCTTCGCCGCGGACGAGGCTGCCAAGCCGGACGTGGCCGCCAAGTTCGCCGAGTTGAAAGCGGAAATCGCCCGCCTGCAGAAGCAGTATCAGGACGACGGCCGATACGCCGACCCCGCCACCTGGCCCGCAGGCAGCGCCGACGGCCCGTTCAGCGACAAGCAACCGATCGGCAACAAGACCGTCGGCGAAGCCGTCGACGCCATCGCTGCCGGGAGACCGCACCCGTGATCCGGGAGGTGCCGTGAACCATGCCCGCCGACAAGTCGGGCTTCAACGTCGTGGCGCGGATCAAATGAAACACTCCAGCGATGTCACGACCTTGTCAAACCGGCCTTCCGTAGGCGTTCGACGAAGGCGTATTTCTTCTCGTGTCGGCGGACAAGTTCCAGAAGACGGGCATCGAACTGCTCGACGTGCCCGTCTCGCGTCGCCAAGTCGCGCAGATCGGTCAGTTCCTTGACCGCCAGGATATATCGGTTCGTCTGCTTCGTCGAGACTCTCCGGTCAACATCGTCCCATGCGGCGTCGATTCTTCGCGCCAGTCGATCCAGTTCCAGCTTCCTCAGCTTCGCGGCTTGTTCCGCCTCCTTTGCCTTCTTGGCGGCAGCCTCTTCCGCGCGGCGCCGTTGGGCTTCCTGCGCCCGCGCTTCCGCCGCGTCGCACAGTTCCTGGCACGTCCGAGGCGGTGCGGTTTCCGCCGCCGGCTCGCCACGTGCCGCTCGCAGCCATTGGCGAAACTGCATCTGAATCTCGGATCGCGTTGCCTGTGCGGACTGACCCAGCAGTTCCGCCAGCCAAGCGTCCTTGTCTTCCGCCCGCTGCGACCGGAGCCATTCGGCGAGCTGTGCCTGTGAGGACGCGGTTTCCGTGCGATCCGCGCTTCGTTCCGCGGCGACATCCAGCAGATTGAGGTCAATTCGCAGGAAGGCCACGAGATCATCCTGCGCGGCGGTGAGCGTCCGCAGTCCTGCCGGCACGGGCGGTTCCGGCTCGTCGTCGTCCATATCGCCGTAGATCCCACTCAGCCAGCCCAGGTACAGCGAGCGGAAATCGCCGTCGAGCAGTTCGTCGCGCAGCGAGATGAGTCCGGGCATCCACTCCCCGCCGCTCACCCACTCCCCGCCGCCCTCGTCATCGTTCTGGAAAGAGAGGATCAGAAATTCGCCCTTGATCCAAAACGAAAGACCGCTGCCGCCATACGCCTCGATCGCCGGCAGGTCGACGCCGCGCACCGGCAGCCGAAGCATCAAGTGCCGCGTTCCCCAGTTGGCGACATAGACGAAGGCGTCGAAATACTGCTCCATCAGCCGGTCGGGATTGCCGCGAAAATTCCCGAAGGAATACGTGTTGGTGAAGCTCGTGGCGGTGATCTCGGCTCGCGTTGACAGCTTCCGCAATTCCGCGATCTCCTCCGCCGTCAGCGACCGATCCACTGTCCGAAACTCGTAATACTGATACTCGCTCATGGGCAGTCCTCTGATGCCTATCCCAGCTCCCGGTCCAAGCACGCAGCCAATTCCAGACAGCTCATAACGGCTGCGATGGCGGCGCCTTGGTGTACGTCGCGGCCTTCGAGGTGCTGGCCGAGGTCGCCGAAGGTGTGGACCGAATTCACCAAGACATAGGTGCTCTTGGACACGCGTTTTGCACGACGCTCAAGTCGCGGGGCCGCGCCGACCAGAAGCTGCAGCAGCTGGCATTGATACCCGCGATTCCCCGCCGGGACCTTCTCGTCCGGGAATTGATCCCTCAGACGCATCGCCCGCTGTTCGGGCAGCGTCTTTTCCCAATAAGCGAAGAGGTCGGACGGGATCTTGCGGCTGCTTCCGAACTCGGCGTGCCAGATCAGATCGAGTGCGTGATCCGAGATGTTTCGCACGTTCGTCAAGCACAGATCGGGATAGTCCGGAACGTTCTCGATGCACATCTCGATCAGTCGCCGCAGTCGCCCATCTACGGACGTCAGATGCGCCAGACGAAGCTCCAACAGGCCGCGGATGTTTCCGCGATAGTCCGGCCACTGACCGAACAGGCGGACCATGCTGCCCGCGTCGGGTCCCAGGGATGCGACGTAGTGTTCGAGGAGACGACACGCTTTGACGATCTTGTTGCCCGATTGCGCCACGAACCCCTTTTCCGCGAGTTGCGTCCGTTCGGCTCGTCCCACGTCGCTCGTCAGCAACTCGCCGTGCTCCACCAAATGGCGATACAGGTCCTTGGCGGGTTGGGTGCAGTCCTCCCACAAGTCGCTGAGGATTCCGGCTACGCTGTCGCGGGCGCCGGCAGCCGCCGCATTCACCGTTTCGTTGTCCGCCGTTCCCCCGGGCATGGCGGCGACGATCTGATTCAGTACGGCGAGGAACAGCGGCGGGCAGCCCGCTGTCCAATTCACCAATTCACTCGTCGCGCCCGGGAGAAATGCGATCTGGCCAAGCTCTGCCAGAATCGCGTCTCGATCCGCGTCATCGAAGGGGCCCACGCGAATGGGATTGTCAAAAATGTTCCAAAAGGGACTCGTGATGGCGTCCTGGCTGCGGATCAGTTCGCTGAGCGGCTTCCTCGTGGCCGTGACGATCTTGTGACGCTTTCCGTAGAAGATCGTCCGCATCTGATCCCAGAGGTGGCGCGACAGCTTGTCTTGTCCCAGCGGCTTGTCGAAACCGTCCCAGAGCATCAGGACCGCGTTGTGCTCTGCGTCCAGGAGGTCCGTGACCTCTTTCAGGCAACCGAAGCTGTGCCCTTTCAAGTACTCTCGATGCTCCCCAAAGCCGCTCGCCGACGAGTCGCCGAGCGACTCTCGAAGCTGCTCGCACAGTTGCGACACGAAGTCCTCGTCCGAAACAGGAGCCACGTGGCCAAGGTGCCAGTGCAGTACAGCCTGGAAGGGACACGTTTCTTTTCGCACGCGGCCGGCCAATGCGTGCATGATCACCGACTTGCCGACGTAGCGCGGCCCCACGATCGACAGATTGCTGGGCGTTGGTTTTGTCAAATCGCTCCACAGCCGCTGCATGACCTTGGTTCGCCCCAGCAGCGGGGCGACGGTGCTGCCGAGCACGGGAAATCGGGGATCAGCCATGTTGGTCCTCCGTCTCGGAAATCGCTTTCATCCTGACGGCGTCAAAGTCCTGTTGCCGTTCGATCCAGGGTCCCATCAGGGGAATCGCCAACTTGTAGTGGCCCCCGCTCGGCTCGCCGATTAGCTCGATCAGTTCCAGCTCGCGCAGAAACTCGAGATCCGCGATGACGGTCTCGTCGTCTGCCTCGATGCCGTGAGCTGCGAGTTGCTCTTGGATCGCTGCCAGCCGGAATGGTTCGCCGCCTTCGGGTGCGTGGTGACAAAGGGCGAGCAGAAAACGACGCCGATCGGAACCGGCGTAGTCCCAGAGGCTGGCAAAATGCTCGTTGTCTTCCACAAACGCGGTAATTGCGTGATCGACGAGATGCGAAGTCACGGAGCGGGTCCTGCTTTGCGCGGCCATGTCAAAGATCCGGTTGCACACGCACTGTAGCAGGTAAGGCTGTCCGGCGGTCTGCGAAATCACCCGTTCGATCGCGGCGGGGGAATACGTCAGACGGCCCTTAACCGGCTCTGTCACCAGACGACGGGCATCTTCCTGCGAAAGCCAGGACACGCCGAACCGCGTGCCCAGGCCGTAAAGTGCCGACCAATGCTCCTCGCGCAGCCGCTTCAGGCGGCGCGAGCCCGTGAGGATCGCCGAGAAGCGTGGATACGTCTGCACCAGATATCGGATGTTCTCCGGCACCTGGGGCGAGGTTACACCGCGGTCGATCCCTTCTTGCAGCTTGTCGAATTCGTCCAGCATGAGCAACAGTCCCAGGTGCCGCTCTGCCAGCCCGTCCAGGACAACCTCGACGTAGTCTCGAAAATCGGAGAAGGAAGATTCCTCGCGAATGCCCTCCCGGCAGGCACGGGCAATTCCGAGCTTCTTGCCGGGCGCGAGCGTGGAGCCGTTAGGAAGCGGCGTTTCTCCTCCCAGGGCCTGTAGACTCTTGGCGATGCTCGTGGCCATCTCGCGAAAAACCTCGGCCGTCGGCACGCCCGCACCGTCACGGCTGCCCTCCGCGCCCTGCAGGCTGCAATAGACCCCCAGCCATCCCGGAACGGCGTTTGCCCCTTCCAAGTGCCAGAGAATGGAGGACTTTCCCGACCGGCGGTTTCCTTCGAGCAAGACCACGTTGCCGCTCTGGACAATCTGGCGGCGAATCCGGTCCAGCAGCTCATCTCGCCCGAAAAAGACGTCGTTGCGTTCCCGCCGCACCGGATCACCACAGACGTACGGGCTGCCGCCCAGGTGCGGCAAGTCCGCGGTTTCGCGACGCGCGGGCTCGATGACCTGCAAGCCAATCTCGTGCTCGCCTCGGATGGGTTGCCCGTCCAAGTCGATGCCCAACCAGCGCACGTGCAGCGCGAACGGGCCCGCTGCATCGGGCGAGGCGCCGGCAAGGTCGATCGTGGCGATTGCATTCTCCGCCAAGTACCCCCACCGTCCGCTGCCCCAGTCTGGTTCTGTGGCGACGCTCAACTCCCGCAACGGCAGGGCTCCCTGGTTGTGGATCTGCAGACTGATCTTGGCCATTTCCCCCGCAGGCAATGGACCCGTGTCGGGCGTGATGACCAGCTTGACGTCGGCAACCAACGCTCGGCATGCTCCGTCCAGCCAACGCAGCACTCCGTCCGTCAGGGATCGGGCTCTGATTTCCGCAGGCAGTTGGCCCTTGATCTCGTCGGCGGCCGCGCGCAGGCGACCCGCTGCCGTCTGCAGAAGACTCATCAGGCCGGGGCCGCGGGGAACATCGGTGACGCCACGCAAAGGCGAAATCCCGTCGTTGAACGCCAGCAGCCAATCGGCCAAGGGACTACGGCGCCGAAGATCGTCGATGCTCGTTCGGCTCGGCCCCACAGCCAGCCAGCAGTCCAGGCAGTAGCGGCCGATGGCTTTGCCGTAGTCGTGGGGCGGGTTCATGTACGAGTTGTCTTCGTCCAGACAGTACGGCTGGCCGCATGCGGCGCACCTATTGACCGGCGCTGGTCGCATGGCCAACAGCTGCAACGGAGCGAGGTCCACACGGTCGGCAGTCCCGCTCTCGCTGGCCTCCAGGTTTTCGAGGGCTGCAGTCAGCCAACCGTTGATCAGGTCGCCGAGCGGATCGTCTTGGTCCTCGGTCAGGAGCTGAGCCAAGAAGTCCATTGCATCCATACCGCGCTCGCGATGCTGCACTGCCACTTGTTGTTGAATCATCAGCGGCGGCAAGGGCACCGGCAGGTCATCGAGGACGCGTTTGGACAGGTGGCGGATCGTCGCGCCCCGGGCCCTGTCGTCCAGCCAACAGCGACAGTCGCGGCTCTGGAAGTAGGCGACCAAGAAATGGGGATCGAGCCGCTCTTGGTCGCAGCGCAGGACGAAGAGTCCGGCAGCCGCGACGGCGCCCAGACCACCATTTCGCACGATCCCGGCCTTGCGGATGGTCCCCGACTTGGACACGAGCACGTCGCCGGCACGCAGTTTGGATTTGCTTCCCATCGATGCAGCCACATCCGGTGACAGCCAAGCCGAGCCTTTACCTGCCTCGCCGCGTTGGATGTCTTTGATGCGCACAACTGGAATGGGCGACTCGCCGACGGGCTCCCCGATTAGGTCCTTCGAGCGAATCGTACACCCGCTTAGGATCTGACAACATTCCTTCAGTGGAACGATAACCGTGTTCGGTCTTAGAGATTCAAGGACGCCCAACAATCCGCTCTGATCTCGACGCTTGGGTGTCAGGTCCCAGTCCACTTCGGCCAGCGATGCCGCGTCTACGTCCCAGCAGTGCTCGGACGGTTGGACCTGCCGCACATCTCTTGCCAATTGCTGGACGCGGGCAGGCGGAATTCGCGCCGCGTGGCGTCCCTTGACTTCTTCAAAGTAAGGCGTGGCGTCGGCCATCCGGACGTGCTTCGTCGGGCCAGTGCGACGCAATACGAGGAGGTTGGCACTTGTGGGGTACGGTGCGAAGGCGGCCGGGGGCAGCGCGACAATGGCCTCAACTGTATGTTGCTCCAACAACAGGCATCGCAGTCGCTGCACGGGCCCGCTGCGGAACAGGAAGCCTCCTGGCACCACGATCACCGCCCGACCGCCAGGACGAAGCTGCCCCAGTGCGTGCTGGACGAACAGCGCGGTGGGGTCGCCAGTCCGGACAGGATAGTGGTCGAAGCCTGCCGAATCGACATGATCGCCGAAAAGCCTATTCGCCAGTACGACGTCA
>CAYUFW010000258.1:0-8997 GCA_964443915.1 uncultured Pirellulaceae bacterium
CGCACCTCACAGGACTCGAACCTGTAACCTTCGGTTCCGTAGACCGATGCTCTATCCAATTGAGCTAGAGGTGCGAAGATGCTCTTCTTCCGTGTTTTTCCGTCTGAAATGGACTGTGAAAGGTGTGCTTGGCAACAAATTCTGGCAATAAACGCGACCCAAAACGAAATCCAGCCGGCAGATCGCGTGTGCTCTGCCGAGTAGCCATTTCCCAATCCTTTCAGCTGGGAGTACGAATTATGGCAAAAAAGTAATCCGGCCGCAAGAAGGGCGGCCACAATCGGGGCTTCTTCTATCGAAAATTGAGAGGCTGGTAGGTCGTTGACGGTAGCCGTCAGGTGGCCCTGCGGTACGAAGACGGGACACCCATGAACGCACCCGACGCCGACGACAAGGACTTGCGGGACGCGGAAGCACGTCACGGATCACGGCGACCGGATGGAATGGCGTTTTCCAGCCGATTTTCACCGGCTGGCGTACGTGTGCCCGAGGAACCCGACGATGGCTTTCTTCACTTCCAGCGGATCGAACGTGTCGTGCTTGCGGTACAGGATCTTGCCGCCGGGGGCGACCAGGATGGTGTAGGGGACCGGGCCCGGCCACTGCTTGTCGAGCGCTTCGGCCAGCTTGTCGCGGTCGCCCGACGCGAAGATGTAGTTCGTCGAGGAAACGTGCTTTTCCTGCAGACGTTTCAGCACCGTGTCGCGCTCCTTCGGGTCGTCCAGGCTGATCGTGATCAACTCGAATTTGCGTTTGCGGTACATCCGGTTGATCGTGACCAGTTCCGCCAGCTCCTCGACGCAAGGAACGCACCACGCGGCCCAAACGGCGATCACCCGCAGGTTCTTCGTCTCGTTCTGAACCAGCTTGCGGACGCCCGCCTCGTCAATCGTCTGGACGGCGACTTCTTCGGTGTCCCACTTTGCCAAAGACTCGACCACGGTGTGCCGTTTGTCGGACCATTTCGTCGAGCAGCCGAAGACGCGCGTCGTGGCCACGGGGACCGAGCGCCCCGCCAAGAGAGCTTCGACGGCGTTGCGCGTGTCGTGCGACTTGACCACGCCCACGTCCGAATCGTCGATCCGGCCTTGGTAACGCAGCTTGCGAGCGGCGTCGAAGATGAACACGTGCGGGGTGGCCAGCACGCCGAACGCCTTCGACATGGCTTGCGTTTCGCCGTCGTACAGATACGGGAACGCAAACCCCCGGTCCTTGGCCCGGATCTTCATCTCCTCCAACGAATCGCTCACGTCGGTGTAGCCGAGTTCGTCCAGTCGCACCGCCAAGGGATCGTTCGGCGAAATCGCGACCAACGCCACGCCGCGGTCCTGGAAATCGGCATGCAGTTGGATCAGGCGTTCCTCATAAGCCTGAGCAGTCGGGCAGTGATTGCAGGTGAAGACGACCACCAAGACCTTCGCCGCCGCAAAGTCCGACAGGCGATAGGTCTTGCCGTCCACGCCCGGCAGGGCAAAGTCCGGCGCCGCAGCGCCCAGTTCCAGAGGCGTCACCGATTTCGACGCCGCGCCGTCGGCGCTGACAGGCCAGCCGCCGATGACCAACAGGACACCTAACCACGTTTTTCGTTGCCACATGATCGTCTCTCCAAGTTAAATCCACCTCCGCCGCCGGAACCAGAACAGCAGCCCGCCGCCCACCGCGGCGCAGATCAGCCAGAACACACCGTACATGCCCCGCCATGCCGCCTCCGGGACGTACATGTTCATACCGTACACGCCCGCGACGAACGAGAGGGGAATGAAAATCGTGCTGATGATGGTCAGGACCTTCATAATCTCGTTCATGCGGTTCGAGACGGCCGACATATAGGTTTCCGTCACGCCGGCGGCGATTTCGCGGTACGTTTCGACCAGGTCGATGATCTGCGCACAGTGATCGTACACGTCGCGGAAGTAGGTCCGCGTCGTCTCCGACAGGCCTTCGTGCTTTTCCCGCAGCAATTGCGAGATCAATTCCCGCATCGGCCAGGCGGCGCGGCGCAGCATCAGCAGTTCCCGTTTCAACGCGTGGACTTTGCGGCTCGTCCCCTGGTCGGGGTTCGCCAGGAGTTCCTCCTCCAGGTCCTCCAACTCGTCGGAGTACTTTTCCAGCACCGGAAAATAGCCGTCGACCACGGCGTCCAGCAGCGAGTACATCAAGAAGCTGGCGTCGTTTTCCCGCAGCCGGGAGCCGCGGTTCGCAACCCGATGGCGGACCGGTTCGAAGATGTCGCCCGGCGCTTCCTGAAACGTCAGCAGCGTCGTGCGGCCCAGGAAAAAGCTGACCTGCTCGGTCCGCAGCCGGCCGTCTTGCGGATCGACCGCGCGGGCGACGACGAACAGCCGGCCGGGCTGGTCGCCCGATGCCGGATAGTCTTCGGCCTTGGGCCGCTGGACAAGATGGACCACGTCGTCGACGGCCAACGGGTGCAGTTGGTACTTTTCAGCCAAGGCCCGGATCGTGTCGGACTGCTCCAGGCCCACCACGTCGATCCAGCGGACGCGGCACCACGGGGGTCGGTGCCGGGCCAGAAACTCCGCCACATCGGCGACCTCCTGCGACTGGCACATCTCCGGCGAGTAGTCCGTACACGTGACGCGGGTCATCCGTTGTGTTCTTCCCAATCCAGGGTCCGGGCCACGGCGCGGGTCCAGCGGGCGTAGCGCCGCCGCCGCTCGTCGTCGCCCATCTGCGGACGGAATTCCCGGTCCAGCGCCCAGTTGCGGGCGATGTCGTCCAGGCCGTTCCAGTAGCCGACGGCCAAGCCCGCGAGATAGGCGGCGCCCAGGGCCGTTGTCTCCGCGACCACTGGACGGCGCACCACCGTGTCCAGGATGTCCGCCTGAAATTGCATCAGCAGGTCGTTGACCGACGCGCCGCCGTCGACTTTGAGCATGTCCAGGCGGATGCCGGCGTCTCGCTGCATGGCGTCCAGCACGTCGCGGGTTTGGAGGGTCATCGATTCCAGCGCCGCCCGCGCCAGATGCCCGGCCGTCGTGCCGCGCGTGATCCCGAACACGGCCCCGCGGGCATAGGGGTCCCAATGTGGCGCGCCCAGGCCGGTGAACGCCGGCACAATCACCACGCCGCCGCTGTCCGGCACCGTGGTGGCCAAGCCCTCGATTTCCGCCGAACTGCGGATCAGGCCCAGTCCGTCCCGCAGCCACTGGACCACCGCGCCGGCAATGAACACCGCGCCCTCCAGGCAATAGGTGACCCGCCCGTCCAACCCCCAGCCGATCGTGGTCAGCAGGTTGTTCTGCGACCGCCTCGGCTGGTCCCCCGTGTTCATCAGCATGAAACAGCCGGTGCCGTACGTGTTCTTGGCCTCGCCCGGCGCAAAGCAAGCCTGGCCGAACGTCGCCGCTTGCTGGTCCCCCGCGTTGCCGCCGATGGGCACCGCCGCGCCCAGCCAGTCCGCCGCCACTTCTCCGTAGTTGTGGCTGGACGGCAGCACTTCCGGCAACATCGCTCGCGGGATGTCCAACACGCGCAGCAGCTCGTCATCCCAGTCGAGCGTGTGGATGTTGAAAATCAGGGTCCGGCTGGCGTTGCTCAAGTCGGTCACGTGCCGCTGGCCGTGGGTCAGACGCCAAATGAGAAACGAGTCCACGGTCCCGAACAGGATCTCGCCGCGCTCGGCCCGCGATCGCAAGCCGTCGATCTGGTCCAGCAAGTACTTGATCTTGGTGCCCGAGAAGTAGGCGTCGATCACCAGCCCGGTCTTGTCGCGGAACAGCGGCTCCAGACCCTCGGTCTTCAGCCGCTGGCAGATCCCCGCACTGGCGCGGCTCTGCCACACCATCGCGTTGGCCACGGGCTTGCCCGTGTCGCGTTCCCACAGGATCGTCGTTTCCCGCTGATTGGTGACTCCGACCGCCGCCAGGTCCGCCGCGGAAACGCGGGCCGCCGCCAGCGCCTGTTTGGCCACTGTCAGTTGCGATTCCCAGATCGCTTCGGGATCGTGTTCGACGTGTCCCGGCCGCGGCAGCAACTGCTCGAACTCCTGCTGCGCCGTGCCCACCGCCCGCCCGTCGTGCCCGAACACGATCGCACGGCTGGACGTGGTGCCCTGGTCCAAACCGAGCACGTATTTTGTCATCGCTTTGACTCCCGCTCGCCAGACTTCGCTCCCAGTTCACAACGGCAGATGAGCATAGCAGGTCTCGACCGGGAAAGGAACAAGTCCCGGACGTAGGGTGGGCCAAGTCTTCGCGGCCCACCGGCGCGGGTTTCGCCAGCAGGATGCGGCCACATCAAGATGGCGACCGTGTTCCGGTGGGCCGCGAGGACTTGGCCCACTCTACTTGACGGCGCCGGTGGGCGACCAGGCCAGTTCCGGAATCGCCGCCAGCACGTGCCGGACGGCGGCCACGGACAGGCTGTTGCCGACCAATTCCCAGGCTTTGCGCAGGGTCAGCGACTCCGGCAGGCGGAAGCCGGGCGGGAAACAGAGCAGACGCAGGATCTCCTGAGGCGAGAACCGCCGCACGCCGCATGAGGCCGCCAGGTAGGAACCGCTGCGGACGATGCTCTGGCCGTAACCGGACGCGAAGCAATGCGATTCGGCGTACGCGTCGTCCGGGTCCAGCACGTGGATCGCGGTCCGATACCGTTCGAGAAGCTCGCCGGGCACCCACAACTGGTCTGCCGGTTCGGCGTCCAGAATCTGCCGCACGGTGAACTGCCAGGGCCGTCTGGGCTCGTCAGACGCTGGTGCCGGGGACCAGCGTCCGCTCGTCGCATCCCTTGCCGGAGGGCAATCGCCCGGAGTCCGCTCGCGCAGGCGCCCGCTGCGTCCCGCCACCAGGTAGAACCGGCGCCGGCGATTGGGAACGCCCAGCTGGGTCGGACACAGGATCTGCTCTTGCACGTCGTAGCCGTGGGCGTCCAGCGTGGCCCGCAGCCGCTGGTGGGCGCGGGAACCGGGGAAGCCGGGAACGTTTTCCAAGGCCACGTAGCGCGGTCGGATCTGTGCGATCCGTTCGATGACCGTCAACAGCGATTCCGCGCGCGGATCATGCACGTCCAGTCGCCGGCCACGGACCGTGTACGGCTGGCAGGGCGGGGACATCCACCACAAGTCCGCCGCGTACTCGCGGCAGACCGGCGCGGGCAGGCTCTCGATTGTGCGGACCTGAACCGGATGCCGGAAATTGTGCCGGTACACGGACAAGGCGACTTGATTGATGTCCACGGCGGCCACGACGTCCGCACGCTCGCCGAGTGCCGCGGCACAGCCGCCGATGCCACAGAACAGTTCCAGGACGCGCAGACGATCAGCCATGATCAAGAAACGTAAATCCGCCGGACGGCCTCGGCAAGCGGTTGACGCGGCGAACGGCGGCCCGGACTACGCCAACCATGTCAGGCCGTCGCCGACCGTTTGCGAAGGACGAATCGGACCGCTACGATAGACATAGCCCCTGCACGGTTGAGGAATTCACCTCCGGGCAGGACAGCTTTGGCTGCGATCGAAGTACGAATCCATGCCGAACGCGTGCGGCACAGGGCAAATCGCCACTGCGAGTCAAGACATGACCGAAGACGTCAACGAGTTGGACCTGATCCGTCAGGCCGTCGCGGGTGACCGGGCGGCTTTGTCGCAGTTGTTGTTGCTGCACTACGACGGTCTCCAGCGGCATTTGGCGGGCAGGATCCCGGCAGAACTTCAGGGCTTGTTGCGCCCGGAAGACCTGCTGCACCAGACGCTGGTCCGCGTGGCTCAAGCGATCGGCAGTTACGAAACCCGCCATGCGGGCGCATTCCGCGGCTGGCTGGACACGATCGCCGACAACCTGCTGAAAGATGCCGTCAAGCGCCGCCGGCGCGAGCGTCGGGCCCCCGAACCCTCCCTGGACAATCGCGCGCCCGACGAAAGCTCGATGGCCGCGATGGTCGAACGAATTGCCCAGGACGGCAGTACGCCGGTGGGCCAGGCGCAGCGGCGGGAGAGCATCCGCCGCATGCAGGCGGCGCTGGCCGCCCTGCCGGCCGATCAGCGGGACGTGATGGAACGGTTCTACCTGCAAGGCCAGTCGTACGAACGGATCGCGGCCGAGACGGGCCGGAGCAAAGACGCGGTCCGCGGAATTGGCTATCGCGCCCGCAAGAATCTGCGTGAGATCATGGGGCGTTCGTCGTTGTATTTTAGTGGATGAGCCCCTCGCAGGGTGGCTCTCCGAGCCGTCCCGAAAGGACTCAGGAACGGGCGGGAATCTTCTTCGGTCGAACATACACCGGTCCTGGCGAACGGCGGGCGTGAGCCCGCCGGTTGGGGCAGCGGCGAGCGGTGGGCGTGAGCCCGCCGGTCTTGGGCGCTGGCCAACGGTAGGCGTGAGCCCGCCGGTTGTTCGTCAGGCTTGGGCTGCTGGCCCGCTAGGAACCGGTGGGCTCACGCCCACCGCTCGCCGAAGCGAGACCGAAGACGACTCCCGGCCCTGCCACGCCCGACCTCGGAGCCACAGATGCCAACTTCCTCCGCCTGCCAACCGCGAACCGACGACCGCTGGCAGCGAGTCCGCCGCGTCGTCTGCGAACTCGCAGGGCAGCGGGCCCGAGGCGGCACGCCGTCCGACGAGGAAGTGATCGCACAACATCCCGAACTGCTCCCGGAATTGGCCGCGGAGTTGCGCAAGCTGGGTGAAATCGGCAACGCATTGGCCGACGCGGACGCGGAGAACTGCCTCCGCGCGTGGGAGCGGATTCAGAGCGACTGGGCCGAGGACCGGGCCGCGTGTCACGTCACCGAGGGCAGTGCTCCCGCGGCTGGCTCCAGTGCGGGTTCGGACGACTCCGAATCGGCCGCCGCGACGTCGACCGAATCGCCGCCCGAGAAGATCGGCCGCTATCGCGTGCTCCGCGTCTTGGCCCGCGGCGGCTTCGGCTGTGTCTATTTGGCGCGGGATGACGAGCTGGCCCGCAACGTGGCGATCAAGGTCCCGCAACGGCATCGGGTGATCGAGCCGCAGGACGTGCAAGCCTACCTGACCGAAGCTCGCCTGGTCGCCCGACTGGACCACCTGGCGATCGTTCCGGTCTACGACGCTGGGCGGACGGAGGACGGCCAATGTTACGTGGTCTCGAAACTCATTCCCGGCCGGGATCTGGCGGCGCGGATGCTGGCGGGGCGGCTCACTCGTCAAGAAGCCGTCCGCATCGTCAGCGCGGTGGCCGAGGCGTTGCACTACGCCCACACGCAAGGGCTCGTACACCGCGACGTCAAGCCCGCCAACATCCTGCTGGACGCCGAGGGCAAACCGTACGTCGCCGATTTCGGGCTGGCGCTGAGCGACGAGGATTTCGGCCTTCGCCGCAGCTATGCCGGCACGCCGGCCTACATGAGTCCGGAACAGGCGCGCGGCGAGGCTCACCGCGTGGACGCGCGCTCCGACATTTTCAGTCTGGGGGTCGTGCTGTACGAACTGTTGACCGGAAACAAGCCGTTTTCCGCGGATTCGCACGAAGCGTTGCGGCAGCAGATCGTGCGGGCCGAGCCGCGGCCGCTGCGCGCGTGGGACCCCACGATCGCCGAGGAACTGGAGCGGATCTGCCTGAAAGCGCTGGCCAAACGGGCGACCGACCGATACGCCTCCGCGCAGACGCTGGCGGACGACTTGCGGCACTACGAGCGGCAAGCCGGCTTGCCGGCCCCGACGCAGCCGGGGGTTGACCTCCGTGGGATTGCGACGCCAGTCACCAGCACGACGGCTGCAGCTCGGCAACCGTCGCGCGTCGTGCCCAAGGGACTGCGGGCCTTCGACGCCAAAGACGCCGGTTTCTTCCTCGATCTCGTGCCCGGTCCCCGGGACCGCGACGGGTTGCCGGAGTGCATCCGGCGCTGGAAGCATCGCGTCGAGGAGACGGAACCCGGCGAGGCGTTTGCCGTGGGCGTGCTGTACGGCCCGTCGTGTTGCGGCAAATCGTCGCTGGTCCGCGCCGGCCTGCTGCCGCGACTGGCCTCTCACGTCCAGCCGGTGTATGTCGAAGCCTCGGCGGACGAGACCGAATCACGGCTCTTGCGCCGCCTCCGCGGCAAGTGCCCGGACCTGCCGCCGGACGTCGGTCTGGCCGAATCGTTGGCCGAAGTGCGTCGGGGCCGCCGCCTGGCGGAAGGCCGCAAGGTGCTGCTGGTCCTCGATCAACTGGAACAGTGGCTGCACGGCCGCAGGGACGCGGAACGCCGCGAGTTGGTCGAGGCCTTGCGGCAATGCGACGGCCAGCGGCTGCAGTGCCTGTTGCTGATCCGCGACGATTTCTGGCTGGCGGTCAGCCGCTTTCTGGCCGAGTTGGAGATCGACTTGGTGCAAGGCGAGAACGCGTCGCTGGTCGACCTGTTCGACGTGCCGCACGCGGAGAAGGTGCTGGCGGAGTTTGGCCGCGCGTTCGGCCAACTGCCCGAGCATCTCGCCGAGTTGAGCGGCACGCACGGGACTTTCCTCCAGCGGGCGGTCGAGTCCTTGGCCCACGAGGGCCGCGTGGTGCCGGTGCGGCTGGCCCTGTTCGCGGAGATGGTCAAGAGCCGGCCCTGGACTCCCGCGACGCTCCGCGAGATGGGCGGCGCGGCTGGCGTGGGCGTGGCGTTTCTGGAGGAAACCTTCGGCGCCCGCTCCTCCAACCCGCAGTACCGCTTGCACGAGCGGGCGGCGCGGGCGGTGTTCGAGGCCTTGTTGCCCGAACCGGGCAGCGACCTGCGCGGCCACGTCCGCTCGTATCCGGAACTGCTCGATCTGTCCGGCTACGGCAGCAGCCCGCGGGTTTTCAAGGAACTGATGCGGATCCTGGACAGCGAAACACGCTTGGTTACGCCGGCCGACTCCGGCGACGGCGGCGCCGACGAAGCCGCCGCAGGGCTGGGCCAGCGGCATTACCAGTTGACGCACGACTACCTGGTGCCCTCGGTGCGGGAGTGGCTGACCAAGAAGCGCAAGCTGACTCGCCGCGGACGTGCCGAACTCCGTCTCGCCGAGCGGTCGATGATGTGGAACGCGCGGACGG
>CAYUFW010000258.1:9007-10202 GCA_964443915.1 uncultured Pirellulaceae bacterium
GGGCCGCCAGCTGCCGTCGCTGCGCGAATGGATCGCGATCCGCTTGCTGACGCGCAGCGGGGATTGGACGCCGCTGCAGCGGAGAATGATGCGCGTCGCGGCCCGGCACCATCTCCGCAACCTGGGCGTCCTCTTCTTGCTGGCCTTTGTGCTTCTGTTGGCCGCCGGCGATGTAACGGGTTGGCGGCGGCAACTGCTGCTGCCGATCCGCGCACGGACCACCGGCGCGCTGTTGGCGTTAGGACGGGAAGATGCGGTCTGGCCGCTGCTGAAGCACGAGCCGGATCCGACGTTGCGGACGCGCCTGATCCACGAGTTGCGGCCCCTCATGCTCGGGCCGCGGGGACTTCTCAGCCAACTGCCCCGGCAAGACGACGTTTCCGTCCGCCGGGCGCTGATCCTGATGGCGTGGGAGATGGTCAGCCCGGACGATCCCCAAGGGCTGCGTGGAACGCCGCGTGAGATGGAGCCGGATCGGGAGCTGATCGATGGTTTGCTGCGTCTGTACCGCGACGATCCCGACGCGGGCGTCCATGCCGCCGCCGGCTGGACGTTGCGGCATTACGGCCAACAGTCGGCCGTCACGCGCATCGACCGCGAGTTGGCCGCAGCCGCCTCGCCGGCGGGCCGTCAGTGGTACGTGACGCGTCAGGGCCACACGATGGCGGTGATCGCGGGGCCGGCGGAATTCCGGATGGGCTCGCCGCCGTCCGAGGTGTCCCGCGGGACGGACGAACCGCTGCACCTGCGGCGCATCGCGAGACCACGGCCGAACAGTTTCAACGTTACTTGCGGGACCGCGGCGGCACGCGGGGGGCCGGGGGGCCGCCCGCCGGAAGCGGCCCAGATTGCCCGCAGGCCGGTGTGACCTGGTTCGAAGCCGCCGCCTACTGCAACTGGCTCAGTTCCCAGGAGGGCATCCCGCCGGAACAGTGGTGCTACCAGCCGAATGCCGACGGCCAGTACGCGGCGGGCATGAAGGTGGTGCCGGAGTACCTGTACCTGCAGGGCTATCGTCTGCCGACCGAAGCCGAATGGGAGTACGCCTGCCGCGCGGGCAGTGCGTCTCGCTACGGGTTCGACGAGTCGAAGGGGTCCCTGGGCAGCTACGCTTGGTCCTCCGAAAATTCGGGCAGCAAGACGCACCCGGTTGGCCAGAAGAAGCCGAATGCCTGGGGGCTGTACGACGTGCAGG
>CAYUFW010000258.1:10212-11974 GCA_964443915.1 uncultured Pirellulaceae bacterium
GCCTGCCGCGCCGGGGCCGCAACGGCCTATTCGCCGGGCGAAGCCGCCGGACTGCTGAACGAATACGCCGTGTTCGGCGGCGCCGACGATGGCGAGCCGCTGCCGGCCGGACAACCCAAACCGAACGATTTCGGCCTCTTCGACATGCATGGGAACGTCGCGGAATGGTGCCAGGACCGGTATCGGCCGTATCCGCTGGGCGAGTCCCCATTGTCGCCGACCGGCGTGCCGGACGGCGAGGAAGTGCACGAGGCGGCGCCCCGTGTTGTACGAGGCGGCTCGTTCCTGGACGCCCCGAATCGCCTGCGCAGCGCCGCCCGCAGCCGGCAGCGGCCGGACGTGAGGTGCGTCGACATAGGCTTCCGCGTCGCCCGGAGCTATCCTTAGCACGGCGGTCCGGTTGGGTGGGCAAAGGAATTCAGAGCAAGGGAATGTGGGGCAGAGGAATGTAGGGCAAAGGAATTCTCGATTGACCTATTCCCCTGCCCAACATTCCCTTGCCCCGTTTGGCAACGTCGCACATTCTGTGCCGGACTCTCGACGGCGAGGCTAGACCGATCCCCGCTTGCGCAACTCGCCGACCACGTCGCGGACGATGCGGGCGACCTGTTCCGGGTCGATCTGCGGCGACACGGCGCAGCCGCCGACGGGTTCGCCGGTGAAGCCCTCGCCCGCCAGCATGCACTGCAGCGCGCGGCTCAACTTGTCCAGTTCCAGCTTCTGCACTTCGGACTTCGGCTGCCGGCCCACGCCCGCCCGGATACCGCGGAGTTTCAGGGCCGCGCGGAACCCTTCGGGGAACTCGGCCGAATACAGCATCGCGTCGAACAGCGTCAGCAAGCGGTACTGCAGATCGCGGGCTTCGTCCAGCCGGCCCGCCATCGTCAAGTCGTACAGCTTGCGGGTGATCTCGGGCACCACGCCGCTGGTCGCATTGGTGCCGCCGTCGCAGCCGATCAGCAGCATGGGCATCAGGGCCGCGTCCCAGCCGGTCAGGAAGCTGAAGTCGGGCCGGTGCGGCCGGACGGCGGCGATCATCCGCATCATCTGGGGCAGATCGCCGGACGAATCCTTGATGCCGACCACCTTGGGGCATTCCTCGGCCAGCCGGGTAACGGTGGGGACGTCGATCGGCGAGGCGAACATGGGAATGTTGTACAGCGTCACGTCGATCGGCGAATGGTCGGCGATCTCCTTGAAGTAGGCGTACACGCCCGCCGGAGTCAGGCGGTAGTAGAAGGGCGATACGATCGCGACCGCCCGCGCCCCCAGTTCGTAATAGCGCTCGCAGGCCCGGATCGTTTCCCGCGTGTTGGCCTCGGCCGCGCCCGCCAGAATCGGCACTCGTCCGGCCGTCTGGTCGGCCATGATCTCGATGATCCGCCGCCGCTCCTCGGCCGTGAAACGCGTGAACTCGCCCGTCGAGCCGTTGGGATACAGGCCGTGGACGCCCCGCGCGATCAGCCAATCGACGTACCGCCGCAGTTCCGCTTCGTTGATCTCGCCGCGTTCGTCCAAGGGCACGACATTGGGAGTGAAAATACCGGTTAAGCGTTTTTTGTCGGTCATCGCATCGTCGCCGTCGTTAGAAACCACACGAACCATGATCCGCGCACCGTGCCGCTCCGGAGGCGGACTGCCGCAGCCTGAGCAATCATAGCTTAGTCTGCGGACAAGCCCGGCTTTTTCGGAAACACGCAAGGCCATCTAGCCCGCATTTCTCATAACGCGGCTAGCGCGAGGCCCCCAGATCTGTCATAAG
>CAYUFW010000259.1:0-588 GCA_964443915.1 uncultured Pirellulaceae bacterium
TTCGAATGTGCCACCCACTGCCATCCTCCAGCGGTCCCACAGCCGTCACGTTGTCACCGTTTGCTGCCGCGATGGTGAAGAGCATCCCGTCTTCGCAACTGTCGATGCCCGGCATTTTGAGAACGATCTCGCCGGATCGGGCCCGTTCTGCGAGCGAGACCGTCGTTCCCGGCGGCAGATTCCCCGAGGCCAAAATCTTCTCGCCTTTGGGCGCCAGATGTCCTCCGATCCAGCCGTCCGCGGACGGGAAGTAGGCAAAGGCGAAGTCGTAGTTGGCCTCAGCGCCGTTGCCGGCCGCGGTGAAGCCGGCAACCCACGTTGCGCCGTTCAAAGAGTTCCCGGATGTCGATGTGGTCGCGCCGGTTACCTCCAAGCCTCCACGCTTGTCTTTGGGGAGACATTCACAAAGGCTTGCCATCAAGATCCCGTCTGCCTGGAACATGCCTTTTCCGTATGGCGCGTCCTTCGTGGCGCCGACACCCAGTCCCCAATCACCGCAGTTTCCTTCGGAGACAACCAACCCGGCTCCGGGGCTCTCCGCCGCGATTCTAGCCGTCGGTCTCTCCGCGACACTGCCGCCACTCGGTT
>CAYUFW010000259.1:598-11939 GCA_964443915.1 uncultured Pirellulaceae bacterium
TTCAACGTCTACCCGCCCTACGGTGACACCGCCAGTGGCGATGTTCGCCGCGAGATTGGCGGCAAGCAAAACTGGAAACAGCACCCTTCGTCGTATCCGGTTTGTCACAATTTATCCTCCCATGCATTAGCTTCAGCTTAACGGGCATCGCTCGGCCGTTTCGGGGATGGCTTTCTGACAACTCCAGCAGATCATCGGTATCACGCTCCTTTAGGCTACAACGCGTTGCAGATTCTGCGAGTCTCGCGCATGTGTGCAGTAGACCAAATTCGCAAGCCGCCGGCAACGTGACTCCGAGCTAGCCCAGCGGATCATTCCAACGCGGGCCGAGTGATCCAGACGTAGTCGAACCGGCAGGTCCCCGTGAGGGGCTCGCCGATTGCCAAGTCCAGGCGGAGTTGCTTCAACGGGCCCTTCCAGGCCGGGACGGCGGACATGTCCAGGCAGTAGGTCCGGCAGCCATTGTCTTCGGGGGTGACGGGAAAGGTCAGACTCTTGGCGTCGTCCCAGACGGGGTCCGCTTCGGTCGTGAACCTCATCCGCATTTGCGTCGCCGGGGTGTGGTTCTGGAATCGGATGGTTACCGTGTCCTTGCCGGTCAGGGCGAGTTCCAAACGGTCGGGCGACAGCAGGTGCGCATCCGTGCTGTCTTCGACTGCCAGGACGTAGTATCCGCCGGCGACGTACTTCACGGGATGGGAGGTGGTCGGCCATTTCGGGTCCGGCCAGTACTGCACGCGGGTGCCCGGATTGACTTCGGTCCAGCCTTCCTTGTCCAAGGGCGCGTTGAACTCCCAGGCCGCCGCAACGGATGTGCCCGCCGGCAGGATATGCACCACCACCATGTCGCTGAGCCAAAACTGGCCGTCGTCGGCGACCAGACGCAGGAGGTAATCGCCCGGCGTCTGGAAAGTGGCCGCGGTGCGGGCCAGATGGGCGTCCTCGAAGGCTACGCTGCCGGCTCCTTCGAGGACTTCCCACACCATCGACAGCCGTTTGTTCCCCGGCTTTCCGTCGTCGGTGACACTCCCCTTCAGCGAGACTTTCAGGCGATCGGTCCGGATGTCGGCCCCGGCGTCCACGACGGGGGGCCGGTTGAAGGGCATCGCGCGATCGATCTCTTCGACGGTTGCATACGACGTGTTGTCGCGGAGCGTCCAGGAGGTCAGCTTGGGGGCCTCGTTCACGAAGAACTCGACGCCGGGGCTCGTGACGTAGCCGTTGCCGTGGATCGTTCCGGTGCTGCGGCACACCGCGGGATCGGGCGTTCGTCCCCAGATGAAGATCTCGGACGGTCCCAGCTTGTTGGCCGTGTTGTTCTTGATGAACCGCGAATTGCGGATTTCGATGTTGGTCGTCTGGGGCGACTTCAGGCCCAGGACCTCGATCGCGGCCCCGGCGTTGTTCTCGAACGTGCAGCGATCGATCAGGCAGCCGTTCCCGCTGTTTTCAAAGTCGATGCCGCCTTCGTCGTGGCTGCCCGAATCCGGCTGGTTCCGAAAGATACAGTTGCGGATGATCAGGCCCTGGGGATCGCCCAGCATGATGCCCATCGTGCCGGCGCTGGCGTGCCAGCCCGCGGCGTCGAAAATGCTGTTCTGGAGAACCGCGCGGCGGACGCCGACCACAAACGGATGCGGCGACGTATTGTGGACGTAATTGTCGTGGCAGTACACGCGATCGACGATCACGTCGTCGCCCCGCACGCGGTAACCCGAGGAGGTCTGGAACATCTCGCAATCGCGGAGCACCAGGTCTTTGGCCGTCGCCCCGGTGAAGCCGATCCCGGCCGAGCTGCTCAAGCCGTCTCCCGCGGCCCCCTGGCGGTCGCGCCATTCGGGAATCCCGTGGCTGTTCGGCCGGTACAGGCCCTCAATGTGATGGGCGATGCAGTCTTCGATCACCAGCCCCTGATGCCCGGCTTCCGTATAGTTGACAATCAGGCCCTTGCCGGCGTAGCATACCACCAGACTGCGGATGCGCAGGAAGTCCGGGTTCTGCACCAGCGCACAGCGGTCGCCGATGTCCCAGTTGCGGCGGATGACCGGTCGCGGGCCGGTGCCGTAGGCTCCGATTTCCGTCCAGCGGTCGGCGGCGCCACGGGCGGAGACGATCAGTTCCTGGTTGAGCACGCTCCCGCGCCGAATGAGCAGCCGCTCGCCAGGCCCGAGGGTCCGGCCGTTGACGTTCGTAAAGTCCTTCCAGGCCGCAGCGGGCGACGTGCCCGCGTTGGCGTTGCTGCCCGCCGCACTGTCGACATAGTAGGTTTTTGTGGGGTACTCTTCCAGCTTGCCTCCAGGGAGACGCTCGCAAGCTGGAAGCTCACGCCACGGCACGGCCGGCGGGACCCCGTCCGAGGCGGAAGCCGGCCGGGCGCCTTCGCTCGCGAAGAACACCAGGGGATGCCGCGCCGTCACGGGCGGACTGCCGGCCGCCGTCACTCGGATCTCGGCGGCTCCGATGCTTGCTGCATCGGCCTGCACGGTCCATTCGACCACCTTCTCGGCTCCCATCGGCATCGCGCCCAGATCGTGGGCCGCTTCTCCCAGGCAGCGGACGTCCGGCGGCAGTCCGAGAGCGACCGCCACCTGCCCGGTTCCCGTTCCCAAGTTGCGGATCGCCGTCGTCAGCTTTTCCGGACGTCCGGCGCACAGGATGGCATGCTCCTGCCTCACGTCCCGCACCTGCAGGGTCGGCAACCTGGGGTTCTCGATCGTCAGGTTATCGATCCATCCGCCGCAGCCGCCGACCGCCAGCGGATTGTCGCTCGGCTTCGGCAGCCCGGATCGCGTCACGCGGGTGCGCTGGCCGTTGACATCCAGCGTCAAGGCCATCCCGTCCCAGCGGGCCGTGATTCGATACCATCGGCCCGGCACCACCCGCTCTGCTGAACTCACCCGCGGCTCCCAGCCGTCCAGATTCACGAAGAAGCCGAAACCGCCGCCATCCTGCGGCGAGTTCAGGCGAAGCTGGTATTCCCCGTTCTTGATGACGAGGGGACGGATCTCGGCCGGCACCTGTTCGAAGTACACGGAGCAGTCGATGCGCAGCCCCGGCGCCAGCTGCAGGTCGGGATGGCTCGGAGCCTGGACTCGTGTGGATCCGGATTTGAGCGCCCGTCCCCCGGGGACGGGCGCGAATTCGGCACCATCGCCCGTCAGATGGCGTCCGTGCTCCGACGCGTCGCGGAGGTCGCCGTCGAACAGCCACTGTCCTGCGCCCGAATATCGCGCGCCGGGATTCTCGATCCGCACCTCGTCGAGAATGCCCTCGAATTGTCCCAGTTCGAGTGGTTCACCGGATGCCACGGGGACCCCGGATCTTGGCTGGCGGTTCCGTTGGCCGTTGACGTCGAGCCAGATCTCTTTGCCGTCCCAGCCGGCGGCCAGGTGATACCAGACGCCGGCCTGGGCCACGGTGTTGGAGCGCACCCGCGGCTCCCACCCGTCCAGGTGCAGGAAGAACGAGAACTGGCCGCCTTCGCGCGGCGGGTCGACGCGGAGTTGGTATTCGCCGTCCTTGATCAATACCGGTTGCCAACTCGTGCCGAGAGCATCGAGTTTGACCCAGCATTCGGCGCGCAGCCCCGGCGCGGGCCGGAGCGATGGACTGTCCGGCACGACGATCGGGCCCTGGCCGCACCGCAGACCCTGGCCGCTGTGCCCGGCCGCAAACGAAGCGGGCGTGGCGAACGCATCGTTTCCGCGCCCCGATCGGTCCGTCAGATCGCCGTCGAAGTTCCAGCTCGCCACCGCGGGACGATCCTGCGCGGGAATCTGAGGCACACCGATTGCCGCAATGACGAAGACACATGTTGCGAGACTCGCACCGGTGGACGGTTTGGTTTTGAACATTGGCATTTCGTGTGGTGAAATTGTTTCGGATTTCGGATTTGGTTGCCGGGGTCTGCCCTCGTGTTCCCACTACTTCCGGGGATTCATCTTCGCCAGCCCCTCGCGAGCCTCGTCGAAGCCTCTCTGGAAGAAGGCGACCCGCTCGCGGTAAGGCCCTTGGGGCGCCGCGGCCTTCGCTTGAGCAAGGAACTCGGCGGCCTGATCCATCACCTCCCGGCTGAACACGCGCGGCCCCCAGCGCTGCGGGCTTTCCAGTCCATAGGACAGGCAGCAGTCGGCGTCGGTCATGGCCTGCTCCAGACGTCCGAAATACGCCCGCATCGGCTCGGCCGCCGGCCCGAAGGCGTGGTCGGCGTAGTCGGCCAGCAGGGCGTCGACGTCCAGACGCGTGTTCCAGGCCAGCTTGGCCGCGAGGTAGTAGTTCACGCCGTAGCGATGAAACATCGTCTCGGTCAACTGCGTGTAGAACCCTTCCGCGCCGACGCGGCGGTAGTAGGGCATGTCCTCGCGGATCGTGTGTACCAGCGGCCACGGGAGCCCAGCCCGCGAGGGGCCGCCCAGCGTGTAGTACTCGTAGATGAACAAGTGATCGGTGACCTTCTTCCAGTCGTCGATCATCTGACGAAATACCGTGTTGGGGAGGAAGTCGTTGCTGGCGGTGAAGGTCTTGCCCTCCACGCAGCGCTCGCCCGGCACAGGATGATTGTGGCAGTTGTAGATGTGGCAGATCTGCACCAACTGGTTCGCCGTCGGCGCCAGTTCCTCGTCCAGCGGCCGGCGAAGATACATCGCGTAGGCGCCGACCTTGATCAGCACATGGGGATGACGCTTGGCCACTTCGCGGGCGACGGCGTTGTTGAGCACGGCCAGACGCTTCGAGTAGCGGGCGAACCAGTCGCGGTCGGGCTCGTCCAAGGCCCGGCAGTTGTCGCACTCGCAGAACCCGCCGCCGTCGTTGGGCGACAGGGCGATGATGTCCGTGTCGGGCTCCTGGTCGAGGACGGCGATCAAGTTCCGCGTCATCTCGGCGACCATCGCCGCATTGCTCGTGCAGAGTTGCGTGCTGTGGCTGTGTGGCTGGTCGGGCCGTTTCCGCTGGCCCTTGACCAGCGGCCACCAGTCGGGATGTGCGTCGTAGTATTTCTCCGCGGGGATCAGCGTGCAGAAGGTGTGGAAATGCCACTTCCATTTCACACCCACCGGCTGATTGCCGATCTCGACCATGGCGTTGGCTCCGTGGCGAAGGGCCCAGTCGCCGCTGCCGACCCAGCGGACGGCAAAGTCGGGGACCGAGGCATCGTCGAGCGTTCCCACGCGGAGCGTCTTCTGCTGGGGCACGACCTCGCCCAGTTCGCCCGGCCACAGCCAGCGTACGCCCAAGTGACGTTCCAGCAGGCCGTACACGCCGTGCAGCACGCCCAGCGGATCGGCGGCGGTCACGTGCAGCGTTTGCCCGTCGGTGCGCAGCCGGTAGCCCCGCGCGCCGGGCCAATCGCGTTTCCCCTCTGGACGCGGATGCAACGCAGGATCGACCTCCAAAACGACCGCCGGCCCTGCGCCGGGTTTCGCGGCGATCTTCAACTGGGCACCCGAGATCCGCTGAACGTAGCTCGCCAACTCTTCGGCCGCGCGGCGCATTTCCCGCGGCGCGTCGTCGGGCACGACCACGACCGCCCGGTCCGTGCCTTCACTGGTTAGTTCGATGAACGGCGGCACGGCCGGCGGATACAGCGGCGCGGCAGCGGGCAGGGGGCCAGACGCAGCCGCCCAGCCCAGTAGAACGAATCCAAGAAAGAATGTGGACTTCCACATGGGATGACCTCCTTGTGTTGTGGCCGAGGACACTGACGGTTACGGGGATGCCGACCAGACGGCGTACACGCGCTGCTGGTGCGGATCTGCGGACTTGGCGTACGAATTCAGTACCTTCTCCAGTCCCTCGCACAGCCGCGCGGTGGTCTGGAAGTAGGACCGGTCGGCCGCGTACTGCGAGTCGCCGGGGAGCGGTTTCAGGCGGCCCTCGGCCAGCAGCCGCAGCCGCTGATGGGCCGTGGCACCGTATGTCAGCGCCAGCCGGGCATGGGCGGCTTCGTAGCTGTCGCCCAGCCCGGCGGCATTGAGCCCTTTGATGAGCTTGCGGAATCGGGCGGTTCGCCCCCGAATCGCCGTCAGTTCGGCCGGGACTGCGTGTTTCTGCGAAGCGGCCAAGACCCCGTTGACGTACAGTGCCAGCGTCCCATCGGCGCCGACCGTTGCCGCGATGTGAGTCCACTTGTCCGGCCGCAGATCGGCGCCGCAGCCGAGCGAGCCGCGTTCGACGATCAGCCGCAAGGACGAGCCTGGAAACGTGTCGATCATGTAGCCGTTGGCTGTCCCCACGCGGCACTTGTCGATGATCCGGCCGCCGCTGGCGGCCTGGACGCGCGAACGGATCCAGGCGGCCATCGTGCAGGCTTGACCGAGATCCAAACGCGGATCGTCGACGATTTCCAAGTAGCCCTGTCCGGTCAATTCGACCGCCGCCTCCGGCCCTTCGCGCATTTTGACTTCGCCCACGATCCGCGCGGCCAGCTGATCGCCGGCGAGATTCGGGAAGACACCGTTTTGCGCGTTGGCCAATCGCCAATCGCCGATCAGAGCCGGATCCTTGGCTCGCGTCGCTTCGATGCCTGCCGCCAGTTCTGCAATCTCGGCCGCCGTCAGTGCTCGGTTGTAGACCTGCGCCCGCGCGATGTCGCCGACAAAGCGGTTGTTGCCGTTCGAGTCCGCTCCGATCCGCAAGGGCAAGTCGTTGGTCGAGATCACCGGGAACAACTGCGGCGGGCAGCGTTGCTCGTCGTCCGTCGGCTCCGGCGGCAAATCGGCGGCTGGCGGCGCCAGCGTAAACGGCTTCGCCACGGCGTTGCCCATGACGATTTGGATCAGGGCCTCGTCCTGCGTCTGGTCGTAGGGCAGTTCGACGCTCCGCTCGTCAAAACGGGACCACTCCCGGCCGTTCACGGTCACCGCGGTGATGGGACCAGTGCCGGCCGTGGCCAAGTACAGCCGCTTGCTGCCGAAACGAACTGGGAAATGCTGTTCCAGCCGCGTGATGCCGGCCGGGATATGCGGCACGAGCGTCAAACCGTCAGCACGATAAATGTACTCGAACAGACCGCGCAACATGGCCGCCGGACCGCCGAATGTGTCGTAGCACAAGTTGATCGCTTCGCGCGGCTGGTAGACCGCGTTGCCAAAATCCACCAGCGGGTTGTCCATGCGGAAGTCGCGGGCAAACTTCAGAATCTGCCGCATCGACTTGCGGGCGTCTTCGTAACGGCCCGTGCGGTAGTAGCCCATCACCATGCGGGCTTCACACGTGGTCCAATGCCCGCCGTTGACCCACGTGCCAAAGCCCCACAGCCAGTCCGTGCCCGGCACGTACATGTCGTCCAGCGCCGGGTAGTTCGTGACGATCAGGTCGTGCGGCCGGAGTCCGGGGATCGAGCACATCTTGGCCATGATCCGCTCGGCCTGCGCGTCGTCGGCCACGCGGAAGCACACGGCATCGTGATTGCACACGGCCTCGAAGTAGCCGTGCTTCGCCGCCCCGAAGACGCCATGCCGCGTGCCGTCGGGATCGAGCGACTTGAGGAAGTAACCCTCGTCCGTGGCGATCAGCGCCAGACCTCGGCGTGCGGACTCGCGCAGCTCGCCATACCGCCGCGCCTGCTCCGCGCGGCCGGCGAGTTTCTCCAGTTCCACCAGCCGGTCCAGAGCCGCGATGTACGTGATACTCAGGCCGGCCAGATAGGCTTTGTCGAACGTGCCGTCCGGCCGCCGCCAGCCGGCGTAACTGGGCGCCAGTAGGTTGCCCGCGGGCCCGGCCAGGAAGAGGTTCTTCTCCGGATCGCGCCGCGTCTCGATGAAGTTCGCACAACGTTCCAGCAGCGGCAAGTAACGCTCGATAGCCTGCTGGTCGCGGCTGATCAGCAGCAGTTCAGCCTGCATCAACAGCCCGGCGGCGGTAAATTCCATTCCCCAATCATGGATGTCGACTCGCCCGTCACCTTGTTTCGGCATGAACCAATCCGGCGACGCGGCGTCGCACAAACAGCCGTCCGGCGCGATCCAATCCCGCGCGCTCTTCCGCCGGCCATCGCCCATTTGGTTGAACCACAGTTCCTGGGCGTTCTGCAAAAACGTCGTCAGCGGCTCTTGAAAAAACGGCAGGGCGCAGTACGTCGGACCGTAGCTGTTCTGGATCCACCACGCGCCCCAGGTGGGGCCTTCGACAAACCCGTTCCAGGCCGGCGAGTACAGCATGGGGAAGTTCTGGAACTCCGGGTCCGGCTCGAACATCCGTCGGGCGATGTCCAGCATCTCCAGATACTCGACGTCGCCTTCGCCACGGTAGAATTGGCCCTGAAACGTTTCCGCGAAAGCCTGCCGGGGCAAGCTGGAAGCTGCGGCGAGTGCCAGAATGGCCAAGACGGACAGATGGCTTGCGTGATTGCGGATAGACATGAGCACTGCCTCCTCGATTTTCTTCGCAGCGAACGACAGCACGATTCACGGCGACGGAGCAGTAGAGACATTCTTGTTCCTTATCCGTGCTCTGGCCCTGCTAAGGGTTCGCGGTGTGCTGGAAGATGAACTCGACGATGGGCGTCGAGTCGTCCAAGCCGTGCGGGTGGTGGGCCACGCCGGGCTTGGCGATCAGCGTAATCGAACCGCCCAGTTTCCGGTAACGCTCGGCGACCACGCCCGTGTTCTCGTCCCAGGGCACCACGTCATCCGCGTCGCCGTACACGTGCAGCAGTGGCACGCCCGCCTTGGCCAACGGCGCGAGATTGTCGACCGGATTCTTGTCGTACGCCAAAGCCTCGGCCTCTGACTTGAAGCCGTATCTTTCCATGACTAGTTTCCAGTCGCGCGGGCTGCCCTTGCCCTTTCCTTTCCCGCCCGGCCAGCTTTTGAAATCGCACACGGCCGCGTCCGCGTAAATGCAGGCGACCTTGTCTGGGTTTGCCGCGGCCCAGTTGTAGACGTACAATCCTCCGCGGCTGAGCCCCACCAGTGCCGCCTTCTTGCCAAACCCGTACTTGCCGGTCAACTCGGCATACAGCGCGTTCCAAGCCGCCACGGCGTCAGGGCAGCCGAGCATGTCCGGGACTCGCAGATAGACGATATGAAACCCCCGGCCCAGCAGGGCGATGTCGGGAGCCGGCTTGTGGCCGAAGAACTCACCGTGCCAGACCCAGGGCTTGCCCGACGCCGTTTGTCGCGGCACCACTACCGACGCCGTCTTGCCTTCGACCGGGAACTCGTAGCGGTCGAATCCGTGCCAATCGCTCTTGGTGCCTGGAAATGGTGAATCGACCTCCGCAGCGGCGGCCGGAGGATGATCGCGGCTGACCGAAACGACAAAGAGGATGGTACCGGCGAGCAACGCTCGCCATCTGGCATGGCACAGGTCAAGCATGGTTCCGCCTTTCGCAATCGTTGTTGAACCCAGTCGTGGTGCGCACTTGCGCGAGTCCGCGCTATCGTGACATGTTCCGGATCGCAAAGCAACTCGCCTCAAGCCTCGGCCAGTGTCCGACAACTCGATATTTCGTCGAATGGCGCAGAACGCACACCTTCCACCTGCCCTTTGGTGCGCAGAAAGGCCCGCTTCGCCTTGACCGCTCATCGCACTCCAGTAGAATGACGATTGTGAACGAGCGATGATCCGGACATTGGGGCAACGTGGTTTAACCCGCAAGGAATATGTACGTTCGTCGTCGCGGCACAGTGGTCGAGGTGCAGGCCCCGGCCAAGGTGAACCTTTTCCTGGAGGTCTTGTCTCGACGTGCTGACGGTTTCCATGAGATCGAAACGCTCATGGCGCCCGTCGGTCTGTTTGACCGTGTGTCGTTAACGGCGAACTCGACAGGGACTTTGAGTTTGACGTGTCGCTGGTCGTGCGGTGTGGAAAGTCAGCGCCGGCGCCGCGGCTCGGCGGACGCCAGCGTCTGGGAGGCGATTCCTGCCGGCGAGGACAATCTTCTCCTCACGAGCGTCCGGCGTCTGCGGGAACTCTCTGGCGTACAGCAGGGAGCCGACATCGCTTTGGTGAAACGCATTCCGGCGGCGGCGGGACTGGGCGGGGCGTCCAGCGATGCCGCGGCGGGGCTGGTGGCAGCCAACATCGCCTGGAGTTTGGGCTGGAGCCGTCAGCGGCTGGCGGCGGTGGCAGCGGAACTTGGCAGCGACGTGCCGTTTTTCCTGCGGGGCGGTCCCTGCCTGTGCCGCGGCCGTGGCGAACGGATTGAAGGCGTGAGCGGTTGGAGGCCGCTGCACCTGGTCGTCGTGAGGCCGCCGGGCGGGCTTTCGACCGCTCAGGTGTATGGGGCTTGCCGGCCGGCGGACCGGCCCCGAAGCGCCCGTGCGATTGTGGATGCCGTTCGTTGCGGCGACGCGGCGAGCGTGGGGCGATTGCTGTTCAACCGGCTGGAAGAAGCGGCCCAGCGGCTGTCACCCTGGATTGAGCGGTTGCGGGTCGCCTTCGGGCGGCTCGATTGCCTGGGGCACCAGATGAGCGGCAGCGGAACGAGTTTTGTCGGGATTTGCCGGCACGCAGACCACGCGCGGCGCGTCGCAGCGCGGTTGCGAGCGGCAGGTTGGGGGGCAGTCTTCGCGGCGCGGACGCACGACGTGGCGTTTCCCTGCGAGTAACGGTGAGGAGGAGCGGCTATGGAAATCACCGAGGTTCGCATCAAGCTCATGGAAGATTCGGACGACCGACTGCGGGCGTTTTGTTCGATCACCTTCGATGACAGTTTCGTGGTGCGGGATCTGAAGATCATCGACGGCACCAGCGGCCCGTTCGTGGCGATGCCCAGCCGGAAGCTGACGTCTCACTGTCCGAAATGTCACGCCAAGAACCACCTGCGGGCCCGCTTCTGCAATCAGTGCGGAACGGCGCAGCCCCAGGAGCGTGCCTCGCGCGATTCCGAGGGGCGCGCCAAGCTGTACGCGGACATCGCCCACCCCATCAATTCGGCCTGCCGCGAAACGATCCAAAAGCGAGTCATCGCCGAGTACCAGAGCGAGTTGGAACGCGCCAAGGAACCCGGCTACACTTCCCGCTACGACGACGACTACGGCGACGAGGACTTTGACGCCGAGTTCCTGGCCGAACCATCCGACCGGCCACCGACCAAACAGATCCAGCCAGCCGAATCCACGCCCCCGCCGCCGCACCATCCGCCCACACAGCAGACGGCAGCGCCGGCGCCCAAGCCCCGCCGCGGCGAATTCGGCGCGGGCGTCTTCGACGACTGAGGCAAGCCGTAGGCCGGAACCAGTCCGCCCCGTTCCGGCACTTCGGAGCACACGGTCGCCAACGGGGGCCCTGCCGGAACGGCGCGGACTTGTTCCGGCCTTCTTGTTTCTGCCGGTCTCAATGCGCCGTCTGGGCCCGTTGGGCACCGGCGCCCAGACCCACGCCCGGCAGAATCGCT
>CAYUFW010000260.1:0-814 GCA_964443915.1 uncultured Pirellulaceae bacterium
TAGCACTTACAGTCGTCAAGAAGGGAAGTTAGAAACTGGAAACGGCACTAGGTGGGATCACCGGCGGCCTGGGCGTCGCGTTTGACACCACGCTGGTCGCGCTGATCATGGCGCTGTTTCTCAAGTTCCCGGCCAGTTCGTTGCAGAAGGCCGAGGAGGACTTGTTGAACTGGGTCGATGAGTACTGCAACGAAAACCTGCTCAAACGCCTGCAGGATGGCGGCGCCGGCGAGCCACTGCCCGATGCGGACGCCGTGGGGCGAGTGATCCAGCGGGCCATTGATGTCAACTTGGCAGAACTCGTGGAACGTTCTCGGCAATCGGTGGCGGTGCTGGCCGAGCAAGGCCAAGCGGCGCAGCAGCAACTGGCGCTTAGTGTCCAGCAGTCGGCGGACACGGCGGCCCGTGCTGCGATCGCGCTGGTGGAGCATTTCCAGCTGATGCAGCAGGCGGTCGCCAACATGAATGAGGTCTTGGGCAAGCTGGACGGCAAGCAAGTATCGATTCAGACGCCCGAACGGCCGCGGCGGCGTTGGCGGCTGTTCGGACGGTCCGAGTGCGAGCCCTAGCGAGGTGTCAGGGCGGGAGTCATGGCCAAGAAGCAAAGCGTCGAGGATTCCGTTAGTCTGTTCCCGTTCCTCAGCATCCTGGCGTGCATCATCGGCATCCTGGTGTTGATGATCGCGGCGATCACGCTGAGCCAGATCGGCCGCGACGCGCCGGCGGCCTCGGCCAGCGCCGAGGCCGCTAAAAAGGCCGCCGCGGAAGCGAAGCAGCGGGTCGAGCAGTACAAGGCCGCCCGAGCCGCCATCCA
>CAYUFW010000260.1:824-5811 GCA_964443915.1 uncultured Pirellulaceae bacterium
GACCGGAAGCAGTTGAAGGAACTTCGCCAGCGTGCCGAGCGCCGCCAGGCGGTGCGGTCGGTCCTGGAGGAGACTCGCACCGAGTTCGCCGCGCTCCAGGCCCAGGCCAGGACGTCGGAAGACGCCCACCGCGGGCCGCGGGAGGAAATCGCCAGGCATCAGGCCAAACTGGAACGGCTGGCCGCGGAAATCGCGCGGATGGAACAGCAATTGAAGCCGCTGCTGGATCAGCACGAGAAACTCCAGGCGGAACTGGCCAAGCGCCAGGCGCCGCCGGAGGAACCTCAGGTGCGCATCCAGCCCAGCGGCAGTGGCGCAGACCTCAAGGCCACCTTTGTGGAGTGCGCGGCAGCCAGCGTCGTGCTGCACGACCGGCCCGCACCGCTCCGCGTCCCCACCGGCCAGTTGGCGAACAGCGCCGAGTACCGGCAGTTGCTGGAGAAGGTCAAGCAGACGCGGAAAGGCACCGTGGTCTTCCTCGTTCGGCCCGACGGCGTGGGCAGCTACAATCTGGCTCGCAGCATCGCCCGCAGCAGCTATGTGACCAACGGCAAGCTGGCGATCGCCGGCCAAGGGAAACTGGACCTGAGCATGTTTCAGAAGAAGTAGACGAGATGGCGCGACGACGTTCCAGCGGTGCGGAAATGAACTTGGACTCGCTCTTGGACACGCTTACCAATGTCGTGGGCGTGCTGGTGCTGGTCCTGCTGCTCGTATCGCTGAACGTCCGCGAGGCCGTCGAGCGGATTCTGGAATTCAATCCGGACCAGTTGGGAATTTCGCTCTCCGACCTCGCTGCGGTCCTGAAGCAGGCCGAAGACTTGGCTCGGCAGCGGGAGGAACTGGCCAAGCTGGCCAGTCCGGAGCAGGTGGCCGCGGACGAACAAGAGGTCATCTCGCTGCGGCAGCAGATCGAGAAGCTCCAAAGCGGCGCCCCGCCCGAACCGATCCCCGTGGAGAGACTGGAAGAGCTGCGGAAGAAGGTCGCCGACGACACCAAGAAGGCGAAGGAACTGGCCGAACAAGTGACCAAAATCGACGCCGACCTGCAGAAGATCAAAGGCCGGCTGGACCAGACGCAGCCGGTTTCCGCACCGCCCGCCAAGATCGTCAACCTGCCCAATCCTCGCGAGGCGCCGAAGGACGCCCGGCCGCTGTTGGTGGTCTGCCGCGATGGGCGGGTGGCGGCGTTCAATCCGGACGATCTGCGCGAATCCGCGCGGAAGCGGGCCCAGTACCTGCTGGCGATGCTTCAAAAGAAGGCCGGGCCCAAGGGCGACATCGACTGCCAAAAATTCGTCGAACAGTTCAACAAAGCGTCGACCGTGAGCAGCGAGGGGTATCGGGCGCGGCTCGCGGTCGAAAACTTCAACTTGGTGCTGATCTACGAACCGCGTGGCACGGCGGGCGAGACGGCCAAACAGGTGCTGAACGCCAACTCGGAGCTGCGGCGCGTGATGAAGCGGCTGGACCCAGCCAAGTTCTACGTGCGATTCCTGGTCTGGAGCGACAGCTTCGACGCGTACGTGGCGGCCCGCAACGTGTGTGATGAGCTGAACGTGCTGGCCGGCTGGGAGCCGTACAACGCCGATTACCAATGGAAGATCGGCCTGGGAATCACGGTGGCCTGCGCGGGCAGACCCAAACCCGCCCCGGCGCCCCCACAGGCAAAGGCCAAGCCCGGCCCGCCGGCTCCACCGCCGCCCCCGCTGCCCAACGACGTGGTGGATTAGGCCCTTCCGGGCGAGTGGTCGAGAACGATTTGCCGATGTTGCCGAACGAGGGCCGAGAAACGAAGGGCAAGGGAAGGGGGACAGAGGAATGACGTGGTTGACGATTCCTTTGCCCAACATTCCCCTGCCCACCATTCCTTTGCACCTGGAAGCGGTCACAACCGACAGTTGACGATCGGCATCTCGAGGATCGCCGAAGCCCCCAGCGTCTCCAGCCGCTCCATCACCGCAATCACGTTCTTGCGGGGCACCATCACGCGGACGGCGCACCAGTTGGGATCTTCCAGACGGCTGACCGTGGGGGACTTGAAGCCCGGCGTGATCTGCTCGGCTTCCGCCAGCTTGTCCACGGGGATGTTGTATTCCAGCAGCGAGTAGGCGCGGGCGATCACCACTCCTTCCAGCCGCCGCACGACGCGGTCGGCCGTGTCGGCCAGCCGCCGCTGCCGGTTTTGAATCAGCACCGTTTCGTACCGGCCGATCTCCGCCAGAATCCGCAAGCGGTTGGCGGCCAGCGTGCTGCCCGTCTCGACCAGATCGACGACGGCCTCCGCCACGCCCAACGCGATCATCACCTCGACCGATCCGGAGACGGGAACCAAGTGGACCTCTGCCTGGTGGCCGCGGAGGAACTGCTCGGTGATCCGCGGAAAGCTGGTCGCGACGCGGTGACCGCCCAATTGGCCGGGCGCCGTGTACGCGGAATCCTCCGGCACGCAGAGCGCCAGCCGGCACTTGCCGATCCCCAGTTCCAGCCGCGTTTCCACGTCGGCAGCGGTCTCGCCGATCAGGTCGCTGCCCGTGATCCCCATGTCGACCGCCCCTTCCGCACACAGGAGGGGAATGTCGTCCGTGCGCAGGAAGGTCACATCGACCGGCATCTCGCTGACGCGGGCGAACAGATTGCGTTCCTGACGGCTGAAGCTCAAGCCCGCTTGTTTCAGCAGTTCGGCGGCCAGTTCCGACAGGCGTCCCTTGCTGGGAACGCCGATGCGCAGGTTGCTCATGATGTCCGCGAAGCCTTTTCTTCCAGTCCCGAAATCCCAAACCGGCGGGCCAACTCGGCCTCGACGTCGCTCAGGCCGGCGCCGCCGTGCGCCAGCAGCACCAGCAGGTGGTAGACCACGTCCGCCGCCTCGGCCACCAGGTGCCGCCGGCCTTCATCGCCGGTCTCCGCCGCCGCCTCGACCACCTCGCGGGCTTCCTCCAACACCTTGCCGCCGATCTTGTCCACGCCGCCGCGAAACAGCGTCGTGGTGTAGGACCCTTCCGGCAGTTGGGCCTTGCGGTCCTCGATCACCTTCATCAGGCGTGCTAATACCGATTCGTTTGCTGGCATGGCTGGTCCTCGACGGAGTTGCAGGAACTCCAGAAATCCCGCGAAGTTGCCATACTGTAGAAGGATTGCCGCTCTCTGGCAATGACGGTCCCGCAGCCGCGCCCTGCCGACGTTCCCGGATTGGAAGACCAACTCGGCCTTCCCCAACTCCACGCGCTGTGTCCGGATATCGAATTTTCCGTTCCGTTCACCGCAGAACCGAAATCACCTCCACCCCCAAACGTTGACCACCGATCACCGGTCACCGACCACCGGTCACCGACCACCGATCACCGCGGCACCAGCCACGGCCGCTCGTGTCCTTCGATGATGTTCAGTTCCCGATCGGCGTCCAGATCGGCGAAGACGGACTTGCCGCCGCCGGGCCAGGCCACTTCGAGTCGCTCGATGGTTGTCGTCGCTCCCACGCCGAAGAACAGTTGGCGCTCGTTGCTCGCCATGTAGCCGTCGCCGGCGACCAGCTGCGCGATTTGCGTCTGTCCCCCCGCGGTGACGGAAACGGTCGCCCCGATCGCATCGCGGGCCAACGTGGTGGCGGTCAGCTTCACGGTCAGGAAGTGTCCGGGGCGAAGCGTGCGATTGGTCACCAGTACCGCCGGCATTTCCAGCTGCTGGGCCACGAAATCCGGGCGGCCATCACGATTCCAGTCCAGCCGGGCCAAGCCGCGTCCCAGGTATTCGCCCTGGAAGAACTTCCCGGCCGCGGCACCCTGGAGTTCGACGAACCGCCCCCCGCCCGCGTTGCGGAAGAACTGCGGCCGCATCTGATACGGAACCCCGTGCTGGCGCAGGTCGCCGACGTGTCCGTTGATCACCACCAAGTCCGGCCGTCCATCCAGTTCGGCGTCCAGGAACTGGCTGCCGAACCCCAGCATGTCGAAGCTCGCTGAATAGAGCCCGGCTCGGCGCGTGTCGTCGACGAACGTGAGGGCCTCTTGCTGCAGGTACAGCGTGTTCGCTTCGTTGCGGAAGTTGATGATGAACAGATCGAGCCGCCCGTTGCCGTCCGCATCGCCCGCCGCGATGCCCATGCAGGCCTGGGAGCGGCCTTCGCCATCGACGGCCACCCCCGCGACCAGCGCCTGTTCGCTGAACCGCGGCGGCGCGCCGGGCGACGGGGTCTCGTTGACAAAGAAGAAATTCGGGACCGCATCGTTGCCCACGAACAAGCTGATCCGGCCGGAGCCCTCGAAGTCGGCCGCGACCACTCCCAGGCCCTTCCCTTCCGGCACCACCAGCCCGGACTCCGCCGTCACGTCGGCAAAGCGGCCGTCGCCGAGGTTGAGGTACAGACGATCGTCCACGGCTTCGAACTCGTGAGGCGTACACAACCGCGGCGAACCATCCGCCATCCGACAAGGGCGATCGAACACGTGTTCGCCCTCCACGTAATTGACGAGAAATAGATCCGGCAGCGCGTCGCCATTGACGTCGGCTACGGTGCAGCTGGTCGACCACTCCGTGCCGGACAAACCGGCCGCGGTTGTGACGTCGCTGAACGTGCCGTCGCCGTTGTTGTGCAGCAGCCGGTTGGGGCCGATGTTGGCGACCAGCAGATCGGTGAAGCCGTCGTTGTCGAAATCGCCGGCCGCCACACCCTGGCCGAAACACGGGTCGCGGATGCCTGCCAGTTCGGTGATGTCGGCGAACCGTCCGTCGCCCAGATTGCGGTACAGGCGATCGAGATAACGGGAATCATCGTCGCGGGGCGGCCAATCCGAGCCTTGGGTGAAATAGAGATCGGGCCAAGCGTCTCCGTCCATATCCAGCACCGCCACGCCGCCGCTGGCGACGATCCGGCAGGAGACCGCCCCGCGCAGTTTTTCAAGACACCCGAAGGACGGCCCGGAGAGCATGCCGTCGGTGGAGATGTCGGTGAAGACGATGGTCTCCACGCCGGCAGCCGTCAGCAACC
>CAYUFW010000260.1:5821-11933 GCA_964443915.1 uncultured Pirellulaceae bacterium
CCTTGGGTGAAATAGAGACCGGGCCAAGCGTCTCCGTCCATATCCAGCACCGCCACGCCGCCGCCGCTGAATTCGTACATGAACTCGCCCTTCGTCTCGGGCCGGCTGCCGTTGCGGTAAAGAAAGTCGATGCCAGCCGACGCCGCGTCGTCGCGGAACGCGATTCCAGGATCGTCGAGCGTGGAGGCCGGCGGCGATGCGGCGACGGCGGACGGGCTCGGCGGCGATGCGGGGCGGTCCGGTTTGCTCTTGACCGGAAGCGGGAACGCGGCGAGTTCAAATCGCTCGGCTGGCCTGCCCCGCGCCAGCGTCCGGTCGCCGGGGGCGCTGCGGGCTTCCTGCAACGCCGCCTCTTGCTTGCGGCGTTCGTCGTCGCTCAAGGACCGCTTGCTCGCCAGCACTTCGTACCACGCCCAACACTCCCAAGCCAAGCCCAATTCGTGCGCGGTGGCGGCGGCCTGTTCGATTGCCGAGGCTGCCCCCGCAATGTCGTAGGTCCGTGCCCCGTTAGCCAGCTGTTCCACAAGCCGCGCCCGCTCGAGAAAAGGCTCGGCTTGGCGCGTCTGGCCGACGGCCCGCAAGGCCCGCGCCAAGGCGTACAGCGCGGCCAAGTGATTGGGTTCGCGGCGGATCGTTTCTCCATAGCAACGGACCGCAGCCCGCAGCTGGTCGTTTTGCCGGGCCACGTCGCCGCGCACGAACCAGATGTCCGGCGAATCGTCCGCCTTGGCGGGCAACGCCGCCTCCCAGGCCGCGCACGCCCCCGGGCCTCCGCTGCGGAGCAAGACGCGGCCGAGCCATGCCTGGGCGCGCAGCAGGTCGGGCCGTTCGGCGACGACTTTCGTCAACCACTTCTGTGAATCGGCCAGTTTTTCACGCTGGGCGGCGATGCGGGCGACCGCCAGACAGGCCGCGACGTCGTCCGGATGAGCTTGGTAGAATTCGGCGGCCGTTTCGGGGTTCTCGTCCGCCGTGTCGCCGAGCGCGAGCAGCACCAATTGCAGCGGCAGGACTTTGCCTTGGCGGAGCAGGTTCACACGGTGTACCGCCGCCTCGCTGGCCCGGCCTTGCAGACCCAAGACGTAAGCCAAACGCTCGTTGGCGACCAGATTGTCCGGCTCGGCGGCCAGGACTTCCCGATAGACGCGTTCGGCCTCGCCCAGCGCGGGGAGGGCCTTGAGATACAACTCGCCGCAAGCCAGCAACGCGGTCCGAGCCAGCGGCGAACCGTCCTGCGGAACCGCTCGATAGCAGGCCAACGCCCGCTCGCCGAACCCCTGCCGCGCCGCCGCCTCGCCCGCGATCAACCAGCCCTGACTCGCATACCGGGACCAGCGGGTCAGTCCGCGGCCCAATTCCTCCGCATCTTGCCAGTGACCGCCTGCGAGGGCGGCCACCGCGCCGGAGTAGGTGGCGTCGGCTTCCACGCGGCGCAAGTACCACCACAACAGCCCGCCGCCGATGACCGCGGCGGCGGTCAGTCCCCACAGCCAACCGCGTGCTTTCAACCAGGAACGAGCAATGGCCGTCAGTCCAGTGCGAAGTCCTTGTTCGGGTTATCGCCTTCCTGCAGTTCCGCCGTCAGGCCGCTGGTCGCATCGCTGCGGTACTTCGGCGGGACCTTCGACTCGGAGGGCTTCGGAGGCGGCTTGCCGGGCATGGGCGGCTGATCCGCCGAAGCCGAGGGAACGACGCACACCTTGTACGTGCCCGGTCTGAGTCCGGCCTGGATGTCGTACGCGCCGCCGGCATCCAGATCGTCGCTGGCTGCCACGCCTGTTTCCGCGCTAATGAAGTTGATCATGGCCCCGGTGACGGGTTGCCCCCCCACCGCCCCCTTGCCGCTGACCTTCGCGACGGGGCCCTTTCCCCCGCATCCCACGAGGGCAGCGAGCAACGACGCGATTCCCAATGCCGTTACGATGCGCATGAGATTCCTCCAAGTCCGTTAGAAGCTGGCCAGCGGCCGACCATCGTCCCGCGTGGCCAAAGAGGTCAGCACGGTGAAGTCGATGGTATCCGACAACGACCGGGTCGAGCCATCCGCCAACACGCCGCCGACGCTTCCTGGATGAGCCGACCGCAACGGCAGGTTGGGTTCCCAGGTGTGTACGGCGCCAGCGGGAGTCCCTTGGGTGTTCGGAGCGTAGCGGATCGTCACCACGCCGGCGCTCCAGGTGTCGGGAGCGCCACTCCAGGGGTTGCCCGAGTACGTAAACCCGCCCCATGCGCCGTAGTAGTTCGAACGCAGATCGGCCTTGGTGGAAGCACCGGTGGCCAAGCCGGTGAGCGTGTAATCGGAATTCTCACCGATCATCAGCGCGTTCGCCGTCCCATCGGTGATGTCGGCCAACTTGGTCGCGTGGAACGGAAGAAGGATGCCGCTGGCGCTGTAGTAGCCGCCATCGTAATTGCTGCTGCTGGCGCGCCCCACGGGATCCGGATAGGCGCCCGAGATCCCAACGTAGTCCACCAACTGCGGGTCGCCGCCGCCCCACGCCTGCTCCGTCCCAGGGGAGCCGGTCTTCGGACAGGGACTCGACGGACAGTTCCAATTCGGTACTCTGATCTTCTGCAGGACCACGTTGTCACCCGGGGCCGCAGTATACGGCGTCAAGAAACTTACATTGGCCAGCTGATCATATAGCGTGCCTTGCTCTGTGTAGGGGAACGTCGAGACTCGCCAGTTCTTGCTATGCACGGGGTACTGGGCGCCGATGGGCAAGGACTTGTACGTGTCGTGGTAATTGTGAAGGGCTAAGCCGAGTTGTTTCATGTTGTTCAGACACTGCGACCGCCGCGCGGCTTCGCGGGCGGCCTGGATCGCCGGCAAGAGAAGGGCCACCAGGATGCCGATGATCGCAATCACGACCAGCAACTCGACAAGCGTGAAGGCTTGTCTCTTGAAACGAGAGTGAAACACCGCTGGGCTCCTTATGAGAAGAATCCGCTCGACGTGCGAAAGACCCTGCGAAATGGCGCGCCGGAACCTCGCGTCCCGGACACTCTCTCTAACTTCCATAAATATACGAATTCGACCATGCCATTTCAACATGGACCATCGGAAAATACCTGAGGGGGGATCGCCGGGCGGCCACGGCCGTGGCGACTTGAGGCGGTCTTCGGCCGCGCAGCCAAAGAAGTCCGGCTTGGGGGGAAACGCCGGCTTCCCAAGAAGCCCTCCGCAGGGCTGCAAGCGGTCTCGGAAGATGCTACATTGACCCGCCGACCAATGGGCAGGAGACTCGATCCCGCCTTGACCCGTCAACTTGTACCAATGGAGGTGGCCATGAGACGCGTTAGGTTTCTCTCGTTATCGCTGGTTTTCACCGTGGTGGCCGTGGCCTGGGGCCAGCAGCCGCTGACGCACGTGGATGTCTTTTTCTCCGGCCGGGACGGCTATGCCGGCTACCGCATCCCAGCCATTGAGACGGCTGCGGACGGGACGATCTTGGCCTTTGCCGAGGCGCGCAAGTACAACCTCAGCGACCCCGGCGGGAAGGGCAATGAGATCGACCTGGTGCTCAAGCGGAGCACCGACGGCGGCGCCACCTGGTCGGCGATGGAGGTGATCGAGCACTCCGGCGAGTACTGGTCGTCGGCCAATCCGGCCACCGTCGTCGACCGGCAGAGCGGCCGCGTCTGGGTCTTCTATCTTCGCTGCAAGCCGGGCCGCAGCAGCGACCAAGCCCGGCCGGGCACGGACGACGTCGCCAACCTGGCCCGCTACAGCGACGACCACGGGGTGACTTGGTCGGAGCCGATCGACCAGACGAACGTGGCCCGAGATATCGCCGACACGCAATGGCGGATCAGCGTGCCCGGTCCCGGCGGCGCGATCCAGGACCGTCAGGGCCGGCTGATCGTGCCGATGTGGCGGTTTGCACCCTGGGGCGATTTTGCGATCTTCAGCGAGGATCACGGCCGCACTTGGCAGCGCGGGGCGCAGGTGCCGGGAAAGCAAGGCGGTGATGAAGATCAACTCGTGGAACTGGCCGACGGGCGAATCCTGTTGGACATCCGTCAGCAGGGCGGCCCGCACCGCTGGATGGCGCTCAGCAGCGACGGCGGCCGCACCTGGTCCGAACCGCGGCCCGGTCAGCCGGTGTCGCCCGTCTGCTGTGCGATCGAACGGTACACGCTCAAGTCGACCGGCGACGACCGTGACCGTCTCGTCTGGACCGGTCCCCTGGGTCCGGGACGCAACAAGCTCGTGGTCCGCACCAGCTATGACGAAGGCCAGACGTTTACGAACGAACGGCTGATCGCCGACGAGCCGGCCGCCTATTCCGACTTGAGCGTGCTGAAGGACAAGTCGGTGGGCGTGCTCTGGGAACGAGGCAACTATCGGTTCATCACGTTCACCCGTCTGAACCGCGACTTCCTCGAACCCACACGACCTGAAGGGCGACCGCCGCATTGAGCCAAGCTGCCTCACCAACTCCGACCCGAGCCGCACCGTCGGCGCCATCACCTCGCGTCGTGTTGGCGACCCTGTGTGGCCTGTTCTCGGCTGCGGGCTATACCGCAGCCAATTCGTGCCTGCGAGCCGTGTCGGATTGCGATCCGATTTGGGTTTCGGCCATGAAGGCGCTCCCCACGCTGGTGATGGTCGGGCCGTGGGTCGCGGTCCAAGCCTGGCGTGGCCGGAAGATCCTGCCCGAATGGCGCGTCTTGGGCCTGCTGGCGATCGGGGCCCTGATCGGGCAATTGATCGGCAACGTGCTCTTCCAGTGGTCGCTGGGCGTCGTCGGCCTGGCGCTGGCCGTTCCCTTGACGATGGGCACGATTATTCTGGGCGGAGCCCTGATGGGGCGCACGTTGCTGCACGAGCCCTTGACCGTCCGCATGCTGGCGGCCGTCGTGACGCTGATTGCCGCCGTTACCGTGCTGTCGTTGGGTGCCGGTGAGGCCCACCGCTCGGTCGCGGGTCCGATGCTGCACGGAACGGCCGCGTGGTGGCTGGTTGCCCTGGGCGTGACCGGGGCCATGTTGTCCGGTCTGGCGTATTCGATTCTGGGAGTGGTGATCCGCTACGGCGTCAAAGGGCGGGCGTCGCTGTCGATCACGCTGCTGACCGTCAGCGTGTTCGGGGTGGTCAGCCTGGGCGGCTGGGCCCTGTGGCGCATCAATTGGCAAGGGATGTTCAGCACGTCGCCGGACGATTTCGGGATGATGTTGCTGGCCGGGATCTTCAACGCCCTGGCGTTTTTGGCTCTGACCAAGGCGTTGCAGTTGGTGAACCTGGTCTACGTCAACGCCCTGAACGCCACCCAAGCCACGATGGCCGCCGTCGCCGGCGTCCTGATCTTCCACGAGGCCCCCTCGCCCGAACTGGCCTTCGGCGTTCTGCTGACGATCGCGGGCCTGCTGCTGATGAAGCAACGGAGCCGTGCCAAGCGATGATCGCTGGCGACCCCGGCTGCCAGCTGCGGTCCCAGCCGCCAGAGGCGAATACCGTGATTGCCCGCGTCACAGGTTCCAAGCCCGTTCGTACTCGGCTGGGCTCATCTGCATATCGTCCAGGCCGAAGGTCTCGATGTACCCGCGGAACGCCTCCTTGAGATCGGCGATGGCTGCATCTTCGGTCTCGCCCTCCCCGTCACCGCAGCGAAGGAAATTCGCCATCCGAAGCCGTTGGCGGCTGTTTTCCCGAGACTCGCCTGGTCATAATCATCCAGACACAGCTTCCCGGCTGTTGAGGCTCCAACCGCGAGCCGTGTCCGAATCTGAGAAACGAAAGGAGCATCCCATGCAAATCGCGAAGATCGTGATAACGGGCATTTGGCTGACTCTCACTGCCGCTCCGCTTGCCATTTGTGCCGCCGCCGAATCCGGGCCCGGCGAGCCGTCGAAGTCGAACTGGGACACGGTTTGGGGCAAACCGGCCGTCGTGGCGAACATCCGCAATTTGATCGCCGCCGTCGACGCCCAGCGGATGTCGCAGCACCTGTTCTACCTGTCCAAAGACCCGCTGCCGTTCCGCAAGCTGAACTACACCGTGCCGGGGCACGAAAAGTGTACGCTGCACGAAGCCGACGACTACCTGGCCGGCAAGCTCGAATCGCGGGGCTACCAGGTCCAGCGCGAAGCCGTGCAAGTGCAGGCGTAC
>CAYUFW010000261.1:0-1230 GCA_964443915.1 uncultured Pirellulaceae bacterium
GATCACCTCGTGCTCGTCGGACGTGACCGCCGCAATCACAGCGTCGAAAAGGTACTTGGCCGGGATGGCGACGGTCATCGGGACTTCCGGCTGCGTCGCGTTGTACTGCTCCACGTGCTGGAGGTTTTCCCGAATCCGTTGGATCTCTTGCGGCAGGCGCAGGTTGCGTGGGGGCAAGCTGGCTTCGGCGTGAATCCGGCCGAGGGCACCCGGAGCGCAGAAAACGTCGTACAGTCCCAGCGCCCGGCGAGCCGTGGGGTGAATCTGGTAGTCGGCGGCCAAGCAGCCGAAGAGGGGCTCCAGTTGAACGGACACGACCGAGTACTCCAAAAGATCGATCGCGGCTCGACCGCCGCTGCGCAACACGGCCCAAACGTCGACAGCCATCGTGCCTTGTTCCTTTCCAAACGTTTGATTGTCCTGAATTGGGTGCGGGGCACAAGCCCTACGTCACGTGCGTGCAAAGCTGCAAATGGTGACATCTCGTGCCTGCCCCGGACGCTCCGCTCGGGGAGGTTATTTCGGCGGCGGTCGCTACGGCCCTTCCCTTTCCGGCTGCGGCGGGTACAGTCTTTCAGGCGGCGGATGTTCTTGCGCGACGTGCAGACGCGGACTGGGAAGTCAAGACTTGGGGGAGACACCGATGAAAGATCTCGATCCGATGCTCAAAGGACTGGAGAACATCGTCTGGTGGGCGGTGAACGTATTGAAGTGCCCGTACCAGATCGGGGACCGGGTCGAGGTCCGTACGGAGGAGGGCGTCAAGCAGGGCGTGGTGACGAGCTTTATGATGAAGCGGATCGACGATATGACGTTCTTCCTCGAAATCGAGGGCGACGGCGGCGAGAAGCTGACGCCCAAACGGCCCTGCGATATCCTCCGCAAGATCGCGTCGTCCCCGGGGCCGTGAGTTGACGTGCGGAGCAGCGGTGACATGGAGTCGAAACGCTACATCCTGGTCGTGAATCCTCGCGGCGGAATCCGCCGCGGGTTGGCCGTCCTGGAGCAGGTCCGGCCGATCTTTGCGGCGGCCGGCAGTGAACTGGACGTGCGCGTGACGGAGTATTCGGGCCACGCGGGCCGGATGGCCCGCGAACTCGACCTGAAAGGCTATGACGGTTTCTGCGCGATCGGCGGCGACGGCACGGTCCACGAAGTTGTCAGCGGCCTGATGAAGCGGAGCGAGCCCCCGGCGATTCCGCTGGGGCTGATCGCCGGCGGCACCGGCAA
>CAYUFW010000261.1:1274-11923 GCA_964443915.1 uncultured Pirellulaceae bacterium
GAACATTTGGGCTGTACGGCTCCGGCGGAGGCCGTGCGGCGGATCCTCGCCGGGCGGACTTGTTCGTTGGACGTGGCCCGCGTCACTGCCGGAGACGAAGCGGACTACTGCATCAGCCTGATCGGCTGGGGCGCAGTCGCAGACATCAATCGTACGGCAGAGAAGCTGCGGATCATTGGCCGTTTGCGTTATGCGGTGGCCGCGCTGTGGCACATCTTGCGCGCCAAACGGCGCCGCGCGCAACTGGTGCTGGACGGGCAAACGTGCGAGGACGACTTCCTGTTGGTGGCCGCCTGCAATACCCGGTGTACGGGCCGGAAAATGCTCCTGGCCCCGCGTGCCGCGTTGGATGACGGCAAGATCGACGTCGTCGTGGTCCGCAACGCCACGCGCCGGCAGATGTACCAGATGTTCACGCGGGTCTTCGACGGCTCGCACGTGGACCTGCCGTGCGTCGAGTACCACCAGGTCCGGCGGCTGAGCATCCTGGCTGACTGCCAGCAGCCTCTGGACTTGGACGGCGAAAACAAGGGCAGTGTCCCCGTGTCGGTCGAAGTGCTGCCGGGGGCGATGCAGGTGTTTGGGCCGCTTGCAGACGATCCGGGAGTTGTCTAAAATCGTGCTTCGGGTTCCGGGACCCTGCCGAGCGGGCAGGGCCGGCCCGACAGACAATTTGGTCGCTCGCTGGCATCCGTAGCGGCACTGTCAGCAGAACATGAGCACTCCGGACGAACCGATCCCCGAAATACCGGGTCGGCACCGTACGGAGTTTTTTTATTGGAGGGGGTAAAACCATGCCAAGCTACGATCTCACGCCTCGCAAAGTTCCCGCAGTCCAAACCAAGTACCGCCGGATCGTCACGGAGTTTCCCGTGCCGGAGTCGATCCCTGTCTTGCAGAAGCTGCGGCAGTACGAGCCGATGTCGATGAGCGGCCAGCCGCTGGTGATCTGGGACCGGGCGGAGGGGATCCAGGTCTACGACCGCTGGGGCAACATGTGGCTCGATTGGTCCTCCGGCGTGCTGGTGGCCAACGCGGGGCACAACCACCCCAAGATCCGCCAAGCGATCCTCGATCAAGTCGAATACGGACTGGTTCACAACTACTGCTTCCCCTCGGCGATTCGGGCGGACTTGACCGAATTGCTGGCGTCGGTCGCGCCGGAGGGGCTCGGCAAGGTCTTCCTGCTGACGACCGGCGCCGAGGCTTGCGAGTGTGCGATCAAGCTGGCGCGAACGCACGGACGCAAGGTGGGCGGCGACCGGAAGATCACCTTTGTCACGTTCAACAACGCCTTCCACGGCCGCACGATGGGCGCGCAGATGGCGGGCGGCATTCCCAAGTTGAAAGAGTGGATTGTGAACCTGGACAAGGACATGATCCAGGTGCCGTTCCCCGATGGTTTCCGCGGCCCGGACACGAGTTTCGAGGGCTTCCTCAAGGCGCTGGAGGCGGCGGGCCGCACGCCGGATCAGATCGCGGGCGTGATGACCGAGACGTACCAAGGCGGCAATGCGAGCTTCGCTCCGCCCGAATACGTGCAGCAGCTCCGCCAGTGGTGCGACGAGCACCGCGTGCTGCTGATCATGGACGAAGTCCAAGCCGGCTTCGGACGCACCGGGACCTTCTGGGGCTTCGAGCATTACGGCGTCGTGCCCGACCTGATCTGCTGCGGCAAGGGGATTTCCAGCGGGTTGCCGATCTCGGCCGTCATCGGCCGGCCGGAAATCATGGACCTGTACCCGCCCGGCTCGATGACCTCGACGCACACCGGCAACCCGGTTTGCGCGGCGGCTGCCATGGCCAGCGTCCGCGTGACTCTGGAGGAAAAGCTGGTCGAAAGCGCGCGGCGGATGGGCGAAATCATGCAGCCCGAACTGCGCCGCATCGGCCAGCGGTTCGCCCAACGCATCGGCGCCGTCCACGGCAAGGGGCTGGTCGCGTCGCTGCACATGGTCAAGCCGGGCAGCATCGACCCCGATCCGGACTTGGCCTTCGACATCGTCCGCCGTTCGGTCGAAAAGGGTCTGTTGATGTTCTCGCCGGTGGGTTACGGCGGCGCGTCGGTCAAGATTTCGCCGCCGCTGGTGATCCAGGAAGAGCCGTTGCGCGAAAGTCTTGCGGTCATTGAAGAAGTGCTGGAGGAGGCGATTCCATGAACGGTTTGAGGGAAGAGAAACTGGAAGTTGCCGTCGTCGGCGGCGGCATGATTACGCACGATCAAATTCTGCCGTCGCTGTACCACTTGCAGCGGCTGGGCTACGTGGGCTCGATCCGCGTCTGTGCCCTGAATTCGGCTCCGCTGCGGGCGCTGGCCGAGTCGGCGCGGTTCGCCCAGGCGTTTCCGGGGCAGACGTTCCAGCCGTCGCCTGCGCTGGACGAGCCGCCGGAACGCATCTTCCCGGACTTGTACCGCGAAGTGCTGGCCGCGCTGCCGCCGCGGAGCATGGTCGTCGTGGCCGTGCCCGACCATTTCCACGAGCCGGTGATCCGCGCGGCCTTGGAGCACGGCCAGCACGTGCTGTCGGTCAAGCCGTTGGTGCTGAAGTACGCCCAGGCCGTCCAGATCGAACACGCGGCGCGGGCCAAGGGCTTGTTCGTCGGCGTGGAGTATCACAAGCGGTTCGACCGCCGCGCGCTGGACGCCCGCGGCCTGTACCGCAACGGCCGCTTTGGTGAATTCCGCTGTGGCGAGGCCAAGCTGGTCGAGCCGTACTACTACCGCCATTCGAACTTCCAGAACTGGTTCACCAAGGAGAACAGCGACCCGTTCACCTACATCGGCTGCCACTATGTGGACCTGGTCTGGTTCATCACGGGACTGCGGCCGGTCGAGGTCTCGGTCCGTGGCGTGGAAGGCCGGTTCCCCAACGGCAACGCGGGCTACTTGTGGTCGCTGGGCCAGGTCGTCTGGGAGAACGGGGCCGTGATGAGCCTGCTGAACGGGCTGGGCTATCCGGACGAAGGCGCGGGGACGAACGATCAGGGCCTGTGCATGTTCTGCGACGGCGACAACTGCGGCGGGATCATCCGCCACGACGACCAGTTCCGCGGCGTCAGCCACGGGTATGTCGACCGCCAGTCCGGTGCGGTCTTCCGCTACGTCAGCCCCGACTATTTCCGCCTGGTGCCGTGGGAAGGTGACGGTCTGCAACCGGTGGGCTACGGCTACGATTCGATCGCTGCCAACGTGCAGGCCGCGCTCCGCGTGAACGCCGCGGGCGCAGGACGCGGCGAAGCGGAGGCCCTGTCCAGCCGGCAGCAGGTGCTGGATGAAATCGACCGCCGCGGCATTCTGGCTACGCCGGCCAACAGCTTCATCAACGAACTGGTGACCGAGGCCGCCCGGATGTCGATCGGCCAGAACGGGCGTCACGCGTCGATCGACTACAGCGGAACGCCCGCGGTGCGGCTGCGCGGAGCGTAGGGTGGGCCAGAGCGGACCATCACTCAGGCAGCTGGCGCTATGCCGAAGGCGACCATCATCGCCGAGCCGGAATGTCCAACACCGTAGCGCCGGCCCACCGGAATACGACATCCACAGCACGGGTGGCTGCAGCACTCCGCCTCCGTCGGCCAGAGCGCGATGCGGCATCTTCGGAATGGATGCTCGTTCCCGGTGGGCCGGCGCTCCTGCGATCGCGATTTCGGCCGCCATCCCGTTGGTGACGACATCCGCGATTCCGCGATCGATAACGTTGGTCCGCTTTGGCCCACCCTACGAATCCTGGTGCTGGTCGGACAGCTTGCGCAGCATGTGCTTGATGTCCATCGAGCCGTGGATGGAGACGTAGACGGTCACGCTGGAGTACCAGACCAGCACGGCCAGCGTGAGCAAGCCCCAAAACGGATGATTGTTCAACATCGCAACCGGATTCATGAGTGGCCTCCCGTGCATTGGAGTCTAGTTCGAGGAGCGCGGTTTGAGCAAGGAGCCGACGACCATCGCCAGGCCCGTGGCCAGGAACGTGCCGATATTCACGAAATTGTCGCCGATGTAGTACCTGACGATACCTAGCGTGAGCACCTTCCCTTCCTTCACGATCTGGGCCCCCGTTTCGTCCAGCACGGGCACCTGGACGAACAGGTTCAGGGACAAGGACAACACGGGGAGTACGGCGCCGACGATGATGGCCGCGATGGCGCCCCAGTTGTTGGCCCGCTTCCAGTAGCAGCAGGCGATCAGCAACGCCGACATGCTCGCCAAATAGATCGCCCCCGTCGTCTGCAGGTACTCCCAGAGGTTTCCTTCCAGCTTGTACCACAGGCCCCAGAACAGCAGGAACATGCCGATCAAGGCCACGATGCAGCGGTTCCAGAGGATGCCTCGTTTTTCCGGCCAAGGCTTACGGCGGAACGGCGCGAGAATGTCGTTGTAGATCACGCTGCCCCAAGTCAGCATGTAGGACGAATCCGTCGACATGTCCGCCGCCAGCATGGCCGCCACCAGCACGCCCATCATCCCGGCGGGCACGATTTGAGCGAGGAAAAACGGCATGGCGAACAGCGTGCCGTCCTTTTCCCCGAACTGCAAGCCGATGGTCTCGACCACGGACGGCTCGATCATGGCCAGCGCCGCGATGCCCCACAGCCCCGGGATCATCCAACGGCAAACGAAGAAGAAGGCCGTGCCCGTGTAGACCTTGCGGCCCGTCTTGCTGTCCTTGGCCGACAGCAACCTGGCGATGCAGGTCTGCCAGGTCAACACCGAGGCGACGTTGGTGAACAGATTCGACACGACGAAGGCCCAGCCCAGGTCCTTGGCGACAAACGGATTAAAGCCGCCCTCGCCGTAGTGCGTCTGCACCGTGTCCACCATGCGGTCCCAACCCACGTAGCTCAACACAAGGAACGAAACGATCAGCAAGCCGGCGCTCATGACGATGAATTGCAGGAAGTCCGTCACCAGCACCGAGAGCATGCCGCCCATGATCGTGTACACGGCCACGCCCACCAGCAGCACGGTCATGGCAATTTCCAGGTACCGCAGATTCATGCCGCAGCAGACGACCAGGAACTGGCCGCCCACCCGCAAAAAGACACCCATGTTCAACAGGCCGCCCAGGACGATGACCACGCCCGCCAGCCAGCGGACGAACTTGCCGTAACGCTGCTCGAACAACTCCGGAATCGTGATCGCCCCGGAGTCGCGCAGCGGTTTGACGCAGAATCCCGTCCAGCCGACGAAGAACATCGCCAACGCGTTGAGGATGCCGGGAATCGAGCCGGAAAACCCGCGCGTGTAGCCGGCCTGGGCCGTGTACATGCACGTCACGATGCCGAACTCGGTGGCCGCCAGCGAGGCGATGCCCAGATACACGTTCATCTCCCGCCCGGCGACCAGAAAATGATCGACGCGGGAGACGTACTTCCGCACCATGATCCCGGCAATCATCGTCGCCAACAGGTACAACCCGACGATGCTGCCATCGATCCAGGTGAAGTTGGTCATCGGCTCGGTCTCCTGAACATTCAAAGGCTGGATTCTGTCATTTCGCAGCGATTTGCTTCTGCACTTCTGCCCAGCATTGGCGCAGGTAATCCCGGCTCTTGGCCAACGCGGCCGACATCGTGTCGGGCTCCAGATCGCCGTGCATGAACGGGTTGACGTAGCCACGATAGCGGATCTTGGCCAGCGCCGCGAGCCAGGGGCGGAAGTCGGTCGGGCCGTGCCCGGGCAATTGGCCGACGCCGCCGGCATGTTCCCAAGCGTAGAAGAAGAACAGCCGGCCGCCGCAAATCTGGATGGCATCCTCGACGGAAGCACTGGCCGCCTGGACGTGGTACGGCGCCAGCGCGATCCCCAGGCGCGGCGACTGGTTCAGGTCGACAAACGCCTTGAAGGAATCCAGCGAGTTGAGTAGGGCCCCGCCGTGGTTCTCGATGGCCAGATACGAGTTGTACTTTTCCGCCAGTTCGGCTTGTGGTTTGAGGGCTTCGAGAAACGACTTCATCCGCGCCGTCAACTCGCTGGGCTCGCACGGCCCGGCGCTGCCCTGCACGGCCACGCCGCCGCCGGACTCGCCCAGCAGTTGCGCGTACCGCGCGTAGCCGCCGGCATACACGGAAAACGCGAACAACTTCAGCTTCTGCTGGTCGAGGACCTTGCGCAGGCCGTCTGCTCCGAGTCGCTTGGCCACGTCGTCCAAGTGCGGGCAACCTTGATGGGCGGACCAGATGTCCACGGCCTCGAAGCCCAGTTTCGCGATCCGCTCGCAAGCCTGCTCGATCGGCAAGTGCAGGTAATGAATCGACGAAGTGGACAGCCGCATGGTCCAGGCGGCCTGATCTTCGGCGGCAGGTGCGTGTCGTCGGCCAAGTGCGGCCGCGCCGGCGGCGGCCACGACCTGCCCCAGGAAGACTCGCCGGCTTGTCGTGTTCGTGCCGGCGCTACAGAACGTACTCATGATCGTTGCTCCCGGAGTGAAGTTCTGGGCTGGTTGTCTTGGAGTGCGGTGACTCGTCACCGCTTTCTTTCTTTTCTTCCTTCTTTCTGGTGCGCCTTTCTGCCATTCCCGGTCCGCCGAGCGGCCAACGAATCGCCGTCGCCCGTCTCCTCCGCTCAAAGAAAGTAAGCCTCGCAAAGCTCGTCACAGCGGCGACGAGTCGCCGCACTCCAAGGGGGCTACTCCGTCTTCGGCGCCCGGATGTCGTAGCAGTACAAGTACGCGTCGTACCGGACGTACAGCCGGCCGCCGCAGATCACAGGGTGGCTGATGTAGGGACCGCGGCCCTTCTTGGGCAGCCGGAACTGGCTCACGATCTCGAAGCCGTCGGGTTTGACCTCCAACAGATAAAACGGACCTTCGTGGTTCAATGCGTACAACATGCCGTCGGCGTAGGACAGGGCCACTTTGCCCAGCGTCTTGTCCGTGGCCAGCGTCCGGCCGCTGAGGAAATCGACGCAGTAGAACCCTTTGCCGCCCAAGCGGCAGCCGCAGCCGTACAGACGATCGCCCAGCAAGATCAGCCCGCCGTGGCAGTTGTCAAAGTCCCGCATGTGCCAGACTTCCGTAACGCTTCGCAAATCGTCGTTGATTTTCAGCAGGCTGCCACCCGCGAAATGGCCGCAGGCGATGAAGAAATGGCCGTCGCGGAACACGGGGGTGTTGGCGTTCTGGGAGACGTTCGGACGCCGGAACGGATGCGTCCACAGCAGTCTGCCGTCCTTGACATCCACGGCAATCACGCCCTCTTCGGTCATCGTGATCATCATCCGCACGCCGCGGTACTCGGTCACCAGCGGTGAACCGTACGCGGCCCGATCGGCGATCCCTGGCGTCGCCCAGACGGTTTCGCCGGTCTTGCGGTCCAACGCGGCGGCCAGCGCCTTCTTGCCGCCGGGCAGGCACAGCACCATGTCGCCGTCGACGATCAGGTTCTCTGCCATCGCCCAGATGCCGTATTGAGCGTCGAAACGTTCCTTCAGATCGACGGCCCACACTTCCCGCCCGTTGTCGGCGCGGTAGGCGGCCAAGCGGCCCAGCGGAGTCATCTGGTACACGAGCCCGTCGCGGTAGGTCGGCGTCGTGCGCGAACCCGGCTCCGAGCCGGTCCAGGCCCGGCCGTTGGGCGACTTCCAGAGCAGCTTGCCGTCCAGGTCCAAGGCGAACACATGCTCCTCGCGCCCAAAATCACCGGCACAGTAAATCCGTCCGTCGGCGATGGACATGCCGGAGAAGCCGATGCCACAGTCGTCAAATTCCCAAATCAGCTTCGGGCCGCCCTCCGGCCAACGTTTCAGCAGCCCCGTCTCCGTCGAAATGTTGTCCCGCTTGAGGCCGTGGAATTCGGGCCAGGACGAGCCGGTTGCCGGCGGCGGTGCGACCTCCGCGGCACCGACTGCGGGCGAGTCGTCGGCGCGGACAAGCGAGGCGAAGGATGTGACGGTCATCGCCAGGGCGAGATGTGTCATGGCGTGGGGCAGAAGCAGTTTCACGCGGGATCTCCTTGCAGTGGCACGGCCGGAATTCGGAAACAGTGTAACTTCCCGCTCCGCACAAGGAAACTCCGCTAGCGGACATTCAGTCCAGGATCATTTGCGCTGCCTAATCTGCGCTGTCTGATCGCCGCCGGTTGCCACGCACGGAGGTCACGCCTGCGAATCGCGATCCAGAAGCCGTTCTTCGCCTGAAAGAGCTGCGACGCAATCCTACCTTGCCCATGATAAGATAATATAGGTTGGCCACGTGTCACGCGGAGCTGCGTCGCCGAGGGCGATTGGTGGGTCTCCCGGCTTCGCTTGCGGGGAGTTCGCGCATGGGGACGTTTTTTTGGTCGTTGCTCGGTCCGTTGGCCGCCGGGGTGGAGATCCTGGGCGTGCTCACGGCCGTCCACGCCGTGATGGGCGTGCGGACGGCCCAGGGCGCGATCGCCTGGGTCCTGTCGCTGATCATGTTCCCGTACATCGCCCTGCCGCTGTATTGGCTCATCTCTCGCAACAAGTTCGAAGGGTATGTCAACGCCCGCCGCGCGGGCGACGTGGCCATCCACTACATCGTCCAGGAAGCCAGTCGGCTGGCCCGCGAGCAAGGCTTGTTCTTGAAAGACGTCTCGTCGACCCGCCGCGTGTTTGAAGTCCTGGCCGAGATGGCGTTCACGCACAGCAATCACGTCGAGTTGCTGATCGACGGCGAGGAGGCGTTCGCCGAGATCTTCCGCCGGATCGACAGCGCCAAGGAGTACGTCCTCGTCCAATTCTTCATCGTCCGCGACGACAATCTGGGGCGGGAATTAAAGGCCCGACTGGTCCGCAAGGCCCAGGAAGGCGTCCGCGTGCTGTTCCTGTACGACGAGATCGGCAGCCGCGGCGTGCGGCGTTCGCGGACCTTCGAACGCGACCTGACCGCCGCCGGCGTGTCGATCCGGCCGTTCGGGAGCAGCCGGCGCTGGCGGAACCGGTTTCAGATCAACTTCCGCAACCATCGCAAAATCGTCGTGGTCGACGGCCGCGTCGCTTACGTAGGCGGGCTGAATGTGGGCGACGAATACGTTGGCCGCGATCCCTATTTCGGCCCGTGGCGGGATACCCACGTCCGGCTCGAAGGTCCGGCCGTCCATGCGGTCCAGCTGTCGTTCATGGAAGATTGGTACTGGGCCGCGCAGGAGGTTCCCGCTTTGGATTGGACGCCGCGGCGCGCGTCCTCCAGCGATCAGAATGTCTTGGTGCTGCCCACGGGGCCCGCCGACGACCTGGAGACCTGCGGACTGTTCTTCGTCCAGATGATCAACGCGGCCCAGCAGCGGCTGTGGATCACCAGCCCTTACTTCGTGCCCGATCCCCAAGTCATTTGTGCCCTGCAACTGGCCTCACTCCGCGGCGTCGACGTCCGCATCATGTTGCCCGAACACGCCGATCACCTGCTGGTTTATCTGTCCTCGTTTTCTTTCCTGAAAGAAGCCGAGCAGGCCGACGTGAAGATCTATCGCTACCAGCCGGGCTTCATGCACCACAAGGTGATCCTGGTCGACGATCACTTGGCCGCCGTGGGCACGGCCAATCTGGACAACCGTTCGTTCCGGCTGAATTTCGAGATCACCGTGCTGGTCGAAGACCGCCAATTCGCCGCGCAAGTCGAAGAGATGTTGCTGCGTGATTTCGAGCAATGCGAACTGGCTCACGCCGAAGACCTGCTGGAGCACTCCTTCTGGTTCCGCGTCGCCGTCCGCGTCGCCCGCCTGATGTCGCCGCTGCAGTGAGGTGGGGGGTTCGGAACCTGGGGCGAAAGCAGTTTCCATCCAAGTGGAGTTGCCAGTCATTGGCTGCCGGTGATCCCGATTCCGCTGCAGGACCCTCACCCGGACGTCGAGCTGGACCTGCAGGCCGTGCTGCACCGCGTCTACGATGCGGCCTACTACCGCGACTCCATCTACGACGGCTCGCCCTGGCCGCCGCCGTCGGACGCAGACGCCGATTGGGCGCGCCAAGTCGCCTCGGCTTCCGCAGCCTGAAGCGACTCGCCGGGCAGGCGCACTACGGTCCAGCTTGCCGCTTGGCCTCCGCCACGATCAGGTCTTCGCTTTCCGGCGCCCAGGGTGCCGGCAGGCCGTAGTAGACCATCGCGCCGCCGCCTTCGTAGCCGCCTTCTTGCAGCACGCGGCGGGAGGCGATGTAGGCCATCACGTCGTTGGAGTAGCCGGCGACCCAGGTGCGCTGGCCGCGCAGCTCCTTCTTCAGCCGCAGCGCAAAATCCACCACGACTTCGCCGCTCAGCGTGATGAACTGGATGTCGTCGCCCAGTCGCCAGGCTTGCACGGCGTACGGGTACGCCGGGCTCAGCGGTTTGCCGCCGGCCATCTGCTGCAGCAACAGCTTGGCGCGGGCTGCGGTGTACCGGTTTTCGGACTTGGCGTCCTGCTCGATCTGCTCCCGCGTCGGCAACGTGGCGAAGGGGAGATCGATTTCGCGGAAGTCGGTCGCCAGTTTCGCAGACACCGGCTTCATCTCTTGGGCCAACACGTCGTTGACGGCCGCAGCGAGTTGGCGTCCGTAATCCATCGCCAACTCGACCGTCCGCCGCGGCAGCGGGTTCTGATCGGCGCCGCAGCCTGCCCAGAACATGGCTTGGCAGCCCGGCTGGGACTGCTCCAGTTCGATCTGGGCGTAGCCCGGATAATCGCCGCACCACTGGAACAAAGCCAACGTGGTG
>CAYUFW010000262.1:0-9307 GCA_964443915.1 uncultured Pirellulaceae bacterium
GACGGGAAGCTGTATCTGGGGAAGAGCATCTTGTCGGCGGCCAAGAAGTTACACCTGCACGAGGGGATCAAGAACGATCGAGACACGGTCTACAGCAGCCATTGTGTGGCCAACGGGGTGGTGTTTGCTGTGATCGGCGATCGGCTCTGGGCAATGTGCGACAAGGCCGATCACAAAGGCGGAACTGCGGTCGGGACAACTGTGGCCGGGGCAAGGGGGGCCGGGGCAACGGCGGCCGGGGCAACCGGGGCCACGAAGCCAGCGGCCCGCGTCGAGCGTGCGAGTGATTCTCGCCCCGCGCAGCAGACGGCGGGCAGGCCCGCGCCGTCGATGGACGCGATCAAGAGTAACTGGCCCAATCTGCGCGGCCCGTTCGGCCAAGGCGTTGCACACGATGTCACGCCGCCGACCGACTTTGATGCCACGACCGGGAAGAATGTGCTGTGGAAGACGCCCATCCCAAGACCGGGCGCAAGCTCGCCGGTTGTTTGGGAGGGGCGAGTGTTCCTGACCGGCGCCGATGAGAGCGCTCGCGAGGTTTACTGTTTCGACGCGGCAGACGGGACCATGCTCTGGCGGCAAGCGTCGCCACAACCGGCTGCTTTGCCGAAGGTGACCGAGGAAATCGGCCATGCGGCTTCGACAGGAGCAACCGACGGGAGATTCTACTTTGCGATCTTCTCGACCGGCGATCTGGTCGCGGTCGACATGAACGGGGCGGTTGCGTGGACCCGCGAGTTCGGCACTCCCAAGAGCAACTACGGCTATGCTTCGTCGCTGATCGCGTACCGACACCTGTTCGTCCAGATTGACGACAGCCATGGCGCAAACCTGTACGCGCTCGACCCCGCCACCGGAAAGACGGTCTGGCAGAAGAAGCGAGCGGTCAGGGAGTCGTGGGCGTCGCCCATGATTGCCGTCTCCGGAGATCGCGAAATGGTTGTGCTTGCCGAGAATCCTACGGCCACCGCATACGACGTGAACACCGGCGCGGTGATTTGGTCCACGGAATGTCTTTCCGGCGAAGTGGCGCCGTCGCCAGCCTACGCGAGCGGCACCGTTATCGTGGCCAATGAACGTGCGCGACTGTCGGCCCTATCGGTCGAAGGGGGCACGGTGGCCTGGAGCGGCGAGGACGATCTTCCGAACGTCGCCAGTCCGCTGGCGACGGCGGAGTTTGTCTTCACCGGGGATGCGTACGGGATGGTGAACTGCTACGATATTCGCACGGGACGAAAGTTCTGGACCCATGAGTTTGACGAGTCCTTCTATCCTTCCCCAGTCCTCGCGGCCGGCCACATCTACGCCATGGACAACGCCGGCACGATGCACGTCTTCCGGGCATCCAATGCCTTCGTCCCCGTCGCTGATTCGAAACTGGGGGAAGAATCGCTGGCGACGCCAGCATTCACCGGCGGCAGCATGTTCATCCGCGGCAAGCAGAACCTGTATTGTGTCGGGGCGAAACGGCCGTGATTGGCCGGAGCTGGCGATTTCGGGGCTGCGGCTTCGACGCGGATCGCGGACGGCCCCTTTGCCAGCTTGCGGCTTGGGCGATATCATGGCGGGCCACCAAGGACCGTGCGCGCGGGGCCGGTCCGCTGCGATCGATCATCCTGTTAACCGTGGATTTTCGCCATGACTCGAAAAGGCTCTGCTTTCGCCGGTCTGTCCGTGGCCATTGTCACTCCGTTCAAGGACGGGCAAATCGACTTCCCCACTTTGCGGGCTCAGGTCGAGTTCCAGGTCCAGGCGGGTACCACCTGTGTTTGTCCGGTCGGCACGACCGGCGAGTGTCCGACGCTGTCGCACGAAGAGCACGAACGGGTGATTTCCGAGGTCGTCCAGGCGGCGGCCGGGCGGATCAAGGTCATGGCGGGCACGGGCTCGAATTCCACGACCGAAGCGATCCGCTTGACCAAGTGGGCGGCCAAAGAAGGCGCCGATGCGGCGCTGCTGGTGGGACCGTACTACAACAAGCCGACGCAGGAAGGCTTCTATCTGCACTTCCGGGCGATTGCCGAGACGGTCGGCATTCCGCTGTGCATCTACAACATTCCGGGCCGCACGGGCAAGAACATCGAACCGGACACGATCTGCCGACTGGGCGAGTTGGAGAACGTGACGATGGTCAAGGAGGCGACCGGGTCGCTGGATCAGGCGTCGCAAATCATCTCGGCCAGCGGTCTGACGGTGCTTAGCGGCGACGACAGCTTGACGCTGCCGCTGCTGGCCATCGGCGGCGAAGGCGTGATCTCCGTGGTGGGCAACATCATGCCCCGCGAGCTGATTCAGTTGTGCGCCGCCTTTGCAGCGGGCGACGCGCGCAAGGCGTGTCATTTGCACCACCGGCTGTTCCCGTTGTGCCGGGACATGCTCGGCTTGGCCACCAATCCGATCCCGATCAAGGCGGCGATGAAGTTGCTGGGCCGCGACAGCGGCGAGTTGCGGCTGCCCATGACGCCGCTGGACGAAGCCGGCGAGGCCAAGCTGCGCCGGACGCTGGGGGCGTACGGGTTGCTGTGACGGGGCAAGCAGGAATGGGACTAATGGGAAGCACGGGATTGATGGGATGTATGGGCCCGATGGAAGCGGCGTTGCATCGGGCTGCCGAACACCGAACAGTCGCTCACAGCCGCTGGATCACTGCGTCGGTGAAGGCTTCGGTGCCGAGTTCCCCGCCTAGATCCCTGGTCTTTTGGCCGTCTTTCAAAGCCGTGTTGTAGGCCGCCTTGATCCGCTCGGCGACTTGGCGGCACACGGCGTCGTTCCGCGCGTCGGCCAGATGATTCAGCATCATGACGCCCGACATGAGCAGCGCCAGCGGGTTCGCCAAGCCTTTGCCGGCGATGTCCGGGGCGGAGCCGTGGACGGCCTCGAACACGGCGTCTTTATCGCCGTAATTGGCGCCGGGCACGACGCCCAAGCCGCCGACGAGTCCGGCGCACAGGTCGCTGACCACGTCGCCGTACAGGTTTTCCATCAGCAGCATGTCGAACTTCGTCGGGTCCTGAACCAACTTCATGCAGCCCGCGTCGATGATGGTTTCGTTGTACTCGATGTTCGGGTACTCCTGCTCGTGGATCTTGCGGGCGCAGCGGAGGAACAGGCCGTCGGTCAGTTTCATGATGTTGGCCTTGTGCAGGACCGTGATCTTCTTGCGGCCCCGGCGAGTGGCGAAGCGAAAGGCCCAGCGGGCGATCCGCGTGCAGGCGGTTTCGGAGGCCACCTTCATGCTCATCACCACGTCGTTGATGATTTCGTTTTCCACGCCGCTGTACAGCCCCTCGGTGTTCTCGCGGATGATGATCATGTCGACGTTCTCGAACCGCGTCGGCACGCCTTCGAGACTGCGGACGGGGCGGACGGCGGCGTACAGGTTCAGCCGTTTCCGCAGGGCGACGTTGACGGACGTGAAGCCCTCGCCGACGGGTGTCGTGCAGGGGCCTTTCAGCGCCACGCCGCAGCGTTCGATCGCGTCCAGCGTCTCCGCGGGCAGGACGTGGTTGCCGGTTTGCAGGGCGGCGATGCCTGCTTGATGCTCGATCCACTCGACCGGAGCCTGGGCGGCGGCGAAGATCCGCCGTACCGCCGCGGTGACTTCGGGGCCAATCCCGTCGCCGGGAATCAGGACGACCTGATGCGTTGCCATACGCGGTTCCTTGGAAAACGTGGATTCGTACACATGGGTAATCGCGGCGGTTCGGTCATCCGCTACGGGCGGGCCGGCGGAACAGGCGCGGGAGCCGCGCTCGCCGCGGTGGCCACGGGCGAACTCAATGCCATCTCGGTGGCGAAGATCAGATTGTGTGCGGCGGCGGGCGGCAGGGCCGCGTTGACCACGGTCAAGTCCCCCTCGGCGCCGATGCGGGTCTGACCGTACAGATAGCGGACCATCTGCGGATAACGCAGCGCGACGACTCGCCAATACGGAGACGGATTCAGGGCGGCGATGTAGCGTTCGACCCGTTCCGGCATTTGCCGCAGGCGATCCTGGATCGCTTCCACCGGGCCGGTTCCCCGCCTGCGGAGAAACGTCAGTTCGACATAGGTCACGTCGGCCACGTGGACGCTGAACATCGCGGCCTGCGCGTCGCTTAAGAACCAGTCCAAGGGCTCGCGGACCTGCCGGGGATCGCAAAACGACCACGGCCGGCCGTCGCGGCAGAAGTTGGTGACCAACTCGCTGGGGGCCAGCAAGACCGTCACGTGCCGCTGGTCGTCCGACGCCCTTAGCAGCTTTTCCAGCGCCACCGGAAGGACGGGCGGTGCGCCCTGGGCGTTGCTGATTTCCTTGATCTCCTCAGACCGGCCGATCACCAGCACGCCGCCTTTTTCCGCAGCAGGCAGGAAGTACGACCAGCCGTTGTGGCCCGCGAACACTTCCGCCGAGTCCTGCCCTGGGCCGGCGCCGCCCAGTTTCTGCGCCAGCGACTCCTTCGTGAGAGGCGTTTTCGGGCGGACGACCAGCGTCGGACGGGGCATGGGATCGCCGCGGTCCTGGAAGCTGACGATCAGTTGTGCCATTTCGCTGAGAGGGACTCCGGCCGCTGCCTCCCAGGCTGCCTGGGTGCCGGCAAAGCTCGGTCCCAGCGCCTGGATCACGCGCGGGCCCTCAGGGCTGGCCAGCAGATCGGCTGGCCGGGCGATCAAGAATACCTGGGCGCCGGGCGGCAGATAACGCAGCGAGACGGCCCGGCCGGCGGTCGGAGACTCCCAAGGTTGTTTGCCGTCGTCCGGCACGATCTCGAATGGACCTTCCGCGGCCGGTCTGGAAGACGGCTTCGCGGACGCGGGCTGTCCGGGCTGAGCAGTGGACTCGGTCGGCTGGCCCTCCGAGGGCATTTCGCCGCGTGGGACCGCGTCGCGGCCGCTCGGCTTGGCAGGACGTTGGCCGGAGCCGCTGTTGAGCAAGAGCAGCACGATCAGCAGCAGGATGACGGCGCCGACGCCGATGCCCACTTGGAACAGCAACCGCTGCTGCTTGGGTTTGTAGCGTTGACGGCCCTTGAGGACGGAGCCGGCGCCGGCCGCCGCGGCGGGGGTCCCCGAGCCAGCGCCGGCCGTGGGGGCGACGGCGGCCCCCGGCGCGGCCGCAGGCCGAGTGCCCGGCAGGCCCGCCGCGCCGCCCGGCAGGCCGGCGGGCAGCGGTGCGTTGGCGCCGGCGGCGAGCGATTTGCGTTGTTGCAGCGCGCGCTCGTAGGCCGCCTGCGTCGCGGGCGGCTTCGGAGAGGCCACGTTCAAGCGGCCAGGGTCCACAAAAGGACTGATCTGCGCGATCACCTGGTTCAGGTGCTGGTAGCGGACCGCCGGATTCTTGGCCATCAGGTAGGCGATGACCTGGGCCAGCGGCTGGGGAACGCCGACCGCCTCCAAGGACTGGATCGGCTGGGTGGCGTGCAGGTGCATCTTGGACCGCAGGTCGGCGGCCGGGAAGGGCGGCTGGCCCGCGAGCAACTCGTACAGCGTGCAACCCAGAGCATAGATGTCCGTCAGCGCATCCGGCGGTTTGCCTTCTTGCAGGAATTCGGGCGCCAGGTAGTCGGCCCGTAGCGTTAGCAGTCCGCTGGCGTCCGGCTGCGACAGGTACACCGGCGCAAAGCCGCTGACGGGTTCCCGGAGCAGCTTGACGTTGCCGCTCTGTTCGAGCCAGAGGCGCGCCGGACGTATGTCGCCGTGCGCCAAGCCGCGCTGGTGCAAAGGCATCAGCCCCAGAGCGGCGCAGCGGGCGCAGCGGCAAGCCTCGGCATACGGCAGTCGCTGGCCGCCGAAGAGCAACTGATCCGCGCTCTGTCCGCGCAGATCCTCCACGACCAGGAACCGATAGGAAGTCAGGTCGACGGCCTCGAAACATCGTTGCAGATGCGGGTGCTGGATCGTCGCGTGCAGTTCCAATTGTGGCGCCAGCGCCGCCCATTGTTTCGGATCCTGCGTCGCCGGTCCCGTCAGAAACTGAAGCACCACGGGATGTTGGGTCGGCACGTGGACCGCGCGGAACATGCCCGCCAGCGCACCGCTCTCGAGGCGATCGTACAGCCTGTAGTCGCCGTAGAAAAACGGTCCCGACCGGCCGGCCATGAGGACCATCGCCTGGTAGCGCGTCACCACGCCACGCGAAATCAGCCATTCGGCCAGCGTGCGCGCGTTGCCGGTGGTGGAGGCGCCTCGGACCTGGCCGAAACTGGCGATCAACTGCTGGCACTGGTCGGCGCTCACCAGCCGGCTGTCCAACAACAGTTGCCAAAATTCCGGAATCGAAGCAGGCATGGCGCGTCACAAGCCCCACGGAGCGGAGATCGCAAGGCCGAACAGCAGCCCCGTGGCTGCGCGGAAACCCATTTCCGGCTCGGCCTCGCAAGGTCCCAGTGTAACGCCGACGAAGACCTGTCGGCAGGGTCCCTATAACGCGATTCGGAAAATTGTCAAGCCACTTGACTTGCCCGCGCGGATCTTCATATTCGTGATATTCGTGAGTACGAAGTCCAGTGGTTTCGGATCTGGACGGCGTCGTGCGGGCAGCTGGTCATGGGCCCTTTTCTTCCGCGTTACGAAAGGAACTCAGGCTATGAGGCGTCGTGCAAAAATCACGATCGTCGGCGCCGGCTTTGTCGGTGCCACGACCGCTCATTGGTGCGCGGTCCACGAACTGGGTGACATCGTGTTGGTCGATATTCCCGCCACGGGGGACATGCCCAAGGGCAAGGCTCTGGATTTGATGCAATCCTCGCCGATTGCGGGATTTGACGCGAACGTCACCGGTTCCAACGACTATGAAGCCACCCGTGGCAGCGACGTGGTCGTGATTACGGCCGGCATTCCCCGCAAGCCCGGCATGAGCCGCGACGATTTGCTGGTCACCAACGCCCGCGTCGTCAGCGCGGTCGCGGAGCAAGTGAAAGCGACCAGCCCGGAGGCGATCATCATCGTGGTCACCAATCCGCTGGACGTGATGACGCAGCGCGTCTGGCAGATCAGCGGCTTTCCGGCCAACCGCGTGGTCGGCCAGGCGGGCGTCCTGGACACGGCCCGTTACCGCACGTTCCTGGCCATGGAACTGGGCGTCAGCGTCGAGGACATCACGGCCCTGCTGATGGGCGGACACGGCGACACGATGGTGCCGCTGCCCAGTTACACGTCGGTGGGCGGCATCCCGGTTACCAAGCTGATCGCGCCGCAGCGATTGGCCGAAATCGTGCAGCGGACGCGCGACGGCGGCGCCGAAATCGTCAATCTCCTCAAGACCGGCAGCGCCTACTACGCACCCTCCGCGGCCGTGGCGCAGATGGTCGAGGCGATTGTCAAGGACAAGAAACGCCTGGTTCCGTGCTCGGCCTATTGCGATCGGGAGTACGGCGTCGGCGGGTACTACGTGGGCGTGCCCGTGGTGCTCGGCGCCGGCGGCGTCGAGCGGGTCATCGAACTGGACTTGGACGCGCAGGAACGGGCCGATTTCCAGAAGAGCGTCGACGCGGTCAAGGGACTGGTGAGCACGATGAACCAGTTGACCGCGGCGACCAGCTAGCACGGGCTCCCTTTCTTTGGTTTGACCGCGCCACGTTGCCCGGTCATCTTGTTGGACGGCCAGCGGCGCCTGTCGGCCGCGCTGGAAACCAGTTGACATTGACAGACGCACGCGACTGGTTTACAACGCCGAAACCTACCCTTCATCCACGACGATCAGCCTTCAATTCGATACCATGAATCGCATGCAACGTTGGACCCCTCGGGTCAAGACGCCGCCTCGGTTCGTCTCTCGCATCGACCGCGCGATGGACCACTTGTTTCCATCCTGCAGTCCCGATTGTGCGCTGTTTGTTCCCCATCACTACGAGCCCAACTACGCCTACCCGTTGCTGGTCTGGCTGCACGGGCCCGGCGACGACCAGCGGCAGTTGGGGCGGGTCATGCCGCACCTCAGCCTGCGGAATTACGTGGCCGCCGGTCCCTGCGGCTGCAGCGCGCCGCTACCCGGCGAGCTGGGTTTCCGCTGGAGTCAGACGCCGCGCGCCATCGAGCAAGCGGAACAGCGCGTCCTTGACAGCATCGATCTCGCCTGCAGCCGCTATCACATCGCCCGCGAGCACGTTTTTCTGGGCGGTTTTCAGTGCGGCGGCACGATGGCGCTGCGCGTCGGGCTGCAGCACCCCGAGCGGTTTGCCGGCGTCCTGTCGATCGGCGGATCGTTCCCGGAAGGGCTGTCGCCGCTGGCACGCCTGCGTCAAATCCGGCAGTTGCCGATCTTCATCGCCCAAGGCCGGGATTCGCTGGAGTACCCGTTGCAGCAGAGTTGCGACGAACTGCGGCTGTTTCACGTCGCCGCACTGCACGTCACCTTGCGGCAGTACCCCTGTGCCGACGACTTGACGACAGCGATGCTGGCGGATGCGAACGCCTGGCTGATGGAACAAGTCACGGGCGTCCGTCAGGAGTCCGACAGCGAGTTGGATTCCTGCTGCCTCGACGGGCTGAACTGAAAAACGCACGTTGACACCGGGGGCCGCTTTCGGGTACAAGCTCTCCGCTTTTCCGCGCGCCCGTCCGCAGGTGGCCGGCCGGGGCGTCCTACTCGCAGCGGGGAGAAAACCATGTCCAGTCTATTGACGTATCCGCCCCATTCCGGGGCGGACCTAGCGGAGTTCGACATCAGCGACCTGCTGCAGGAAGTCTGCGAGGCCTTGGAACGCGAAAGCCTGCGGCGACGGGTTCCGATCGAGGTCGACTCGCCGCCGTACACGATGGTCCGTGGCGACCGCCGGACCCTGCGGCTGTTGTTGACCCGGCTGATTGGCAACGCCTTGTCGGCCAGTTCCCCCGGCGGCGAAATCGTCGTCACGGCGTACAGCGACGAGCAAGGCGTCGAGGTCGAGGTGGCAGACGACCGTTCGCAGCCCGTCGAGGTGCTGATCGACTCGGGCCTGGTCGCCGTCGCCGGGGCGGGAGATGCCCGGCCGATGCCGTGGTCCGAGGTGCAGCAGATCGCAGCGGCCTGCGGCGGCCGGATCTCCGTCGCCCCCTGCCCCGAAGGCGGCATCGCGATGAGCGTCCAGTTCCCGCGTCTGGCCGATGCGGACGCGGGCTCGCGGCGGGCCGCGTGACGCGCGACGGCCGGACTCGGCCGGAGAGTCGGAGTTTCCCGGATGGAATGGCTTTGCAGGCTGCCTGAACAAGTCGCCGATCGTTACCGTGCGCTGACCGTTCAGACGCGCGTCGCGTGTCTGACGCTGGCCGTGGCCGTCTTGGGCGGTCTGATCATGCTGGGGGCCGGCCGGACGGACGGGCCCGCCGAGCCGCTGTTGGACGGCCGGAC
>CAYUFW010000262.1:9317-11916 GCA_964443915.1 uncultured Pirellulaceae bacterium
GTTTTCCCCGCGAGAGTTGGCCAAGATGACCGCGGCCTTTCAGACCGCCGGCCTCACGGGGGCGCGGCTGGCCGAGGGTCAGGTTTTGGTTCCCCGAGCGAACCTGAACGCCTACCTGGTCGCCCTGGATGCGGCCGACGCCCTGCCGGCGGATTTCGACGACTCGCTGGACGAAATCGCGGCCGAGAGCAATCCGTTCGCCTCGCGGCAGCAAACCGAAATGGGGTTCCATCTGGCGGAGCAAAAGAGGCTGGCGCGGATCCTGTCGGGGATGAACGGCATTGACACCGCCTCGGTGCAATACGCCGAGATCAAGAAGCCCGGCTTTCCGCCGACCTTCGACATCCGCGCCGTCGTCGCCGTGCGTGCCGAGGGCAAACGCCATTTGGACTACGAAGAAATCGAAGCCATTCGCGACACCGTCGTCGGCTACGTGGCAGGCTTGGACCGGGCCCAAGTGACGGTTTCCGACCTGAACGCTTGCCGCGCCTATCCGGGCGGCGATGCGTCCGACCCCGCCGCCGCCAGCTACGCCGCCCGTGCGGAACAGGCGCGGCTGGAAGAGGAATTCCTCGCCAAAATCAAGAGTCGCTTGGCGGTCTATCCGGGGGCCATTGTCGGCGTGAACGTACACCTGGCCGAGACTTCCGCGACCCCACCGCCGCACGCGGCCTCGGCCGCCGTTCGCCGCCCCTTCACGCCCGCCCTGGTGTCCGCCTCGATCGATCTGCCGAAGAGCTACTTCGCCCAGGTCTGGCGCGAGCGGAACACGGACGCGGAAGGCGCGTCCCCCGACCGCCGAGCGTTGCGGGAAGTCGAACAGGAAGTCCAGCAGACGGTCGAGCGAGCCGTGCTGGCACTGCTGCCGCCGCCGCTCTCCGAGATGGGGCAATCCCCGCAAGTCGTGGTGACTTCTTACGAGGATTTGCCGTCGCCCACCGAGTCGGCGACCGCCGCGTGGCCCGCCGCCGCCGTGGCCTGGGCGGCGGCCCATCAGGCTCTGATCGTGGTTGCGTTCCTGCTGGCCGCTGGGGTCCTGCTCCTGATCCGCAGCCGGCGCCGCGCGGATGTGCTCCTCCGAAACAGCGGGCGAACGGCGTCCGGCGATGTTTCTGACGACGCCGTCAGTGCGGCCGGTGATGCCAGCCCGCCGAACTCGCCCAGCTCCGAGCGAACCATCCGGTTGGAGATCAGCCGGGCGATCCAAGAGAATCCCCAAGCGGCGGCTGAGGCCGTGCAGCGATGGCTGAGAAGAGCGGCGTAATTGAAGCTAACGGCTTGGATGACAGACACGAAGTCATGACCGAATCCCGCGACGGAATTCGCAAAGCTGCGATCTTGATCGACAGCCTGGACGAGCCCACGGCGGAAGTCCTGCTGGGCCAGATGCCGCCCGAGCTGGCCGTCCAAGTGCGCGCCGTCCGTGCGGATCTGGGCGCCGTCGTGCCAGGCGAACGCGAGCAGGTCCTGGCCGAGTTCCTGGAGGCCGGCGTGCCGCCGACGCCGGGCCCGCTGGGTCAGTCGTCCGACAAGAACGCGGACCCGATCGCCGAGAAGCCCGCCGCCGAACCGGTGCTGAGACTGGCTCCCGAGCCCGACCGGTGTTCCGACGCCGCACCCCTGCCACCGCCGGTCAAGGATCCGACCGCGGCTCTGGCCAGCGGATTGGCCCAGGAAGACGCACAGACGATCTGTCTGGTGCTGGCTCACCTGCCCCCTGCGCGCGCCGCCGATCTGCTGCAACGTCTGCCGGCGGAACGCCAAGCGGAGGTACTGCAGCGTCTGGCGCAGCGGGAATCGCCGCCGGAGATCGGCTGCGACCGAGGCGGGGAACCGGCCATTTTGCCCCTCGTCCCCGCGGACGGCAGACACGTCCCAACGCCACCACCAACGAATCCCTGCCTCGAAGGACGGTCGCTGACGAGTTCTCGGGAGCATCGCCACGGTGCGATGTCGCGCGAGGTGGAACCGGCGGACCTCCCGCCGCTGACGGATTTCGACGACCTGGTGCGGCTGGAAGACGCCGCCCTGGCCCGCGTGTTCGGCGCCGCCGCACCGCAAGTCGTGCTGCTGGCGCTTTCGGGCGCCAATCGCGAGTTGATCGAACGCTTGGTCCGCTACTTGCCGGCGGCGGCCGGCCGCACGCTGCGGCGTCAAATTGCGACCCTGGGCCCCACGCGGCTGCGCGATATCGAACTGGCCCAGCAGCAATTGGTCGACTTGGCCAGCCAGATGTGCCGCGAGGGGCTGATTCACGTGCCCAGCCGGCGCAGGTTCACGATGGCGGCCTGAGCAAAATCCGAGAACTTGGCACCGTTCGAGAAAGCGCTGTCCTGGTTCTCCGTGGCGTGAGCTTCCAGCTTGCGGTAGACCGGGTTTTCCGTGGCGCAAGCTTCCGGCTTGCGGTAGAACGCGGCCTCGCAATCCGCCACCGCGACAACTTCCGATTCGCTCAATTTGGTCTTGCCCTGAGCGGCGTTTTTCGCGACAAGTATCCGCCCTTGTCCGGGACTCTTTTCCTCGATCTGTCGAAGGACGGTTGCGGTGCTAGTGCCGTTTCCAGTTTCTAACTTCCCTTCTTGACGACTGTAAGTGCTAG
>CAYUFW010000263.1:0-2108 GCA_964443915.1 uncultured Pirellulaceae bacterium
CGGCTCTTCCTAACCTCTTCGTAGATATGAGGCTTGCGTGCAGCGCATTGGGTATTGAGCCACTTGGCCGTGCTGGCGTTCCCCGGATCCTCCGAGTACAATCACGCTCGGGCCCGCCACTCCAGCACGGCAATGCCCGACCGAATTCGAAATCTCAAATCCGAAATCCTGAACAAACTCAAGACACACGATCCCAATGTCCCCGACCACACCTCTGAATTGGAGCAGCTGTCACCTGACCCACGGCTGGCAGCGGGGAATCAACGCCTTCTATTACGGTCTGGGCCTGACCGACGACGATTTGAACAAAGCTCAGATCGGCATCGGCGTGCCGCTGCTGGACGGCAACCTGTGCAACGTCCACGCCTACGAACTGGCCAAGCGGATCGCCGAGGGCTGTCGGCAAGCGGGCTTGCTGGGGTTCCCCTTCGGCGTGCCCGCGATCAGCGACAACATCACGCAGGGCCACGAAGGCGGCAACGCTAGTCTGCCGTCCCGGAACATGATCGCCAACGGGGCCGAGTGCGTGGTGAGCGCCCACGGCTACGACGGGCTCGTCGGCCTGCACCATTGCGACAAGAACGGGCCTGGATTTGCGATGGCCCTGGCTCGCTTGAATTATCCCGGTTTGATCGTCAACGGCGGAACGATCATGCCCGGCTGCCATGCGGGCCGCGAGGTGACGATCCTGGACGTGTACGACGCCCAGGCCGCCGCGTCGGTGGGCGCGATGTCCGAGGAAGAAGCCGGCCAGATCATCCGTTCCGCGTGTCCGGGACCGGGCGGCTGCGGGATTGCGGCTTCCTTCAATACCTGGGGAATCGCCCTGGAGGCGCTCGGCTTGTCGCTGCCGTTTACCAGCTCGATTCCTGCGGTCGAAGAGGCCAAGCACCAGGAATGTCTGAGGGCGGGCGCCGCCGTGCGGAACCTGCTGGAACGCGATCTCCGTCCCCGCGACATCCTCACGCGGCGAGCGTTCGAGAATGCAGCGGCCACGATTGCCGCGATCGGCGGCTCCACCAACGGCGTGCTGCACCTGTTGGCTTTGGCGCGGGAAGCCGGCGTCGAGTTCTCGCTCCGCGATTTTCAGGCCATCTTCCGCCGCACGCCAGTTTGGTGCAGCTTTGCCCCGCGCGGCAAGCTGACGATGGTCGACCTGCACCGCATCGGCGGCACGCCCGTGCTGCTGAAGCACCTGCTGCAACAAGGACTGTTGGACGGCAGTTGCTTGACCGTCAGCGGCCGGACGCTGGCGGAAAATCTGGCCGATGTGCTCCCGCCGCCGCCGGGCCAGCAGCTGATCGCGCCGCCGGACGCGCCGTTCAAGGCGTACGCCGACATGCAGATCTGCTTCGGCAACCTGGCCCCGGACGGGATCGTGTTCAAGGTGTCCAGCATGCAGGAGCCGCACTTCCGCGGGACGGCCGTCTGTTTCGACCAAGCGCGGGATGTGGCGGTCGCCGTCGAAGCCAAGCGAATCCGTCCCGGCCACGTGATCGTGCTGCGATATCTGGGCCCGGTCGCCGCCGGCATGCCCGAGGTGCTGATCGCCTCGGCAGCGCTGGCGGTGCCGGAGTTGGACGGCAAGGTGGCGATGGTCTCCGACACGCGCGTGTCCGGGGTCTCGCACGGCGCGATCGGCGTCCACTGCTCGCCGGAAGCCGCCGTGGGCGGTCCGATCGCGCTGGTCCAGAACGGCGACGAAATCTCCTTCGACCTGCTGGCCGGCGCGATCACGCTGCACGTGACCGACGAGGAACTGGCCCGCCGCCGCGCCGCCCTGCCGCCGTGGAACAACACGCCGCGCCGCGGCTACCTGCTGGACTTCGCCGCCACCGCCGCGCAAGCCCACCACGGCTGCGTCAGCAAGACGCTGCACCCGGCTTGCCGTTAAGGGCCGGGAAAATGCACGCCCGGCGCGGCCGTCGAATCTGGAGGCTCCATTTTCTTGCGATGCGGAGCGTCGGATGCCCTACGAGCTAGATCGGTTGCTCGACCCCAATTCGGAGATGGTTAGATTGCGGGCGCGGTTCGTGGGCTCGGCACGTCCGCAGCGGCGGGTGGGGGCCGCGGTGATCGTCGCGTTCCTCTAGCCTGCTTTCGGGAGG
>CAYUFW010000263.1:2118-11897 GCA_964443915.1 uncultured Pirellulaceae bacterium
ACATCAAACGCCACCGCACTTTAGAAACGAGGAAGTTAGAAACTGGAAATGGCATTAGATTGGTTGCCTGACCCCAATTCGGAGATGGTTAGCTTGCCGGCGCGGTTCTGGGGCTCGGCACGTCCGCAGCGGCGGGTGGGGGCCGCGGTGATCGTCATGTTCGTCTCGCCTGCTTTCGGGAGGGCTTGCGTCCCGGCTTGTCCGACCGGCCGTCCTGCACCGCGGGGTCATAACGGGGATTCGTGGTGGGCATCCGGGCGCCGACGGCCTTGCGCCAGGCCTCCAGCTGGGCGTGCAACTGCCGGACCCGATCCGGATGCTGATCCGACACGTCGTGTTGCTCGCTCAAGTCCTGTTTCAGGTCGAACAACTCCAGCTTGCCGTCCTCGTACCACTCGATCAGTTTCCAATCGCCGGCGCGAACGGCCCCGCCGGGCGCCCCGCCTTGGTTGCCGTAATGCGGATAGTGCCAGAACAATGCCTCGCGTGCGACGGAGCCAGTTTGTTTCAGGAGCGGCACCAGACTGCAGCCGTCCACGTGCTGCTGCGGCCGCAGCGGCAATCCGGCGATCTCCAGCAGCGTGGGATAGAAATCCGTGCTGACGACCGGCGCGTCGCAGGTGCTGCCGGGGCGGGTGACGCCCGGCCAGCGGATTATCATCGGCTCGCGGATGCCCCCTTCGTACATCCAGCCTTTGCCGGCCCGCAGGGGCACGTTGCTGGTCGGCGAGCCCTCCGACGTGCTCAGCCCGCCGTTGTCCGACATGAACACCACGACCGTCTTGTCGGCGATTCCGCAGCGGTCCAGTGTGTCCAGCACCTTGCCCATCGCGCTGTCCATCGCTTCGACCATGCCGGCGTACACGGCGTGATCTTGGACTTGCCGCGCCAAGCGAGTCCCTTCAGGCAGCCAGTCCGGCCCGTCGTGGCGGACCGTCTTGGCCTTGGCCTCGTACTTGGCTTTCAGATCGGGGCGGGCCATCAGCGGCGTGTGGACCGAATAGAACGAGAAGCAGGCCAGGAACGGCTGGTCTTTGTGAGCCTCGATGAACTTGACCGTCTCCGTGGCGAGGCGGTCGGGCAGGTGCTCGCCCTCCGGGCCGTTTTCCAGACGCGGATTGCCGTACGGCGAGAAGTACCGCCCGGCTCCGAACGGCCCGCCAGCGGTCCAGCCGCCTCGGTTGATGTCGAAACCTTGGTTGTCCGGCCAGAAGCCTTCCGGGCCCAGGTGCCACTTGCCGGCGAAGAACGTCGCGTAGCCGGCTTCCCGGAACGCTTCCGCCAACGTGACCTCCGCCAGCGGCACACGGTCTTCGTAGCGGGCGGGCAGCAGACGGGTGTTGCGTTTCCAGGCGTCCGGCTGAGCCGCGCCGAACCAATCCGTGGTGGCCAGCCGTGCGGGAAACTTCCCCGTCATGATGCTGGCCCGCGTCGGGCTGCACACGGGACAAGCTGCATAGGCGTTGGTGAACCGCATGCCCTCCCGCGCCAAGCGGTCGGCGTTGGGCGTCTCGTAGAACGTGCTGCCGAAACAGCCCAGGTCGCGCCAGCCGAGATCATCGACCAAGAAGAACACGACGTTGGCGCGCTCCGGGGCAGCGGCAAGGGCCGGCGGCGCAAAGACCACGCCGCACAAAATCACGCAAATTAGACGGACGGCGGTCAGCATCGTTCTCTCCCCTTGTGTTGAGAAGGACTCGTCTACACCTCCAGCACGAGGCTCGGTTCGTAGCGGCTGGCGACGTGCAGTGTCAGGCAGGAGCCAAGCACGGATTGGTGACAGTTCAAGGCGAGCTGAGGCGTGTTGTTTTCGGCCGACAGATGGGCCAGGCAGGCCCACCGCAGGGGGCCGCCCGCGGCGCGGCTCAGCAGTTCGGCCGATTCGAGGTTCGAGAGATGTCCGCGCGGTCCACGGATGCGGCGTTTCAGCGACTCGGGGTACGAGCCGCAGGCGAGCATCGCGGGATCGTAGTTGCTTTCCAACACGACCGCATCCAGGGACTGGACGACGGAAGTCAAGCCGTCAAATACGTGCCCCAAATCCGTCAGTACTCCCAGACGCCGGTGTCCGTCGTCCACCACAAAGGCCACGCCGTCCACACCGTCGTGCGGCGTGGGAATCGTCTCGACGACGACTTCGCCGAACCGCAGCCCGCCGCCGGCTTCGAAGTAACGGACGTCCGTCATGACTCCCAGGTCGCAGTACGCATCGGCCGCCTCGATCGTCCGCCGCGTGGCGTGCACGGGCATCCCGAACTTCCGCTGGAACACGCCGGCGCAACGCACGTGATCGCGATGATCGTGCGAAATCAGGACCGCATCCACGGCGGCGATGTCCCGGCCGCGCGCCGCCAGCCGCGACTCGGCCTGGCGTCCGCTGATGCCCGCGTCGAACAGCAACCGCACGCCGCCTGCCTCGACGTAGATACAGTTCCCGTTGCTGCCGGATTGGAGCGAGATGACTTGCATGGCGGGCATTGTAGCCCGCACGGCGTCCGAAGGAAACGGGCGGTTGCGCGGCTTGTGCCGCGTCCGGATGCGCTCGCAATTTGTTCTCTTTGCTGTGGTTGCACCGCCTCGCGTCGGCTACAATCACCCTCGTGTGCCGATAGCGCCGTTGACGCCGGCTCGGCACCGCCTGCCTGACATCTCCTGCCGTTGCCGGTCCGCGGCGTTGCGGCAGGTCCTACCGCTGGAAACCTACCGGAGGATGCGAACATGACGGATGGTGCATGGCTGCGGCCGTGGCGATGGACGAGCGTTTGGGTATGCAGTCTGGTCTGTGCCGCCCCACTGACCGCCGCCCATGCCGCCGACTCTCCAGGCGACGGCTACGTCAAGAAGTCGAGTTGGGCCGAGACGATGCTGGCTACGCGGGCGGCGGTCGTCCAGCGGCTCGCGTCGCAGCAGGTGGAACTCGGCGTCTGGAACACGTCCGGCCCGCTGCGAGTCAGCGCGTTCTCGGAGGCCCTGTTTCCGGAGCAGGGCGTGGATCTGCAGGCTAAGTCGCCCGACGGCCAGCCGCTGTGGCGCCCGCATCCGGAGTGGACCGACGGCCAAGTCCACATGCTGGACGGCAGCCATCGCGCCTCGACGTACTTGTTCCGGACCGTGAAAGTCCCGGCAGCTGTGGCGGTGGAAGCCAGCCTGGGCAGCGACGATGGTTGTGAGCTGTGGCTCAACGGCCGCAAGGTACACTCCCACGACATCCCCCGCGGTCCGGCTCCCGATCAGGATCGCGTCAATTTGGCCCTCCAGCCGGGCGAGAACCGCCTGCTGTTCAAGATTCACAATAACGGCGGCGGACACGGGTTCTATTTCCGGCTGGGCCGACTGTCGTACGCGTCGGTCTGGAACCAACTGGAAGTCGACTATCCCCTGCAGTGCGGCTGGGTGCGGCAGCACTTGCCGGGCGGCCGGCACTTGGAGTGGCTGAGCGCCGCCGCGCCCGCGGACTTGCCGCAGCAGCATCGCTCGCGTGGCACGGCCAACTCGTTGGCCGTGCCGGCGGCGGACTTGCCGCAGCAGATGATTCAACAGGCCCTGCGCGAATTGGGCGGCGACGCGCGGCTGTTGCAGGGCGAGTTGGAGCAACTGGCCGGCGCGGAAGTCCCGGCCGACGATGTCCGCTGGCTGGAGTTGTACCAGCGGGTGTGCCTGTTCCGCTACCGGCCCGCCGAGGTGAAAGCGATCAACCTGCCTGCCCTGCGGCGGGCGATCGAAGATCTGGGCAGCGCGTTCGGGCCGCGGTATCCGCGGGCAGCGGAATTCCTCAAGCGGCTGGCGGACTTGGAGCGTCGGGTGACGGATCTGGAATTGGCTCTGGCACGGGGCGACCAGCCCGCCGCGGACGTTGCGACGAGTCTCGCGCGCGACGCCGGCCAACTGCGTCAGGACGCTTTGCTGGCCAATCCGCTGTTGAGCTTCGACCGCCTGCTGCTGGTCCGCCGCAAGGCCGACCGGCTGGGGCTGCCGCAAAATTGGCAGGGCAACTGTGCGCTGCCGCGGGACGGCTACGACAACCAGATCGCCGTGCTGGCGCCGGTGCGGCCCGAGGGACGCGTGGCGACGCTGTACCAGCCGCCCAACAGCGAGTTCGTCGGCGACGTCGATCTGCACTTCGACGGCACGAAGATGCTGTTTTCGATGCCCGGCAAGAACCGCCGCTGGCAGGTCTGGGAGATTGGCGTCGACGGTTCGTCCGCCAGTTTGCGGCAGATCACGCCAGACGATCCGCCGGACGTGGACAACTATGACGCCTGCTACCTGCCGGACGAGCGTCTGGTGTTCGCCTCGACGCGCTGCTTTGCCGGCGTCCCCTGCGTGGGCGGCGGCAACACCGTCGCCAACTTGTGCTTGATGAACCCGGACGGCAGCGGCCTCCGCCAGCTGTGCTTCGACCAGGACCACAACTGGTGTCCCTCGGTGCTGAACAACGGCCGCGTGCTGTACAGCCGCTGGGAATACTCCGACTTGCCGCACTACTTTTCGCGGCTGCTGTTCCAGATGAACCCGGACGGCACGGGGCAGATGGAGTACTACGCCAGCAACTCCATGTGGCCCAACTCGATCTTCTACGCCCGGCCGATTCCCAACGATCCGGCGAAGTTCATCGCCGTGATCTCCGGCCACCACGGCGTGCCGCGGATGGGCGAGTTGGTGCTGTTCGACCCGGCCCACGGCCGACGCGAAGCCGACGGGGCCGTGCAGCGGATTCCCGGTTACGGGCAGAAGGTCGATCCGGTCATCCGCGATGGACTCGTGGAAGGCTCCTGGCCCAAGTTTCTCCATCCTTTCCCGCTCAACGAAAAATACTTCCTGGTGTCCTGCCAGCCGACGGCGTCGTCGCTGTGGGGGCTCTATTTGGTCGATGTTTTTGACAACATGTTGCTGCTCAAGGAAGAGCCCGGCTATGCCTTGCTGGAACCGGTCCCCGTCCAGACGGTCAAACGGCCGCCGGTGGTACCGGACCGCGTCGATTTGGCTCAGGACGAGGCTACGGTCTACTTGACCGACGTGTACCGCGGCGAAGGACTGCGGGACGTGCCGCGCGGAACGGTGAAGAAACTCCGCGTCTATGCGTACCACTACGCCTATCCGGGCATGGGCGGGCACATTCACGTCGGCATCGACGGGCCTTGGGATGTGCGCCGAATCCACGGCACCGTGCCCGTCAATCCGGACGGCTCCGCGGTTTTCAAGGTCCCCGCGAACACGCCGATCGCCGTCCAGCCGTTGGACGAACAAGGCCGGGCGCTGCAGATCATGCGCAGCTGGTTCACGGCCATGCCGGGCGAAGTCCTGTCGTGCGTGGGCTGCCACGAATCGCAGAATTCCGGCCCGCCGCCGCAGTACCGGCACGCCAGCCAAACACGCCCGGCGGCGATCACGCCCTGGCACGGCCCGGTGCGCGGGTTCAGCTTCCAGCGCGAGGTCCAACCCGTGCTGGACCGCTACTGCGTCGGCTGTCACGATGGTCAGCGTCAGCACGACGGCAAGCCGCTGGCTGATTTCACCGCCAAGACGGAGCCCGGCTGGCGTAATTTCACGCCTTCGTACGTCGCCCTGCACCCGTTCGTCCGCCGACCGGGTCCGGAGAGCGATTACCACTTGCAGCAGCCGCTGGAGTACCACGCTTCCGTCAGCCAACTGGTCCAACTGCTGGAGAAAGGCCACTACAACGTCCAACTGGACGCCGAGTCGTGGGACCGGCTGGTGACTTGGATCGACTTGAACGTGCCCGATCACGGCACGTGGCACGAGCATCGCCGCGGCCACTCGCCGATGGAAGCCCGGCGATTGGACATGCGGACGCGGTTCGCCAATCGGCCAGAGGATCCGGAGGCGATTCCGGAACTGCCGGCCGAACAAGTCGCCTACGTCGCCCCGCCGCCGTTGCCGCCGAGGCCGACCGCAGCGCCCGCCTGTGCCGACTGGCCTTTTGACGCGGCTGAAGCCAAACGTCGCCAGCAGGCATCCGGCCTGCCGCCGGAACTGAAGATCGAACTGCCCCAACGCTTGTCCCTAGAGATGGCTTTGATTCCCGCCGGCCAATTCGTGATCGGCGCCACGGACGGCGCAGGCGAAGCGGACGAGTATCCGCCGTCGGTCGTCCGCGTCGAGCGGCCGTTCTACATGGGCAAGTTCGAGATCTCCAACGCCCAGTACGCCCTGTTCGACCCAACGCACGACAGCGCCTACATCAGCGTATTGAACAAGGACCAGAACGTCCGCGGCGTTGCGGCCAATCACCCGCGGCAACCGGCAATCCGCATCAACTGGAACCAGGCCACGGGTTTCTGCCGTTGGTTGTCGCAGGAGACCGGTGCCAAGTTCGACTTGCCCACCGAAGCCCAGTGGGAATACGCCTGCCGCGCCGGGACCGCGACGCCCCTGTACTTCGGCGCCTGCACCAGCGACTTCAGCCAGTTGGCCAACCTGGCTGACCAGCGGGTCAACAACCTCTGCCGTGGCGACTCGCCGCGCTGGATTCCGAGCGTCGAGAGCGTCGACGACGGCTCCGTGGTCAGCAACCAGGTCGGCAAGTACGCGGCGAATGCGTTTGGCCTGAGCGACATGCACGGCAACGTCGCGGAATGGACTCGCAGCGTGTACCGGTCCTATCCTTACAGCCCCGGTGACGACCGCGACAACCCGGCGGCGGCAGGCAAGAAGGTCGTCCGCGGCGGCTCGTGGTACGACCGCCCCCACCGCGCCCGCTCGTCGTTCCGCTTGGCGTATGAACCCTGGCAGCGTGTCTTTAACGTCGGTTTCCGCGTGGTGCTGGAGGCCGATTCAGCCGCCAAGCTCGCGGCGGCAGTCTTTCCCTAGGAGCGTGTCTGAGTACCAGGAGACGGCCTGCGCGATGCGGATGCCTTGGCGGACAGTCAAGGCAACGACCGCGATCATCCGGCGCCGGCCGAGTGAGCGCCCACTGGCGAACCGCCGGAACCGCCGCTCTCGTTCATTCTTTTGGTTGGGCGAAGTGCAACAAGGCGGGCCAAAGCCGTCAATCCACTACTTGACTCCCTCGTTTGCTCTCCGCCAATCCCACCGACAACTTGCCCCGAATCACTTGGTTTTCCTCCCTGTTCGCAGTCGTTATTCTACATCGGGGTTGGCCGAGCGGGGCTCGCCGCCATACAATCCGGTCCCAGTTTGCGTGGTGAAGACCGCTGGGTCGAACGGAGGGGTTTTTCATGGCGGGTCTGTTTGACAAATTCCGGCTGAAGGATGTCGTGCTGCGGAACCGGATCGCCGTCTCGCCGATGTGCCAATACTCGTCGGACAACGGGTTTCCGAACGATTGGCATTTCGTGCATCTCGGCTCCCGTGCCGTGGGTGGCGCTGGGCTGGTCGTCGTCGAGGCCACCGCCGTTTCACCCGAAGGGCGCATCAGCCCTGCTGATAGCGGAATTTGGCTGGACGACCATGTACAGCCGTTCGCCCGCATCAGCCACTTCCTGAAGCAGTACGGGGCGGTGTCCGGTATCCAATTGGCTCACGCCGGTCGTAAAGCCAGCGCCAACAAGCCCTGGGAGGGGGACGACCAGATCGAGACAGGCAACGGTGGCTGGGATACCATCGCCCCGTCTGCGGTTCCCTTCGGTGCCAATCTTCCGAAGGTTCCACGGGCGATGACTGCGGAGGACATCACACGGATTCAGATGGCCTTCGTAGCGGCAGCCAAGCGGTCCTTGGCGGCGGGCTTCGAGTGGCTGGAACTGCATTTCGCCCACGGCTACCTCGCTCACCAGTTTTACTCGCCCCTGGCCAACCACCGCACGGACGCCTACGGCGGCAGCTTTGACAATCGGATTCGGTTTCTGCTGGAGACGTTTGCCGCCGTCCGCAAGGTCTGGCCGGAACGCTTGCCGCTGACGGTCCGACTTTCGGTAACAGACTGGATCGAAGGCGGCGTGACTGTCGAGGAGTCCATCGAACTGGTGCGCAGGTTGAAAGCTGCTGGACTCGACCTGCTCGACGTGAGCCAGGGGTTCCTCACCCCGGACATCTCGAAGGTTCCGTGGGGTCCGGGGTTCATGATTCCGGTGGCGAGCCGCATCCGTCGAGAAGCGGGCGTGCCAACCGCCGTGGGCTGGATGATTACCGATCCGCATCAGGCGAACGAGACTGTTCGGGACCAACACACCGATCTCGTCCTGCTGGCGAGGGAGTTGCTGCGTGACCCGTACTGGCCTTACCACGCTGCCGTGAAGCTTGGATCGGAAAAGGCCGAGACCATTCTGCCGATCCAGTACGCCCGTGCGGTGAAGCGGTAATCACGTCTGAAATCCTTGGCTGTCTTCGACTCTCGGCGGAATCGAATTCCGCCGAGACTCCTGTCTGGCCGAAATTGGATTGGCACCCTCAATCAAAAGCGATGATGCCCTGGGCCTTGTCCACCTGGAAGGTCTGTTTGCCGCACTTCGGGCAGTGGTCGAACCCTCGGCCGTCCGCATCGTTTGCCTTCCGACGCAGCGGGATGAACGGCTGGGGGCAGTCGGGGCAGTTGTAGACTTCGATCATCTTGCCGCTGGCCGAGTCCCATACCTTGGCCATCGGCTCGGGCTTCTTCGTGCCTCGCTTCCATTGCAGATACGCGAACTTCCCGGCCTCCACGCAAAAGCCGGTCAGTTGCTCGAAGCCCCGGCCACGATTTACCGGGTGGGAACGGCCCACGCATCCGGTGCCCGAAAATCAGCCTACAGGTAAGCGCTGGTGGCATCGCCGAATTTCACGATGATCCATGCCACCAGGGCCAGGGCAACGAGCATGGCAACGCTTCGGCGAGTGGTGCGGCCATGAAACTCCCAGGTGCGGAGGATCACGACGCTCGCCGTCACCGCCAGCTAGTGCCGCGTCCAGTTACTGACTTCCCAGTTACTGCATCGCAATAGCAATCGTTGCGCGTCGCTCAGATACACGCGGACACTCGCAGGAAGGCTGATCATGACGACACCTCCTGCGACTGCGCGTCCTGGCCGCGGCTTCCCCATTCGCCCGCCGTGCGGATCGCCACTCGAAGCGTGGCTTCGCGATCGGCAGGAACCCGCACCACCACACCGTTGGGCAACTCGATCTCGACCGCTGCCGCGGCAGCCACGGACAATTCCACGAACCGAGCACGTCCCCGCGTCGCCTCCTCCGCCACGCGTGCCCCGGCAAGACCTTCCGTCGCGTCAACAGTCGCCGGCTCACCTGCCAGTTGCAGCCGTTTCCGCCACTGATAGAAAGTCGGCTGCGCCACACCTTCTCGGCGGCAGAACTCGGCGACCGTACCCGTCCAGCCTGCAAAGCGCTCCAATCGCTGACGCCACACCACGTGCCGCCCTGCATCGCTTCCGTGTCCCATAGGGGTTCTCCTGTATCAAGGGTTGAAAGAAACAACCCCTGAAGCCTAACCCCCGCGCCAAGAACGGTTCTGTAAGGCGCTTACAACACAGGAATAATACCCCTGGTCACTTGGCAGGGGCACGGCTGCATTCTCGACATGCCTTTGCCGCTACGCGAATCACCGGATGTGACGACGCCGACGCCAGACTCGCCGCCGACACCACGGCCGCGATCATCAGGAACATCCCGGCGCTGCCGAGCACGGCGAGCAACGAGTTGTTGGCAGCCACATCGATGTGAAAGCCCACGCACGTTGCGCTGGTACCCGATCCAACTGCCCCAAGTCATCGTACCACTTCGTGAACGCGGCGATGCCATGCCCGTCCGAAAAATCTCGCGCAGGCACCACAGGTAATAAGACGCTCGAGGCGGCCCGTTTATTC